>JBLMZW010000022.1:0-93518 GCA_050259035.1 Chitinophagales bacterium | reverse complement strand
TTCAATATATTCAAATACGGCTTGTCTAGCCTGTTCTCTTGTTTTAAAGCGTTTTCCATAGAGCCATTCGGTCTTGAGCTTACCCCAGAAGGATTCCATAGGAGCGTTGTCATAGCAATTTCCTTTACGGCTCATGCTGCAAATAAATCTGTGTTTCATGAGTAGTTTCTGATATTCTTTGCTGGCATATTGGACACCACGATCTGAGTGGACAACAAGTCCTGGCTCGGCTCCAGTCCGGCGGATTGCCTTTTTTAAGGCGGAAGAGACAATTTCAGTCTTCATTCTGCTATCCGTAGACCAACCAACGATCGAATTGTCATAGAGATCAAGCAAGGCGGCTACATATAACCAACCTTCCTTGGTCCAAACATATGTAATATCAGAAACCCATTTCTCATTGCGTTTTTTGGCTGTAAAATCTCGATTAAGGATATTTTCCGCCACCGGCAATGAATGTTTCGAATCCGTAGTTACCTTGTATTTTTTTACCGTCTTTGAACGGATACCATTTTCTCGCATCAATTTGGCAACCGTGCCTAGACTAGCTTTCTGATCCTGGGGCAGCGCCTGGGTTATTCGCGGAGCTCCGTATATTTTGTGATTACTCTCGAAAATTCTTTTTATCGTGGTCAATAATGCTTGCCTTCTTAAAGCACGCTTACTTAAGGGCCTTTTGATAAATGCATAATAGCCGCTCCTGGATACTTGTAAGGCCTCGCACATCTTCGCAACCCGAAATTTGGAGCGATGTTCGTAGATGAATTCGAACTTTTTTATTTCTGATTCTTCGCGAAGTAGGCTGCCGCTTTTTTTAATATGGCATTTTCCTCCTTAAGGTCAGCCACTTCTTTGCGGAGTTTCCTGAGTTCATCGTCGTCAGGTTTAAGGCGGCCTCTTCCGGGGAATGCGTTCTGGCCATTGTCCCTGTACTGCCCGACCCAGTCTCGAACTGTTGTATAGTGGAGTTCAAGTTCTCTGGCCATCGCAGCGGTTGTGGTTTCTCCGTTTAAGATCCGTTTAACCACGAGTTCTTTAAATTCACGGTCATACTTTACTTGTGCCATTTGAATACCTCCTATTTTTATTGTAGGGGTATTCTCAGTGTCTATCAAACCTGGGTAAGGTCACATATCATTCCGGGGAATTAGACATGAAGCACATTTTAATTAGGTTAATTACAAATCCAGTTTCTCTGACCTAAAACATCACCACGATTTTTCATATCTTCTTTCAAAAGACACATTACTTATCCCTAAGCATATGACATACCCCCAAGTTCAACACCAATATAGGTTTTTCCTTTATGACTATACTTCCATAAAGACATATCATTTTGAGCTAGTCTTATGGGGTTATATAGTGATCTAGTTCAAACCTTTTATAAATCATAGTACATTTTAGACCGTTTAAGACGAAATTTGAGCTTGTTGAGTCAAATAATGAGCCGTTTTAGATAACGGGCAGGAAACAGCATATAAATGACTAAAATTATGGATAATGTTTCCTTTTGCAGAATAATTGGTAAGAGGTGGTAACAATGATCATTTATATCTCCTAGTATCCTTAAAAGTCTACCGGATATTACTGAACTACAATCACTCGGATATATACTATCCCTATTAAGTCTGACATTTTAGGAAAAGAAGATAATTCCCAACTTCGGGGATGTCGGCCCTGGCTACCTCCATGGTTTTTGTTAGGAGAACGGGAATTGGAGTTAACAGTATTTGAATTCTATGTGAGCCTGATATCCGGAATGTATTTATAAGAGCCAAACATTAAGTTATTACTGTTAGCAATCTGAGAGGAAGTAGAGGGGGTAGAATAATGCGATATAAACGCAGGGGATTTTATTGGAAGGTACTTATACTTGGACTTGTATTCCAACTGATTACAGCTTCATATTTACCAGCGGCGACGAGATATGTATATGACAATAATAATCGATTGCAATCCGTTACCTATGATAACGGACGAGTAGATACATATACGTTTGATGCAAACGGAAATCTCTTGACAGTTACCACGTCGACAAATCCGACAATCTCCCTGAATAAAACACGAATTTCAATGAACATCGGTCAAATAGAACAGCTTACTGCAACTTCCAGTCAACCCGTTACCTGGACTTCAAATCAAAGTTGGGTGGCCACAGTGGACAGCACCGGTAAAGTAACGGCAATGGCGGTCGGCGCGGCTGTTATTAAGGCTAGTGTCACTGGAGGTTTCGAAACATGCACAGTCACGGTATCTGGCGAAGTAACAGGTGTAACCCTCGATAAAAGTAGACTTAATTTAAGTGTCGGGGGTGAGACAGCGACCCTGATTGCTACCGTAACGCCGGAGGAAGCAGCAAACAAAAGTGTAACCTGGAAATCCAGTAACTCGTCGGTAGCTACCGTAGATGATAACGGTATAGTAACATCTGAAGGTGCCGGGACAGCTGTTATCAGTGTAACGACCTTAGATGGAGGCTTTACTGCTACATGTAATGTAACCGTAGCGGGTGCTACAGCCCTTCAGATGGTTTCTGGGGGAGAAGATCACACCATGTGCTTGAAACAAGATGGTACGGTTTGGTGTTGGGGAGACAATTCTAAAAAGCAGCTAGGCGGAACCCTGGTAACAGATGGAACAGCGGTTCAATCCCAGGGTTTGGCTAATATAACCGAGATTGATGCTGGTGATTTACATTCAGCGGCTTTGGACCAAAATGGAAACGTCTATGCCTGGGGAGCAAATGATAGCGGACAATTAGGCAGTTCACCTCATCCAACTTATCCCTATCCGATTGCCTCGGGTGTTAAATCTGTTCGTTGTGGTAGCAGTCATACGGTATTGCTGAAAAACGATGGCACGGTATCTACATGTGGACTAAACGACAAAGGTCAACTGGGGGACGGTTCGACCGTATTAAATAGCAAGAACTTGGTCCAAGTACAAGAACGGTTTGAAGTAAACGGTACTACTCAAATTCAGCCCCTTACTGATGTAAAAGCAATTGATGCCGGGGGTAATTTCACAGTTGCACTGAAAAATGATGGTACGCTCTGGGCCTGGGGTGATAGTACTTCAGGACAGTTAGGAAACGGAAGCACTACACTGAGTCGGTATGCGGTTAAGGTATCAAATCTAAGCAATGTCGAAGCATTTCGATGCGGAGGTTCTCATGTAGTAGCATTAGGACCAAACGAAACAGTGTGGATCTGGGGTAATGATAATACTCTACCTACACAAATGGAAGGGCTAACAGGAGTTAAAACCATAGCCACCGGTGGGAGCCACACTATAATTCTTAAAAAAGACGGAACAGTATGGGCATGGGGAACAAACACCAAAGGTCAATTAGGAGATGGCACAACAAGCAAAAAAACTAAACCAGTAGAGATAACCGCATTAAGGTATAACGTCAAGTCGATAGCCTGTGGATACAGGCACAGTCTGGCCATTATGAAAGATGAATCCTTGTATGTATGGGGGGATAACAGCAGTGGTCAGTTGGGACTCAGCAGCGGTACTACTATAAAAACTCCTACCCCAACAACGATATTAAACCAGCCGGTAACGGGAGTAACTTTGGATAAACCAACTCTAGCCCTGGATTTAGAGGGCGAACAAAAAACTCTGGTTGCAACGGTACTTCCGTCAAATGCAACCAATAAAAAAGTAACCTGGTCTTCCGATAACACAGCATTCGCTACGGTCAAAGGCGGGATCGTGACTCCGGTAGGAATAGGAACAACGACTATTACTGTAACCGCTGACGAAGGTGGATTCCACGAACATTGTCAGGTAACCGTTACTGCAAACTTAAAACCCGTAACAGGTATAACGCTGACCCCAGAAAGCTACACCTTGATAGTGGGAGATTCCCCATATACACTCACCGCTACGGTGCAGCCCCCAGACGCCACCAACAGGAAAGTATTTTGGAGTTCCAATAACACATCAATAGCCACGGTAAATAGCAATGGTGCTGTAACACCAGTGGCGGAAGGTACAGCCCTAATAACTGCAACGACCCAGGAGCCAAGCTTTTCTGATACCTGTAATATAACCGTAAAAAAAGGAATACTGGCAGCTGCCGGGGGGCTTTCCCACACTGTATGTCTGCAAACTGACAACAAGGTATATAGTTGGGGATTAAACAGCAGTGGACAATTAGGGAATAACGGCACTTCAAATAGTATGGTATCTGTTAAAGCTAAATTAAACGCAAATGAAGATCTAATTGATATAAAAGCAATAGATTGCGGTAATACCCATACAGTAGCTCTTAGTAACAACAACACGGCGTATACCTGGGGTGGCAACACCTATGGACAGTTAGGGATAGGCAATACTACAAATCAATTAACCGCATCCTCAATTGGCACCAACATAACGTCTATTCATTGTGGAACCAATCACACAGTACTAATTAACAGTAACGGATCAGTTTTGACCTGTGGATACAACAACAAGGGGCAATTAGGGGATGGAACAACGGTAAACAAGGTCACTCCAACCGCGATCAACTTAACTGCAAATAGTAATTTTGTAGCTGTAGACGCAGGAGATACCTTTACGATAGCCATGAAAAACGGGGGGGCCTTATGGGCCTGGGGATACAACTCCAGCGGGCAACTGGGAATTGGAGCAACTACTACTGCCAAGTTATCACCGGTTCAAGTAAAAGGCTATGACACTGATTACATATCAGGGGTACAGGCAGTTTGCTGCGGCAGTAATCACGTAGTAGCTCTGAAAGATGGAGAAGTTTTAACCTGGGGCGACAACAGTAAGGGTCAGCTTGGAATTGGCACTAAAACCGATAAAACAAGACCGGTAAAAATAGGTAACCTAAGCAATGTTATTGCAATAGCCGCCGGAGGTAATTATTCAATGGCTCTAAAGAGTGATGGCACTGTATGGGCCTGGGGAGAGAATACCTACGGACAACTGGGTAATCAGACCACCACATTGAGTACCCAACCAGTTCAGGTAAGCGGTATAACCAACGTTGACAGTATAGCATGCGGCATTAACCATAGCCTGGCGATTAAAGGCAGTATTCTATGGACCTGGGGATATAACAATTACGGTCAATTAGGGTTGGGAGATAATTCAACAACTCAAAAAACATCTCCCGTTAAAGCAACCGTTGTTAACAATTAAATGAAGGAAAGGAGCGGCATAATGCGAAAATTAACGAAGAAAAGCCTTTCAATCTTCCTAACGGGAATTATGATATTAAGTTTAATTGCCGGTATTACTGTCCCAACCAATATCACCAGCCCTATTTTAGCCGAGGTTACTTCCAACAATACCGGTGAAACAATTCAAAATACAAACGATGAAACAACCCCAATCGATGAACAGCAACCAGTGGAGGGAAACGAGGATGAGACAACTAGCTCGGAAAAAGAGTCGGAAACACCTGATGCCACTGATTCTTCTACTAAAACAGAAAATGTAAGCATAACGGAGACCGGCACCGATGTTTTTGAAGGCATTCTGCAGCAAAAAATGGCTGAGGTAAACGATAAATGTCTTACCTCAATTAACCAGAGTGATAGGGCCGACCTTTCAGACCGATCTCTCAGTCAGGAAAATGTTGATCTACCATCGGGACAACTAAATTTAATGCAAACCGACTTAACCCTGCCTGGCAAAGACGGTTTTGACTTAACTATAGGCCGGGTTTTTTCCTCTAATCAGGCAGTAATGGGAAAACGCTGTTCAAGAGTGGTAGGCCCGAAAAGTTGGGGTCAACTGGATGAAGAGGAAAGATTATACTTCCAAAATAATTGTGTAGCATTTAACAACGGAGGAACCACTCCCGTGGTTTTAAGGGCAGATCAATGGGAGTATCTATTGGAGGATAGCGGGTATACGGTGTATCAATACGAAGCCGGTGACGAAGGTAGATATTATTATTTTAAGAGTTATACCAACAATACCTGTAATCTCACATATTCACAGTCTCACCTGGGAACCGGATGGGAATTTGCATTCCCATATGTTGAAAATTACGATAATGGTAATGGTACGACGTTAGTCTATCATAACGGACAAGGCCAAGCATGGCAGGCAAATACGACTAAGAAAACCCTCAGAGATTATCCGGAAAAGAATATAAAATTCGAAAAAATAGGTACAACAAATCCAAAATATAAATTCACTGACCCCCAGGGAAAACAGTATCTCTTTTACAACAGTGGCTGTTTGGAAACAATAACCGATAGGATAGGGAATGTAATTACTTTTACATACGATGGAGATAATAAGCTAATAACCATAACCGACACATTGAATAGAACAATATCCTTTCAATACACTGATTATGCAAACGATTCTGGCAATATAGAAGTGACGGTTAACTCAGGCGGTAATTTTATTAAAATCATTTATACCAGAGATAGTGTTTCCTTTAGAGACAGAGAAAACATAACTAGACACGTTCCTAGGTTAAAGCAAGTAGAAATTGCGGCAGATAATACAGAAAAGAAAACTATAGAATATTCTTATAAAGAACTCGTGGATTCATTCTACGACTTTTTCTATAACGGGGATGTAGGCCCCAGTCAACCTCTTAATGATGAGCTATGGGGAACCCAGAAGGTATTACAATTAGAGTCCGTAAAGTATCCCTTAAGTGAAACCTATTATGAATTTGAAAAGCATGATTCGTGGCTGGGTCAATCCGGTGGTTATTTAATTGGCGATTACCGGATATCTAAGCGTTATGATAAAGACCTAGTATCGGGAACTCAACGAAATGTTACTCATTATGATTGTCCATGTAATTATCGAGAGATGGGGGCTCGGGAGTTACGCGGGTTTCCCGCAGATTATAAATGCACGGTTACCAACGAAACCACCAGTGGTAACCTTACTAGTGCAAACACGTATTTTTATGGAAAGTTGCAAAAAACCGAAATTACTGATGGTGATATAACAAAAACTATCTCATACAAGTATGAGAATGATGATTTTAAATATAAGCCCACCCGGATTACTACAATCGATGAGGGATCAGGTTCGGTAACCAGCACCACCATTAATGAATACAACGACTGGGGCGGTTTATCTCGTACAGACGAAGACGGCCATATAACAGAGTATTCCTACGGAAATACCATAACAGGAAACGAGTATTTACTTACATCTAAAAGCTGGAATCAGTCTTCAGGCCAACAATGCACGGAATTATGGGATTATGATAATGTGGGAAGGTTGAAGTCATATACCGATGCCGAAAATCAGACAACCAATTATGTTCCAAATGATACAACACATACTTTGACTGTGACCAAAACACTCGAAAACGGAAAAACAGCCGAGTCGGTAATTACCTACGGCGACAGTTACAATAATGCCTATCCTACCAAGATTGAGGATTCGTACACTGACACCAACGGAACCTCCCGTAAACTAACAACCACTAAAACCTATTATAAACTCTCAGGGCTTCTTCACACCGTAACTGACAGTACCGGTCTCCAAGTTTCCTATGATTATGATAAGCTTGGGCGTACAACGGCAATCACTACTGGAACTTCTGGTATTACTAAAAACGTAACTTATAGTTATTCAAATCCCACCTGGAACGGAGCGAAGGCTACCCTGGTTGAATGTAATGCCACAGAGAATGGAACGTTATATGCTAAGACTGACTGCTACTATAACGCCTACGGACAATTGCGAGAAGAAATAGTATACAACTGCAAGAATGAATCTCCATCTTCTATTACCACCCAAAAATACGATTATGACAGTAACTGCCTTCCAGTATCGGCCCAAGATGCAATGAATAATATAGTAAACTATGCCTATGATGCCTGGGGTAACTGCAAATTAATTACTGATCCTTACCAAAACCAATATGTAACCAAATACTTACCGGGGGACAGAAAGACCATAAACTCTACCATAACCGGCGACGAAGGGACAATTAACGAGTGTGAAACTCAGAAAGACCGTTGGGGCCGGGTTATAGGCATAAATAGCTATGGTATATCTGAAAGTTATGACTATGACAATAATGGCAACCTTACAACCTATACAGACCCCAAGGGACAAAGTACATATTTCGGGTATGATAGAATCAACCAACTATTAACCGTGACTGATCCTCGGAATCAGGTAACTCAATATACTTATACAAAACTAGGTAAACTTCAATCGGTTGAACTTCCCTCGAATGGCGGACACTCAGTGGGTGCTACCTATAATTATGACGAATTAGGTCGGATACAGAATAAAACAGAAACTGGTGATTTTAAAACTACATACAACATGAAGAATAACATAGACCTCCTGAGCACAGTAGCCAAGCCAAATGGAACTGCGATATCCTATAATTATGATGATCTGAACCGAGTTGATACTGAAACCAGAGGCAATGTTACTCTTACATATGGTTATGATTACTATGGAATACAATCAGTATCCACTACAGAAATGACAACCTCTTATACAAGAGACGGGTTTGGAAGAGTAACCGGAAATACAACAATTATAGATGGTAAAAGTCTGGGCTCAATAATAACAGAATATGATAATCTGAATAGAATACTTGATATGACTGATGCGGGCAGCACCTTCGGTGTTCACTACGATTATGATCGAACCAGGCTGGACAAGGTACAACTGGATGGTGCTGTTGCTAAAAACACTTCTGCTCCCGCTGCAGACTACGACTACTATAACGATGGTAAGCTGAAGTTCATAACACTCCCCGGGGCTGCTCCGAAGACCGAATTTAAATACGATAATCTAAGGCGCGTAACCAACGTAATTAATGAAAGCGGAACGACAACTTTATCCCAATTCAGTTATGATTACGATAGTAACGGAAATATTACTCAGGTAACCGATTCCCGGGGAACAACAGTATATGGATATGACGAGCTAAACCGATTAGAAACCATATACCGGGCTGGAACTGAAATAGCCAGATATCAATATGACCCGTGGGGAAACAGACTACAGATAAATGGCGAAAAGCCAAAACCAGTTGCCGGTAATGTTATCTCATCATTTGATTCGTGGGATAGGTTGGAAACGTTTACCAGAGGGGGACAAACCACCACCTTCACATATGAACCCTCTGGCCTTAGAGTCAAAAAAGTGTCTCCTAATGGAACGAAATACTACTCCTATGACCAAAATACTCGGGTAATAGCTGTATACAACGGCTCTAACAAGATAGCATCCTACCTCTGGGGACCGGACCGGTTGCTAGCAACAAAAATAGAAGCGACCGGAATGATTTATTATTATGTTTATAACGGGCACGGCGACGTAGTTCAAATAGTAGACGAAACCGGGGCTGAGATTAATAAATATGAATACGATGAATGGGGGAATATAACCAACCAGGAAGAGGGGATATTCAACGAATTCAAATACGCGGGTGAAATATATGATTCGGAAACCGGGTTGTATTATCTGAGAGCCAGATACTATGATCCGGTAACAGGTAGATTCATCTCCAAGGACAGCATGGAAGGTGACGTATCTAACCCGCTAAGCCTGAACCTGTATACATATTGTGCCAACAACCCCATGATATATGTTGATCCTGATGGACACGTTTTTATGCTTGTAACTGGAGGTTTGGGGGTTGTTGCAGGAGGGGTAATTGGAGGAATTTATTCGTATAATAAATACGGAAAAGTTCGTTGGCAGAATATTACAGCTGGAGCCCTTGCTGGTGGATTAATAGGATTAACAGGTGGAGCAGGAGCAGCATATCTAACCACCGGAGGTGTCCTAGCTTCAACAGGAACCGTTGTCTCGGGTGCAACGGCGGTTTTTGGTGGCACTTCAGCCATTATATTAAAAGGAATTGATAGTGTATGGAAACTAAGACCGTTTGAAAGAGCACAAAAAGTTGAAGAAGCATTAGGTGGATGGGGTAACAACTTTCCCGTAATCGATAAAGCTGGTCGAATAGTCGATGGGATTAGGCAAAGTATAACTAGCATTAAATCACTCGATATTTTTGCCAGATCATATCGAGGCAAGGATGCTATATACAATCAGATAATAAAATATGCCAGCCAGCTACAAAAGTTTCAGGGTGCCACTTGGGGTCAAACTATAGTGAATGTTAGTTCATCAACACTAAGAATACTGGAATTGGCAATTCCTAAGGGAGCGACCGCTGAACAGATGATACAAATAAACAATGCTATAACTGAAGCCGCCAATATGGGTATTCAGGTGACCACAAAGATTTTTCAATGATTGAGGTGAAGGATTATAATTACTTATAAAGCTGTATTTGTTTATATTGACAAGAAAAACAATCTGATCATAATTCCAACTGGTGAATCTGAAATATACGGAACTAAAGCATTGGATGTGGTTTCACAGATCAATGCCCCTTATACTGATGAAGAATTGTACATGGCCGTATTGGATGCTTTTGATAAGTGCAACTCAGAGAAACCTAACGATATTTCGAAATTAACTTCACTTGAAAGGTTTTTGAATGTTAAAGGTTATTCAAAAGCTGTAAAAAACCGAAGATTAATTATTATTCATTGGAATATTAAAGAAGGTTATTATCTTACACCAACTGTGAAAACACCTAGAAGAGGATTTGTCCACATGGATAACCATATTAAACGGCTTGGCCATAGTTTTACAAAAGATAGGCTTATGCATGCCTTTATTGAAGCGGTTAAGGAATCGTCATAGAGTTTAAACTAGTATTTAGTCTGTATCAAACAGAGGTACTGACTGTCGCCATTACAGCATGTTTTTAAATGCTTTCCGAATTGTTTAGCATCCTTAAAGGTAGACCTACATATAAAGTGACTTCAAGGACTAAGTTTTGTATCGCACAGGGCTTGGTCCTTGTTTGAACTTAACCGGCAGTTATATCTTGACGGTACCTAAAACCGTCCATTTAATTATTCCCTTCTTTTTTAAGTCTTCCTGTTATAAATTAAGCTTGATTTTTCCCTATAACTTGAAAAAAAACTGCCTCTTTAGAGGCAGCGGCATTTTATTGGCTAATGAGTCGGTATGCCTGATATTAGCCTTGTCCCTTTGTCATTTTTCTAAACTGCTGAATGACGTAGTAAGGAATGGCTCCAAAAATCAATGAGGTCACAGGAATTGCCCAAAAATAAGTCGGCACATTGTTGAGTAAAAGCATAGCAGCACCGATTACGGCAAAAACCAGTTGAGTATAGGCGGTCATTTTGAAACAAAGTGGACCAAACCCGAGATTCTTTTTGGTTTGATCAGCGGCATAACCAAAAGCCAGGTAAAAAAGCCCCAATCCTATGTATACCAGGGTATCGCTGGGGTCTTTAATTACCTGTTTCAGTAGAAACGGTGACACTATCAGGGCTAAGCCAACCAGCCATTGGCCATAAGCAATGAATCCCAGAGCTTTTTGGACCTGAGCGATTTTCGCCGCTACATCGATAGCTGGCTTCTGTTCCGCCTGTGTCTGGACCTCTGGCAAATACAACACCCCCCAATTAACATACATGGATAAATTATAACATAATAAATATATATTCCATATATACCGCATATAGCATAGCAATTTAAGTGAGAATTTGTTGCTGGCCTAAGCTTACGATCCTGGCGGTTTGCGGGGATCAAAACCGGGCATAATGGATTTAAATACATGGGGGGATTTCTTAATGGATACTCTGGCGACAACACTGGCGTCACTCCTGGCTAAACGGTTAGAAGACCTGGAATTTGAGATGGATGATAAATTGAACCGGGCAACTGGCGGTATGATAGACGAATTTCGAGATTTAAGATATGAAATAGGTGAGCTAAGAGAAAGACTCCAGAACCTGTATAATCACGTTTAATACAGATTGTTCGAAGCTATTCCATGTTAATGAGATTTGTTGACATGTGTATGGGTGTTTGTTAATATCAGGCTAGAACTGAAGATAAATGGCGAAAGTGTGCCTAGGGTTCCGCACTATTGGTGGTCCGGTCCGAGTGGCACAGGCGCTGTTGCGCTACACCGATGGGGGAAAAGCCCGGGCGGGGAGGTTTCGCAGATTGCGAATCAACCCGTCCGGGTTAATAATTTTTGTGATAGGAGTGATATCTTGGCTAGGGTCGCGATAGTCATGGGCAGTGATTCTGACCTTCCAGTCATGAAAGACGCAGCAGACGTTCTGAAATCATTTGACATCGATTTTGAGGTTGAGATTTTGTCTGCCCACCGTCTTCCTAACGAAACTGCGGCTTTTGCCGAAAGCGCGGAAGAAAAGGGCTTGCAGGTAATTATCGCTGGCGCCGGCGGTGCCGCACATTTGGCCGGGGTAATAGCGGCTCAAACCACCGTCCCGGTAATCGGGGTTCCGATGATGACCTCTACCCTCTCAGGGATAGATTCACTCTATTCCATGGTTCAAATGCCCAAGGGGATTCCTGTAGCAACCGTGGCGATTAATGGTGCAGCCAATGCCGCCCTTTTAGCGATTCAAATAATGGGAACATCCGACTCTGAGTTGCGGCGAAAGATAAAAGATTACCGTTATCGGCTAGCCGACGAGGTTCGTACTAAAGGTAACCGTTTACGCGATTTTGGCATAGACGGCTATCTGTTACAAAAGGGGGGCAAACGTTGATAGAACGTTATACACTTCCGGCCATGGGAAATATCTGGTCAGAAGAAAACAAACTAAATAATTGGCTGAAAATCGAGGTTTTAGCCTGTGAAGCTTGGGCCGAATTAGGCGCAATTCCAATGGAAGCTGCGAAAAACATACGTAAGAAGGCTACGTTTAAACCGGAAAGGGTTAAAGAAATTGAAGATGAGGTTCGGCACGACGTAATTGCATTCCTTACTACTATAGGCGAGCCCGTAGGCGATGATTCTAAATACATTCATTTGGGGATGACCTCATCAGATATACTTGATACTGGTTTAGCCCTGCAAATGCGTGATTCCTGCGATATCTTATTGGCCAAGCTGGCCAAGTTTAAGGAAGTCGTAGCCAGTAAAGCAAAGGATCATGCCTATACCTTGATGGTGGGCAGGACTCACGGAGTTCACGGGGAGCCGGTTACTTTCGGACTTAAAATGGCTTTATGGTACACCGAAGTGGAACGCAATATAGTACGGCTGGAAAGGGCCAAAGAAACTGTTTCCCATGGCAAAATATCAGGAGCCGTCGGTACCTTTGCCAATGTGGATCCCGCGGTAGAGAAATATGTATGTCAGCATCTGGGTTTAAAACCCTGCCTGGTATCAACTCAGGTCATTCAGCGGGATCGCCACGCAGAGTACCTGACTACATTGGCTGTCATTGCCAGTTCCCTGGAAAAGATGGCTACTGAGATCAGGAATTTACAAAGAACCGATATCTTAGAGGTAGAGGAACCTTTTCACCCAGGGCAGAAGGGGTCTTCGGCCATGCCGCACAAACGTAACCCCATGATGAGCGAGCGGGTGGCGGGCTTAGCCAGGGTAATCCGCAGCAATGCCGTGGCGGGTATGGAAAATGTCGCTCTCTGGCATGAGAGGGATCTAACTCATTCCTCGGTGGAGAGGGTTATTCTGCCGGATAGTTCCATTTTACTTGACTATATCTTAGAGAAGTTCACCAAAGTAATTGAAGGTCTGGTTGTTTACCCCGATAGAATGAGAATCAATCTTGACGCTACCCAGGGGGTGGTTTTTTCCCAACAGGTACTGCTGGCACTTATAGATAAGGGACTATTACGGGAAAGAGCCTATCGTCTGGTTCAGGATACCGCCATGGAGTCATGGAAGACCAGGGTTTCATTTCTGGATTTACTTAAGAAAAATGAGCAGATTAAGGAATTCCTTGATGACGAGGCTTTGGAGAATTTGTTCGATTATTCTTACCACCTGAAGAACGTTAATCAGATATTAACCAGGTGTGGCCTGGGGTAGGAGGTACAGAGATGGTAGATAAGAAAGACTTCATATATGAAGGAAAAGCCAAAAGGGTATATACCGCCAATGCCCCGGGATTAGCGATCGTAGAATACAAAGACGACGCCACCGCTTTCGACGGTACCAAGCGGGGAACAATCCAGAGCAAGGGGGTAGTGAATAACCGGGTTTCTGCTATTTTGTTCAAGTATCTAGAAAGGCAGGGAATCCCAACTCATCTTGAGGAACAAATAGACGACCGGCACATGCTGGTTAAACTAGTAGAGATTGTTCCGGTTGAGGTAATTGTACGTAATACAGTAGCTGGCAGCCTGGCCAAGAGACTGGGGTTGGATGAAGGAACCGGGCTAAAAGAAGCTATTGTTGAACTCTATTATAAGAATGATGACCTCCATGATCCGATGGTTAACGATGACCACGTGCTAGTGATGGAATGGGCTACCAGAGAAGAACTGGATAAGATGAAAAAGCTGGCACTAGATATTAACCGCCATCTATTATCGGTTTTTGCCGGCGTAGGAATCAACCTGGTGGATTTTAAACTCGAATTTGGCCGCTGGCAGGGAGATATAGTACTAGCAGATGAAATTTCTCCGGATACTTGCAGACTGTGGGACTCTGAAACTGGAGAGAAGCTGGACAAAGATCGTTTCCGTCGTGACCTTGGCGGAGAGCAGGAGGCGTACCTGGAAGTTCTAGCGAGGTTGGAAGGAGGAAATGTTAATGTTCCTGGGTAGAGTTTATGTAACCCTTAGAAAACAGGTCCTTGACCCTCAGGGGGATGCGGTGCGGAAAAGCCTGTCCACTTTAGGTTATTCCGAGGTTGAAGATGTAAGAGTAGGTAAGTTTATTGAATTAAAATTGAACGCAGCCAATGAAAAAGAAGCATTAACAAAACTTGATGAGATGTGTTCTCGGTTGTTGGCTAATCCCGTAATCGAAGAGTATCGTATTGAATTGGTGGGGGGCAGTGGCCAATGAAGTTTGGAGTAGTGGTATTTCCCGGCTCAAACTGTGATGCGGACTGTTACCACGCGATTGATCAGGTCCAGGGAGAAACTGTGAACTATATATGGCATAAGGAAACCGACATAAAAGGCTATGATGCCCTTATTATACCTGGAGGATTCAGCTATGGAGACTATCTGCGCACAGGTGCTATAGCACGTTTTTCTCCTATTATGCCGGCTGTTATGGAGTTTGGACAAAAGGGCGGGTTAATTATCGGGATTTGCAACGGTTTTCAAATTCTGTTGGAAGCAGGACTTCTTCCTGGTGCCATGTTAAGAAATGAAAGCCTGCAATTCCGATGTTTCTCGGTTAATCTGAAGGTTAAGACTATATCCTCTCCTTTTACTAATCTTTTTGCTGCCGGTGACGTGATATCTCTCCCTATTGCCCATGGAGAAGGTAATTATTATTGTGATGATGAGACGTTACAGGATTTGATCAGCCATGACCAGATTGCCTTTACCTACAGTGATGTTAGCGGGATTGAAAAGCCCGAGGTTAACCCTAATGGGGCCAGGAATAATATTGCTGGGATTGTTAACCGCGAGCGAAATATCCTGGGAATGATGCCTCACCCGGAAAGAAATTCCGAGGTTGTTTTAGGCGGGCAGGACGGAGCGCGGATATTTGCCTCCATGATCAAATGGTTCAAGGAGGGGATGTAATGGCAACCGAGAAGCCCTGGGCTGACATGGGATTAACTGACGAGGAATATGAGAAAGTACTGAGTATTATGGGCCGCACCCCCAATCTGCTGGAGTTGGGCCTGTTTGCAGTAATGTGGTCTGAGCATTGCGGATATAAGAGTTCCCGCCCGGTGCTCAAATTGTTCCCTACTGAAGGACCACAGGTTATACAGGGACCGGGAGAAAACGCCGGGGTTGTTGACATCGGTGACGGTCAGGCCCTGGTTTTTAAGATAGAAAGTCATAACCACCCTTCGGCGATTGAACCCTATCAGGGGGCTGCCACCGGTGTGGGTGGTATAGTTAGAGACATTTTTGCCATGGGTGCAAGACCGATCGCTATGTTAAACAGTTTGCGATTTGGACCATTAGATGACGAAAGAACCCGCTACCTGTTTGGCGGTGTGGTGGCTGGCATTGGCGGCTACGGCAACTGTTTGGGTATTCCAACCGTAGCCGGTGAGGTCTATTTCCACCCCAGCTATCGGGATAATCCTCTGGTAAATGCCATGTGTGTCGGCCTGGCAAAGTCCGACGAAATTGCCTATGCTATAGCGAGCGATGTGGGAAGGCCCCTGGTACTGGTGGGAGCTAAAACCGGTCGGGATGGAATCCACGGAGCTACTTTTGCTTCCGAGGAATTGTCGGAAGAATCCGAAGCCCGGAGACCTTCGGTGCAGGTGGGAGACCCGTTTATGGAAAAACTCCTTCTCGAAGCCTGTCTTGAATTGATACGGGAGGATTTACTGGCCGGGATGCAGGATTTAGGCGCAGCCGGGCTTACCAGTTCAATATCCGAGTGCGCCAGTAAGGGAGGCCGTGGAGTAGAGATTGATGTGGCCACGGTTCCCCGGCGAGAAACCGGGATGAATCCCTATGAGGTGATGCTTTCCGAATCCCAGGAACGGATGCTGGTTATTCCCCGTGAAGGTGCTTTTGAACGTATTCAGGAAGTTTTCGATAAGTGGGGATTGGATGCCACGGTTATCGGACGGATAACCGATGATGGGATATTCAGAGTAAAAGATGGTGAAGAGGTGGCTGGTGAGGTTCCGGTTAGCGCCCTTACCGATCTATGCCCGGTCTATAATAGGCCGTCACAGGAACCCGAGTATTACCAGCGTTTAAAATCTTTTGACCTGGATGGAATTGCCCAACCACAGGATATGAATCAGGTCCTGAAGGATTTGTTGGCCTCGCCCACTATAGCCAGTAAGGAGTGGGTATTTACCCAATATGATTATCAAGTTATGACCAATTCGGTTATAGTGCCCGGGGAAGCGGATGCCGCGGTTCTGAGAGTAAAAGGAACCAGGAAGGGTGTGGCTGTTAGTACGGATTGCAACGGCCGCATGTGCTATCTTGATCCTTATCAGGGTGGAATGATGGCGGTATGTGAGGCGGCCAGAAATCTGGCTTGCTCCGGAGCGAAGCCCCTGGCCTTGACCAATTGCTTAAACTTTGGCAATCCTCAAAAACCTGAAGTATTCTGGCAGTTTGTTAATGCCATTAAGGGTATGGCCGAAGCCAGTCGCGCATTAAATACGCCAGTAGTCAGCGGAAATGTCAGCCTGTATAACGAAACTCGAGGTGGAGAGGCGGTATATCCTACCCCGGTGGTGGGTATGGTTGGTGTTCTGGAGGATATTAATCAGAGATTGGATATGTCATTCAAGCAAGAGGGAGACGTAATCATCCTGCTTGGGCTGCCTGAAGCTTACATCGCGGGAAGTGAATACCTGGCTGTCTTCCATGGTCTTGAGGCTGGAGAGGTTAAGCCGGTGGACCTACAAATGGAGAAGAACCTGACCGAGCTGCTGGTTGGCCTGGCCCAACAGGGGATTCTACAGTCGGCTCATGATACAGCCGAGGGGGGCCTGGCGGTTTGTTTAGCTGAATCGGCCCTCAAAGCGGGAATAGGGTCCCGGGTGGAACTTGCCGGAGATGGTCGGGTTGACGCCCGACTTTTCGGGGAAGGAACGGGCCGAGTAATTGTTACTGCCAAAGACGCAGCAGCGGAACAAGTTCTGGAACAGGCGAAAAAAATTGGCGTACCTGCAGCGGTCATTGGCTCTGTCGGAGGCAGCGCCTTAAAGATTACGGATCAGGGACAAACCCTGATTAATATAGAAGTATCGGAGTTGGCTTCAATTTGGGGGGGAGCGATAAGGTGCAAAATGAGTTAAGAGGCTCTAACCAATTGGAAAAATCCAACCATTGGCATGATGAGTGTGGTGTATTCGGCATATACATCAATGGCCCTTGTGGGAAGACAGACGCCGCCCGCACCACTTATTACGGGTTATACGCCCTGCAGCACAGGGGACAGGAGAGTGCTGGAATAGCGTCCAGCGAAGGACATGAAATTTTGCTGCATAAAGACATGGGGCTAGTGTCAGAGTTATTTTCACCGGAGATTATTGACAAGCTTCCTGGTCATCTGGCCATAGGTCATGTCCGTTATTCGACAACCGGTTCGAGTTTGGCGGTTAATGCTCAACCGTTGGTATTCAGGTATTTAAAAGGTATGATAGCTCTGGCTCACAATGGCAACCTGGTGAATGCGGGTGATCTTCGCACCCGGCTGGCTACTCTGGGCTCAGTTTTTCAGACAACCACTGATACCGAGGTAATAGTTAGCCTTCTGGCCCGTTATGGACAGGATAGCCTGGAAGACGCTCTGGTTAAATGTATGATTGATATTAAGGGCGCCTATGCCCTGGTTATTATGACTGAGGATAAGATCGTTGGGGTGCGTGATCCCCTGGGGATAAGACCCCTTTGTCTTGGAGTTCTGGGGGAAGATAATTACGTTCTGGCTTCTGAATCATGTGCTCTGGATACCGTGGGGGCACGCTTTGTCAGGGACGTTCAACCGGGCGAGATTGTGGTTCTGGATAAAAACGGAGTGACCTCAATTAACACCCTGCGGGTTGATCGTTGTGCCCATTGCATTTTTGAATATATTTATTTTTCCCGTCCCGACAGTGTAATCGACGGGATTAACGTAAACCGCTACCGTCAGGCCGTTGGCCGTCAGCTGGCCCGGGAAAGTAAGGTGGATGCGGATATTGTAATCCCTGTACCTGATTCAGGGACCTCTGCCGCTTTAGGATATGCACAGGAGTCGGGAATCAGGTTCGAGGAAGGTTTGATGAAAAACCGTTATATTGGCCGCACGTTCATTCAACCCAGTCAGAAAATGAGGGACTTGGGGGTCCGCCTGAAGCTTAACCCGGTTGCTGAAGTGGTTGAAGGGAAACGGGTAATTATGGTCGATGATTCTATAGTACGGGGAACTACCAGTAAAAAAATCGTAAGCATGTTGAGGGAGGCCGGTGCAACTGAGGTTCACGTTATGGTCGCTTCCCCTCCTACCGCCTATCCTTGTTTTTATGGTATAGATATTTCCCACAAAGAGGAATTGATAGCTTCTCGGATGAGTATCCAGGAGATAACTGATATTATTGGTGCCGATAGCTTGCATTATATTTCCTGTGAAGGACTATTCTCCGCTTATGCTTGCGCTCCTGAGGATTTTTGTGCGGCTTGTTTTAACGGAGAGTATCCGATTCCTGCTGGTGAGAACCAGGCAGGCAAGTACGTTCTGGAGCCGGGGGGAGGAGGATGCTCATGAAAGACGAAGGGTTAGATTACCGCAAAGCGGGCGTGGATATAGAAGCTGCTGATCAAACCGTGCAATTGATAAAACCCTGGGTTAATGCTACCGGTCGGCCCGGAGTATTAAGTGAACTGGGCGCATTCGCGGGTTTCTTCAAAATAGACACCAAGCGTTATCCTGAACCAGTCATGATTTCCGGTACTGACGGGGTAGGAACGAAACTAAAAGTGGCTCAGATGGCCGGGGTGCACCATACCGTCGGGATAGATTTGGTGGCGATGTGCGTTAACGATATTCTGGTTCACGGAGCTGAACCACTGTTTTTCCTGGATTACCTGGCAGTGGGGCATCTGGTCCCGGAAAAGGTGGAGTCAATTGTCAAAGGGGTAGCTCAGGGATGTAAGGAAGCCGGCTGTGCCTTGATAGGTGGGGAGACGGCAGAGATGCCCGGTTTCTATACCATTGATGAATACGATTTGGCAGGTTTTGCGGTAGGCGTGGCTAATGAGGATGCCATTATTACCGGTGCCAGGGTCAGAGAAGGAGATGTTGTTATAGGCCTCCCCTCTTCCGGACTGCATTCCAATGGTTATTCACTGGTGCGTAAAGTGGTTTTTGATAGAGCAGGGATGTCTTTGGAGAATCGGGTTGACGAACTGGGTAAAACCGTTGCCGAAGAGCTGCTTACTCCCACCCGAATATATACCCGCAGCATCTTACAGCTTATTTCCCAGATTGATGTCAAAGGTATGGCTCATATAACCGGCGGCGGCATTGTTGATAACCTGCGCCGAATAATTCCGGCGGGAGTGGAAGCTGTTATTCAAAGCTCAAGCTGGACCCCGCATCCGGTCTTCAGTTGGATAGCCCGGTTGGGAGGGGTCGAAAAGGAAGAAATGTTTAAGACCTTTAACATGGGTATTGGGTTCATTATAGTGGTAAGTCCATCTCAAGTCGATAAGGCTTTAACTGTATTAAAACGTTTAGACGAGCAGCCCTGGATCATAGGTGAGATTAGAAAAGGATCTGGCGGTGTAGTGTTGGTTTAGGGGGACCAGGAGAGCATGACTTTACAAATAGCGGTATTGGCTTCGGGCCGAGGGTCAAATTTTGAGGCCCTGCAATGGCAGATAGAAGAAGGAAGAATTCCGGCAATTATAAAGGTGGTAATTTCCAACCGGAGCGAGGCTCCCGTCCTGGATAAAGCGAAAGAGCGAGGAATTGATACTCGCTTCATAAACCCCGCTCAATATGAGAATAAGGAAATGTACGAATTGGAATTGGTCAGGGTTTGTGAAGAATACCAGGCCGATCTGGTGGTTTTAGCCGGATATATGCGTATACTTACTGGTACTTTTATAAATGCTTTTAATGGCAAAGTAATCAATATCCATCCGGCCTTGCTGCCTTCTTTCCCCGGGCTGCACGCCCAGCGGCAGGCCGTAAATTATGGAGTAAGATTCAGTGGCTGCACTGTTCATTTCGTGGATACTGGAGTTGATACCGGACCGATTATCTTACAGCAGGTGGTTCCAGTCCTTCCAGGGGATGATGAAGATGCCCTGGCGGACAGGATTCAGAAGGAGGAACACCAGTTGCTGCCGGAAGCAGTAAGGTTATTTGCTAACGGACGTTTAAAAATCGAAGGCCGTAAAGTGATAATACTTCCTGAGGGGGTTAAATAATGAGTAAAAAAGCATTAATCAGTGTTTCCAACAAAGCGGGAATAATAGACTTTGCACGCGGGTTGGAAGAACTGGGTTGGGAACTGATCTCAACCGGAGGTACTTATGAAACCCTGAAGAAAAACGGGGTAAAAGTAATTCAAGTGGCAGAGCTTACCGGCTTCCCGGAAATACTTGATGGGCGGGTTAAGACTTTGCACCCTAAGATACACGGGGGGATACTGGCCAAACGTATACCTGATCACCTGGGGCAATTAGAAAAAAACAACATTGATACAATAGATATGGTAGTTGTCAACCTTTACCCATTTCGGGAGACTATTCAGAAGCCGGGGGTAAGTTTTGAAGAGGCCATTGAAAATATTGATATAGGCGGTCCTTCTATGATTCGGTCTGCAGCCAAAAATCACCAGGATGTTATTGTGGTTGTAAGTCCTGATAATTATGACGAGGTTTTGGGCCAGCTACGGGAGACAGGCAACATATCCAGTGATTTCAGGCTGACTCTGGCCAAAGCAGCTTTCAGTCATACTGCTTTTTATGATTCCATGATTGCCAAATACCTGTGTGGGCTGACCGGCGATGAATTTCCTGATCTCCTTACCTGGGGCGGAGAAAAGATCTATGAATTACGTTATGGGGAGAATCCCCACCAAAAGGCGGCTTTTTACCGCAATTCAATCGGCGATTGTGGATTGCCCTTCGCGGAGCAATTGAACGGGAAAGAATTATCGTACAATAATATAATTGATGCAGAGGCTGCCTTTAATCTGGTAAGGGAGTTCGAACAACCGGCTTGTGTAATAATCAAGCACACGAACCCCTGCGGCTCCGCAACCGCTCCAACCATTATGGAAGCCTATGTTAAGGCTTTTGCGGTTGACCCATTATCAGCCTATGGAGGCATTGTTGCGTTTAATAGAAAGGTTGATAGAGCGGCCGCAGAAAAGGCTGCTGGGCAGTTTATGGAAGTCGTTATAGCTCCCGGATATGATGAAGATGCTCTGCCAATTTTTCAGGCTAAGAAAAACCTTCGCGTTCTTGATCTGGCAATGAGTAGGGAACCGGGCCTGCAATTTAAAAGTGTTGAAGGCGGAATGGTTCTTCAGCATCCCGATAACAGGCCATTAAGGGAAGATGAGCTTGAAGTGGTAACTGAGAATGCCCCGACCCCGGCCGAACTGCAGGATATGCTGTTTGCCTGGAAAGTTGTTAAGCATGTTAAGTCCAATGCTATAGTAGTTGCCCGGGAAGGGGTCGGCATAGGTATAGGTGCCGGGCAGATGAATCGGGTGGGGTCAGCCCGTTTGGCATTGGAACAGGCAGGAGAAAAGGCACGAGGAGCAGTTCTCGCGTCTGATGCCTATTTCCCCTTTAACGATACGGTTGAACTGGCCGCTGAATTTGGAATTAAGGCTATTATTCAGCCCGGTGGGTCTATACGCGACCAGGAAAGTATCGACGCATGCAATAAGAATGGCATTGCCATGGTATTCACCGGAGTACGTCATTTCAAACATTAAAAGTAATAACGAACTTAGATGGCTCGCATACCAGAACAGGGGGTTTAACTGTGGGCAAGAGAATACTAGTTGTTGGTTCGGGTGCCAGAGAACATGCTCTGGTATGGAAACTTTCCCAAAGTAAACAGGTTGATAAAATCTATTGTGCTCCAGGCAATGCTGGGATTCAGGAACTTGCTGAGTGTATACCGGTTAAAGCTGATGATGTGGTCGGGTTGGCCAAACTGGCAACTGAAAAAGGAATTGATTTGACGGTTGTCGGCCCGGAGATTCCCTTAATGGCCGGCATTGTTGATTATTTTGATAACATGGGGTTACGAGCCTTTGGCCCTCGAAAGAATGCCGCCCTGCTGGAGGGGAGCAAGGTATTTACTAAAAATCTGTTTAAAAAATACGGCATTCCAACAGCGGACTTCGGGGTTTTTGATAGTGCGGCTCAGGCACGTGAATTTATAAAAGAAAAAGGGGTACCAATAGTTGTAAAAGCAGATGGCCTGGCTGCGGGTAAAGGGGTAATAGTTGCGGCCGATATAGCGGAAGCCGAAGCGGCGGTTGATTTAATAATGCAGGAGCGTGCCTTTGGTGATGCCGGGAATCACCTGGTGGTGGAAGAATGCCTCCAGGGTGAAGAGGTAAGCGTTTTTGCTCTCTGTGACGGCAAAACCGTGGTTCCAATGGTCGCAGCGCAGGACCATAAGAGAATATTCGACGGGGATCAAGGCCCTAACACCGGTGGTATGGGTGCTTACAGCCCGCCGCCGCTATATACTCCAGAATTACATGCGCAAGTAATGAAGGATATTATAGTACCGGTGGTTAAGGCTATGGAATCAGAAGGATGTCCTTATCAGGGAATACTTTATGCCGGTTTGATGGTTACACCGGAGGGGCCAAAAGTGCTGGAATTTAATGCCCGTTTGGGAGATCCTGAAGCCCAGGTGGTTTTACCTCTTCTGGAAGGTGATATTCTTCCGATTATGGAAGCCGTGGTGGATGGCTGTCTGGATCAGGTATCAGTGTCTTTCAAATCCGAAGCCTGCGTATGTGTCGTTTTAGCATCCGAAGGCTACCCGGGAGATTATCCTAAAGGTCGCTTAATCACGGGACTTGAGGGCTTGTCAGATGGAACCCTGATATTTCATGCTGGAACCAAACTCGATGGATCTAGGATCTTGACCGATGGGGGAAGGGTTTTAAGTATAGTAGCTACCGGTGATACTGTAGCCCGGGCCATTGACAAGGTTTATCATGAGGTTCCCCGCATTCATTTCGATGGCATGCAGTATCGTAAGGATATAGGAGCTAAAGCCTTGCGTTAAGGAGTGAATAGTTTGTGGTATAAAAGAACTGCTGCAATTCTGGGTTTTGCAGTTCTGGTCGCTCTTTTCTATTTCCCCACTACCCGAGAGGTTTTGAAAATTACCGTATTACTCGGGATGCCTGCTCTGGTTATTTGGAGTTACTGGAGACGTTTAAAACGAAATTCCCTAAGTTGGTGGGTGCTATTAGTAGTCATGGTGGGACTGGCGGTTCTATATGGATTTCTTATGCAAGATTTGCCTGGCAAGGTAGCGGTTAAACAAATATCGGAACAAGGAGGAGTATACCTCAGCCAGGGCGAATATCATAAAGCCATTGATAAATACCGGGAATTAGGCAAATATGGCAAGGAAAACAAGATGAGGGATAAGATTAACGGGGTTTATGAGGCTGAATATTCCAAGGCTTCTGAACTGGCTGACAAAGGACGTTATGGTGAGGCCCGCAGACTACTAAAGGAGATACCAAAAACCGCGCCGGTATACCCAAAAGCACGTAGATTGCTGGATAACCTGGGGGAGAAGTAAGATGACGACTCTGGAATCAATAAAGGCCAACCCAACATTTCAGAAATACCTGGAAATGGGTAATGAATATATAGGTACGATTGGAGCAATTGAACACAATTTTTCTCATGCCGAGTTAGTTTCTTCACTAAGTTATCAGATACTCTACAAACTGGGCTTTCCCCGGAGGGAGGCCGAATTAGCAGCCATCGCCGGGTACCTGCATGATATCGGAAATATAATAAACCGTTATGAGCATGGTATGTCGGGGGCTTTAATCGTTTTTGAAATACTGCTGGAAATAGGAATGAATCCGGAGGAGATATGTACGGTGATGGGCGCTGTAGCCAACCACGAGGAGCATGCAGGGGGTAATGCGGTTAATAACGTCGCCGCTGCCGTAATACTGGCGGATAAATCAGATGTACAGCGTTCCCGGGTTCGAAAGGTAGAGACATCCACTTTTACTACCCGTGACCGGGTGAACTACGCAGCCCAGGAATCCAACCTGGTAGTTGACGAGGATAACCATACTATATCCATGAGTTTAACCATAGACAATGGGGTGTGCTCAGTAATGGATTATTTCGAAATATTTATGACTAAGATGCTTTTATGTAAACGGGCAGCTGAATTTTTGGATTGCCGTTTTGAACTTCTTATTAATGATGTCAGGCTTCTGTAACCTGAAGATGTTACCCGGATGGGTTGAATTACTTATTTGAGAGTCAGGTGAGGAATTTGAAAACCAGAGAAGTTGTCCAAGGGACTAAAGATTACCTGCCGGACGAGGCCTCATTAAAACGGAATATAGAGGATCGAACTGTTCAAACCTTTTTACAGTGGGGATACCGTGAGGTAATTACTCCGACCTTCGAATACCTGGAAGTTATTGAGGCCGGGGCGGGTGAAGGTATTAGAGAAGAGTTATTCTTGCTTCAGGACCGGGAGGGGCGTCTCCTGGCTCTTCGGCCGGAAATGACAATCCCTATTGCCCGTATGGTATCAACCAGAATGGTCGAGGAAGAGGGGCCTTTCAGGCTTTTTTATAATGCTAATATCTTTCGCCATACTCAGACCCAGATAGGCAGATACAAGGAGTTTTATCAGCTGGGGGTAGAACTTATCGATGCTCCGGGCCCCCGGGCTGACGCCGAAGTCATCGCTTTGGCCGCTGAGATCCTGGCCAGTGAGGGCGTGGATTTTCAAATCAGTTTAAACCATATTGGATTTTTTAATAGTCTTCTGGAACAGAGCGGTCTAATTGAACGAGACAAGGACGAAGTCAAAAAACTGGTGGCTAAGAAAGACATGGTTGGGTTGGAAAAGAAACTGGCCGTTCTGCCCTTGGATGATTCTTTTCGGGAGATTCTTATGAAAATACCGGTGCTGCACGGAGGACCGGAGGTCTTGGAAACCTTAGCAACGGAAAAGAAAATCCCCGGCGTGGAGATAGCCTTGAAAGAGTTTACTGAGGTCTATTCTTTACTTAAATGCTATGGGATTGAGAACAGAATAGTCGTAGACTTGGGAGTCTTAAGGGGTTTTGATTATTATACCGGGGTGGTATTTGAAGGGTATTCGCCCGACCTGGGCTATCCGCTCCTGGGAGGAGGACGTTATGATCGTCTTCTCGGAAATTTCGGCCGGGCCCGGGCTGCAACAGGATTTGCCATTGGGATTGAAAGAATGATGCTCGCTTTAAAGGGACGGGCTGATAAACCGCAATCATCCTTACTGGTGTCAGGTTCCGACCTGAAAGCCGTTCTGGCCAAAGCCCGGGACTTAAGACAAGAGGGGCATGTAGTGGAGGTTGATCTCTCTCCCGAACAGGGTGAACAAACATTGCAGGTACGTCCTCTGGAAGGAGGCCGGTCATGAAAAGTGATAGATTGACAATAGCCCTCCCAAAGGGAAAATTGCTGGAACCATCTGTCGATCTCCTGGTAAAGATAGGCTTACCAGCCGATGGTGTAGACGAAGAAAGCCGTAAACTGGTATTTGAATTTCCCAATGCAGGAGTGGAATATGTGATGTGCCGGCCCACTGATGTTCCTACCTACGTGGAATACGGAGCCGCTGACCTGGGTATAGTCGGCAAGGATATTATCCTGGAGCAGGGGAAAGACGTTTTTGAAATGGTCGACCTTGGCTTCGGGTATTGCCGTTTCGTACTGGCTGTACCTGAGGAAAGGGTTGAAGAACCCCTTTCCAACTTTAACTATCAGAGGGTGGCCACCAAGTTTCCCAATGTGGCCGAGCAATATTTTCGAAAACATGGGCTGCAGGTGGAAATCATAAAATTACACGGCAATATAGAACTTGCTCCCCGGGCCGGGTTGTCCGAGATGATTATGGACATCGTATCCACCGGACGTACACTGAAAGAAAATCACCTGGCGGAAAAAGATAGCATAGTGGAATGCACCGCGCGATTGATAGTTAACCGAATCAGTTACCGAACCAGGTCAAGGTTCATCGCGCCATTGATAGAAAACATGAATAAGCTGATAAAGAATGAGGGGACGGGATTATAATGCGAAGACTGGTATATCGCAGTCAGGAATACCAGGCTTTTATGGCATCAGTGAATGAGGATCTGGAGCTTCTGTCTAAACAGGTTAATGAGATCGGAGAACAGGTAAAAAGCCAGGGAGACGAGGCTTTGGTAGGACTGGCGGCACGTTTCGATGGTGCCCGGCTGGGAGTAAAAGACCTGAGGATTACCGAATCGGAAATGGATGAAGCTTATCAAAAGGTTGATGCAGAATATCTTGATGCCCTCAGAGTGGCTATAGATAATATTCGTTTGTTTCACCAACGGCAGTTAAAGACAGGCTGGGTTGAGCCAGATATCAACGGTAATTTGTTAGGCCAAATGCAGCGCCCTCTGGAACGGGTAGGAATATACGTGCCAGGTGGGACAGCGGCGTACCCTTCTTCTGTACTTATGAATGCCATCCCGGCTCAGGTGGCTGGTGTTAAAGAGATTGTAATGGTTACCCCTCCGGCAGCAGATGGGAGAATTAACCCTTATACATTGGTGGCTGCTGGGGAATTGGGGCTTAAGGAGATATACAAAACCGGAGGAGCCCAGGCGGTATTTGCTTTAGCATTTGGGACCGATACGATAGCTCCGGTGGATAAGATAACCGGCCCCGGCAACATTTATGTTACACTGGCCAAGAAAATGGTATACGGTCAGGTAGATATAGATATGTTGGCCGGTCCCAGCGAGATTCTAATAATAGCGGATGAGACCGCTAATCCTGCCTGGGTTGCAGCTGATATGATGTCCCAGGCAGAACATGACAGAAGAGCAAGGTCGGTTTTAGTTACAGCGGATAAAGAACTATTGAACCAGGTTGAGAAGGAGTTATATGATCAGGTTCAGTCTTTATCACGCCGGGATATAATAGAGGAGGCTTTGGACACCCGGGGGGCATTTGTTCTGGTGGATAGCATGTCCGAGGCTTTTAAAGTCGCTAACGAGGTAGCTCCTGAACACCTTGAACTGATGATTAAGGAACCGTTTTCCTGGTTGGGCAGTGTAGAAAATGCCGGCGCGGTATTTATTGGGTCTTATACCCCGGAGCCGGTCGGTGACTATATTGCCGGTCCCAATCATATACTCCCCACTGGCGGAACGGCTCGTTTTTATTCACCAGTAACCGTGGATACATTTATGAAAAAGTCGAGTTTAATTTACTATAGTCAAACCGGGTTTCAACAACACTGTGATCAGATAATTAAGCTGGCAGAGGTGGAAGGGCTGACTGCTCACGCCAATTCTGCCCGAATCAGAAAGGGGCTGTGACCATGAGTGAAGACTTGAGAACATCTGAGGTTCATCGTAAAACCAATGAGACCGAGATTTTCCTGCACCTGGAACTGGATGGTACCGGAAATTATCAAATCGATACCGAGATTCCCTTCCTGGGGCATATGTTATCTTTATTTGCCATGCACAGCCTTTGTAATCTCAGGATCTGGGGAAGAGGCGACACGGAAGTCGACCTGCACCATACGGTCGAGGATATCGGCATTTGCTTTGGCAAAGGGATCAAGGATAGTCTGGGCGATAAAAGAGGTATAAATCGTTACGGGAGTGCGGTTCTTCCTATGGATGAGGCTTTAGCCCGAGTGGTTATAGACATTTCCGGCCGCCCCTATCTTGATTATAACGTCAGTCTGGCGGCCAGTGAGGTTGGAGATTTTCCCACCGAGCTAGTGGAGGAGTTTTTCCGGGCTCTGACCAACAACGCTGGAATAACTATGCATATTGATCTCTTAAAGGGGAAAAACACTCATCATAGTTTGGAAGCCATTTTTAAGGCCTTTGGCCGTGCTTTGCGTGAGGCTTGCAGTTTTGAACCCCGAATGGAAGGCATCTGGTCAACCAAGGGCAAATTATAGTAAATTATCCCGGAAGCCAGTGGGCATGATTTAAGGCCACTGACCTCCATCCTTAGAGGTGGATTAAATGATTGTTATCATAGATTATGGCATGGGCAACCTGCGAAGCGTACAAAAAGGACTGGAACAGGCGGGCTATGAAGCCATTATTTCTAGTGACCCCGATGAAGTCGTAAATGGTGAAGGGGTAATTCTGCCCGGGGTAGGCGCGTTTGCGGACGCGATAGATAACCTTCGGCGGACGGGACTTGATCGGGCTGTCTTTGAGGTTGTTAAGCAGCAACGACCGCTCCTGGGGGTCTGTTTAGGGTTGCAGCTTTTTTTTACTGAGAGCGAAGAAAACGGTCTATACGAAGGATTGAACCTGATCAAGGGTCGGGTGGTTAAACTTCCTCCGGGGAATAAAATCCCCCATATGGGATGGAATCAGATGAAAATTGTTGGAGAGCCCGAAATTTTTAAGAACATTCCTGATTTATCCTATTTCTATTTTGTCCATAGTTATTATTGTCTTCCCGAAGAAGAAACCACTATTGGCCTCTGCGACTATAGCTTAGATTTTCCCTGCGCGGTTCAAAAGGGAAGCATAATAGGAACTCAATTTCATCCTGAAAAATCCAGTTCAGTTGGTCTGCAAATACTTAAAAACTTCGGTGCGATATGTACTGGGGCAGGTTCCAAAGAAGGGAAGGCGGACGCCCGATGATTATCTTCCCAGCAGTTGATATTAAGGATGGAGCCTGTGTACGATTAGTTCAGGGGAAAAAGGAGCAGCAAACCGTGTATTCGCTCAACCCGGTGGAAAGGGCTCGAGAGTGGGAACTTCGGGGTGCAGAGTGGATTCATGTTGTTGATTTAGATGGAGCTTTTTCAGGGGTGCCGCGAAACAGCGAGATTATTAAAGATATTGCCCGTACCCTTCAGGTGCCTTTCGAACTGGGGGGAGGGATCCGGGATATTGAGACAGCACGCAGTTATCTGGGGCTGGGAGTAAGTCGTATCATTATCGGAACCCGGGCTCAGAGTGATCACGATTTTATGCGAAGTCTCATAGATGAATTCGGCCCGGAAAAAGTGGTGGTCGGTATTGATGCCAGGAACGGGATGGTTACAGTACGGGGATGGGAGGATACTACCGAAACCCCGGCTTTAGAGTTGGCCAGTACTATGCGAAATTTAGGAATAAACCGGGCAATCTACACCGATGTTAGTCGGGACGGGTTGCTGCAAGGCCCCAACTACCAGGCAATAGAAGATATGGCCTCTAATTCGGGATTATCGATAATTGCGTCTGGTGGGGTTTCTGCAATAACTGACATCAATCGCCTGGGAGTAATCATGGGCGTTGAAGGGGCCATTATTGGCAAAGCTTTATATGACGGTAAAATCACCCTGGAAGCGGCCCTGGAAGCTGCTAAGAGTTGCGGGAGCAGGTGAATGGAATGCTAGCGAAGAGGATAATACCTTGCCTTGATGTACATGCCGGGAGAGTTGTAAAGGGAATTAATTTTTTGGAACTGCGCGATGCCGGTGACCCGGTGGAGCAGGCGAGTTTTTACGACCATGAGAAAGCCGACGAATTAGTTTTCCTGGATATTACAGCTTCAGCGGAAGAACGTGCCATAATGTATGATGTTGTTAGGCGTACAGCGGAACAGGTTTTTATTCCGTTTACAGTCGGAGGCGGATTGCGGACCCTGGACGATATTAGAAGCATGTTGAAAGCAGGATCGGATAAAGTCTCGCTTAACACCGCCGCGGTAAAATCCCCTTCTCTGGTTATGGAAGGGGCTAGAAAATTCGGCAGTCAGTGTATAGTAGTTGCAATAGATGCACGCAAGGTTGAGAATGAACAATGGGAAGTATATATCAACGGTGGCAGGACCAGTACTGGTTTAGACGCGGTTTGGTGGGCCCAAAGGGCTGAAAGCCTGGGTGCAGGAGAGATCCTTTTAACCAGTATGGATAAAGATGGAACCAAGGACGGATATGATATAGAGTTAACCAGAGCTATTTCCGAATCGGTTGAAATACCGGTGATTGCTTCCGGCGGAGCTGGAACCCTGGAACATTTATATGAGGCTCTTACCAGAGGAAAGGCTGATGCCGTATTGTGCGCTTCGATTTTCCACTACCGGGAATATACTATAGCCGAAGCCAAACAATACCTGGAGAAAAAAGGGGTGTCGGTGCGAGCATGATCAAGAAAAACGAAATTAAATTTAACAATGATGGGTTAATTCCAGCGGTGGTACAGGATTACGAAAGCAAAGATATTCTTATGATGGCCTATATGAACGAAGAAGCACTTGGACGGACGCTGGATACAGGGCTGGCGTGGTTTTATTCGCGCAGTCGTCAGGAACTGTGGCAAAAGGGCGAAACTTCAGGCAATACCATGAAGATTATTGATATTAGAATAGACTGTGATAATGATACCCTTCTGCTTTTAGTTGCTGCTGCCGGGCCGGCTTGCCATACTGGTCATAAAACTTGCTTTTATCGAACTTTGGAGGGTGAAGAACTCAAACCACGAGTATTTGATCCACAAGAGGTTTATTCTGGCACTGGTCCCGCAATTCTATATGAATTGATGGGGGTAATAAAAAATAGGTTTAAAGAAAGACCAGAAGGGTCATATACAACATATCTTTTTAATAAAGGTATTGATAAAATTCTTAAAAAAGTTGGCGAGGAAACAGCTGAAGTTATTATTGCGGCAAAGAACCCAGGTAACGCGGAACTTAAATACGAAACCGCTGATTTGTTGTATCATTTGATGGTTTTAATGGTTGAGAAAGAAGTAGAACTGGGCGACATTTTTTTGGAACTAAAAAATAGAAGGTAGGAATAAGAAAGTAAATATTGCAGATTAATTAAAGAAAATATTCAGTACCTGTAATTAACTGGTTATAATATAAATACCGGCCAGAAATAATTCCTTTAAGAATAGAGATAAAAGTGCTTACTTTAACTGCCATAAGCTTTAGTAAGCATCTAAGACCGGGACCTTTCGGGGGGTAACAATGGGGAAGAGAGTTCTTGTTTGCGACGATGCGATGGTCATGCGTCTGATGCTGAAGAACGTTCTAACCAGCAATGGTTTTGAGGTTATTGGGGAAGCTAAAGACGGTAAAGAAGCCATCGAAATGTATTTTGAGCTCCGGCCAGATATAGTGACTATGGATATAACCATGCCGGAGATTGATGGTATACAGGCTGTTAAGGAGATAATTTCCCGTGACAGTGATGCTAGGATTGTCATGTGCAGTGCTGCCACTGGACACCATGAAATTATTATCAGATCCCTTAACGCTGGAGCTATGGATTTTCTAACCAAGCCTTTTCGGCCAGATCAGGTCGTAACCGTCCTGGAAAGAACCTTGACTGCGCCGAAGAAGGAATTGAAGTCCAAGCCAGACCTTCCTGCCAAGGAACCAGAATCTACAGTTGACGTTCCTGAGACTCAGCCAGAAAAACCTGTTATTAGTCCTGCCAGCCCACCGTCAGAATCGGTACGTGAATTACTAATCGCTAGAAGTAAATCTCTTTCAGTCGAAAAAGATAAAGCTGGTTCTAAATCGGTATTGGAATCTCCTGAACAACTATTAACACCAGGGACAACATCTCCAGACCGGGAGAAAAAAGCGCCCGCCAAAGGAGATTCCTCCAAGGTTTCAACTAAGGAATTGGAATCCGCAGTTGACATGCCTGAAACAAAGCCGGAAAAACCGACCATTAGTCCGGCCAGTCCGCCGACAGAATCCGTCCGTGAATTACTAATCGCAAGAAGTAAATCCCTTTCAGCCGAAAAAGATAAAGCTGGCTCTATCCCGGCGGCCAAGTCTCCCGAATCGTTGTCAACACAGGGAATAACGTCTCCCGAACAGGAGAAAAAAACGCCTGCCAAAGGGGATTCCTCCAAGGTTTCAGCCGACAAAGAAATTCGAAAGAAAGAACCTGTTAGACCGGGACAGTTGGATAGGAAGCCTGCAGCTGATTTAAAAAAGACATTAGATGTGCCACCAGGCCCAATGACCATGGATGAAGCGGTACCAGAAAAAGACCCTAAAGAAAAGGACGTAAAAACAGTTAAAAAACAGGAACCGCCGTTATCAAAAACTTCTCAACCAACCGCGGCAACTGAAAAGCGGGTAGAGCAACCGACTCCACCAACAACGGCTACGGATTTATCTAAAACTAGATCCGAAATATCGGAAATGTTGGAACGATTGAAGGCTAAAGAGGCAGCCAGAAAAGCAGAGAGACCATATCGCGGTGGTATCCCCACGAGAACAGAAGATGTAAAAGATAAACCTTCAATGAGTCCGACAAAACCGGAGAGTATTCATGTAAAACCGGAAGAACAGGCAGTAACTGGTTCGGATGTATCCGCAACTCAACCAATAGTTGAGGCTCCTCCTATAGCTTCGGCGGTTGATCTCTCCGGAATAGCGCCAGATACAAAAATAACTGAAGAAGTTGCGGTTAAGGATTCGTTAGAACCCATGCCGCAAGTTGAGAAGATAGAAGCGACTCCTATGGAATTGACTACTATAGAAGAGACTACTATAGAAGAGACTACTGATGTTGTTAAAGAACCAATAATAGAAGAAAAAGTTGAAACTTTAGAGGAACTTTCTGCCCATTCAGAAGTCAAAGAAGAGGATATATTAACGACTAAAGATGAAACAGCTTCAATTATAGAATCAGTCGAAACTGCCCCGGCAGAGCCAGAGCTTGAGTCCATCCCAGAACCGGAGACCTCAGTAAGTGAAAATATAGAGGCCGTAATTGAACCGGCAGAAGAGACCGGGCTTCAACAACCAGAAGAAAGACCTCTGGAACAAATCCCTGACGAAAAAGCATTAGAACCGTACATAGAAGCTCCACTGGAAGTCGCCGCTCTAGAACCTGAGTATCTGGAAGTGCAAGAGACAATACCTCAAGCAGCGCCATGGGCGGAAGAACTTGAGACTGTTGAATCAAAAGAGGAGAAAACTGAAGCGGAACCTGCAACTCCGGTAGGTAATGCCCCATCCGTCTCTGTAGAGACAAATGAAGAGATCCAATCGGAAATGCCAGATAGCCTGCCAGAACTCTCAATACATGATGAAGAACCGGAAGAAGTAAAAACAGAAGAACCAACCAGCGCTGTGCCAGAAGGAGAAGTAGCACTGCCGGTTGAGCCACAGAAAGAAATCATTTCCGCGGTTTCCGAAACAATAACCGTTGCAGAGGAGATATTACCGGTCTCCGAACCTTTGCCGGCGGCGGCTAGTATTGAAACAGAAGAAACACAAGTTGCGGAAAAGGCTGCTGAAAAAATTCCAGAGGATTCCGAAAAGGACCATGAGAAGAAGGCTTTAACTACGGAATCTATTATAGCAGAACCAGTAGCGGACCTTCCCCCGATTGAACCCGAGCCGGACACTATTGTTGCGGGAGCGGAACCTGTTGATTCCGATTTAGATGCAAGTGTAACACTGGGGCCGACAGTAATTCCTGGTGTGCAGTTCGAACCTGCTGCTGTTGCCAGGGAAGATTTAATTGAAAGTAAGGTTCAAACAATTCCGCCCGAGGCAATTCAGAAGCATGATGAATCCCGGATAACGACGCCGATAAAAACAGAAGTGGGGAAAGCCGAACCAAAGCCACAAAAATCAAAAGGGCTGCTTGAACGGCTAAAGAATCGGCTGGGGATAAGTACCACGGGGGCTGAAGGAAAGCTTGCCCCAACCGAGCCGAGTTGGGAAGATTCAATTGCTGCCATACAGAATGATTTGGTCTCCAAACCTCCCCAAACCAAAGAGGTAAAACCAGTTACCGAAAAGGTGGCAGTGGATAAGCCCACCAGTTCTAAAACAGGTAATGAGCCGGGAATACCAGGAAAGACAATCCCCGTTCCCTTGATTATTGAAAGTAACATAACGATAACTGAAGTTAAATCCAGTCCGGATCAAACGTCAGTGACGTCAGATATACAGGTAAAAACTCCGGCAACAGATATCCCCTTAGTGGAGTCTGGCGCTAAGAAGGAAAAGGTATTTGCTGACCAATTAGAAAAGAAACCTGATAGCAGTGTAACTAAAGAAACCGAAGAACCAGTTGCGGCTTCAAGCGTAACCGAATTCAAAGCGGAGGAAGAAGTAAAGGACTCCGCTCCACAAAAGGCAGCGCCTACCCGCTCGGAAATAGATGAAAAGAAACATGAGCCGGGGATAACAGAAGTGTTTGAACCGCTAGCTGCTGCTCCAGATGTAAAAGAGCTTATTCCAAAACAAGTGGTTCCTCCTCTTCCGGAGAGAAGTGAAAAGACAATTGAACCCGCGATTACAGAGGCATTCGAACCGCTAGCTACTACTCCGGGTGAAAAGGAACCTACTCCCAAAGAAGCGGCTTCTTCTCGCTCGGAGATAACCCAAAAGAAAGTCGAGCCGGTGATAGCCGAAGGATTTGAACCACTAGCCCCAATCGGTGTAACAAACCTCCCAGAGGAAGATAATTCGAAGATAACCGCCTCTAAAGAAGCGGCGTCTCATCGTCTGGAGACAAAGAAGGATTCTGATCAACTAGGAGCGCCCTGGAAACCACTTGATGATAACCTTAATGCGCTTATACGCCGGTCTAATATAAGGAGTACTATCAACCAGGAAGCGCCAGCCTCAGTTAATCCGGACAAGGATACTAAACCCCAGGAAAACGGCTATTTTATTAGTGATGAATCTAGAGTAACTATTAAACCGAGAAGACAAGAGCCCTATCAGCAGGCGCCGTATGATGATCGCCCCAAGAGACCCGACAGTCGGGTAAGATCAAGACCGAAATAATAATCATTGTTTAACTTTATAACCAGACAGGCTCCGCGGATAATTTCCGGGGAGCATTTTGGTTTAGCAATAACTTAGGATTTAAGGAGGATATAAATGCCACAGGTTAGAATCGAGATACTATCAGGAAAGTCATTGGCCTACAAGAAATCCTTGCTGGATGGGGTTCACCGCGCTCTGGTAGATTTATTGAAGATCCCGGAAAGTGATCGTTTTCAACGCTTGTATGAATGGATAAGGAATGCTTTGAGACGGCGCCGGATAGGACTGATCAGTGCACAATCATAGAAATAACCATGTTTGCAGGGAGGACCTTCGCTACTAAAAAGGGTCTTTATCAGGCCATAGTAAATAACCTGGCGGATTCTCCCGGAATAGCCGGACATGATATATTAATAATGGTATATGAACTGCCCTTGGAAAACTGGGGGATAAGAGGAGGCAAACCAGCCTCAGAGTTGGACCTTGGGTTTAATGTAAACGTGTAGATGTTGTTCACGGAAGGCTTTCAAAGTCCATATGTAAAAACCGTAGAAGGGAACTGGAGTAAGTGACCATGAATTTAGATGAGACTTTAAACCAACAACAGTTAGACGCTGTCCTGCATCGAGACGGGCCCTGCCTGGTACTGGCAGGTGCCGGAAGCGGTAAGACCAGAGTTCTTACCATGAGAGTGGCAACTTTAATCGATCAGGGGGTAAGCCCCCATGAGATCATGGCTATAACCTTTACCAACAAGGCAGCCAATGAAATGAAATCCAGAATTCACGCCATGTCGATCGATTTTAATGGACAATGGATCAGGACTTTTCATTCGGCTTCCCATATGATTTTGCGGATGGAAATTGAGCAGCTCGGATATAAAAAGGATTTCAGTATTTTAGATGAGGGCGAAAAACGTTCAGTTGTGAAGGAATGTCTTCGTGACCTTGGTGATACAGAACAAAAACCTGAGCCAGTAGCTTTTGTTATTGAACAGATAAAAAATAACTTGAAGGGCCCGGATAAATACCTCGACCAACGAAATCTACCGCCACAGACTAGAGACCTGTTTGAAAGATGTTTCCGCCTTTACCAGGCCAGGCTGAAAGAGCTTAATGCTTTAGACTTCGAGGATTTAATCGTAGTATTGATCCGGCTTTTTCAGGAATATCCCGAAGTTCAGCGCAAGTACCAGGAACGCTTTCGTTATGTAATGATTGATGAATACCAGGATACCAATTATGCTCAGTTCGTTTGGGCGAATCTTATGGCTGGGCAAAACCGCAACCTGTTTGTGGTGGGTGACCCCGACCAATCCATATATAGTTGGAGAGGAGCCGAGCCCGAGAATATTAAGCGTTTCCTTGAGGTTTATCCGGAAGCCAAAACTATTAGATTAGAAAAAAACTACCGCTCCACCGAGAGCATCCTTGAAGCAGCAAACAACGTAATAATCAACAATCCGGGAAGATTAAAGAAGAAATTGGTCACCGATAATCCTCAGGGAGAAAGATTAGTTCAGTTTTGCGCAGCCGATCACAGACAGGAAGCTGAATATGCCGCAAGGATGATTTATCACCTGGTAAAAGGGAAAAAATATGATTACCATGATTTCGCAATATTCTACCGAACTCATTTTCAATCCCGTAATTTTGAGGAAGTATTTAACCGCAACCAAATACCTTACCGAATCATTGGTGGGGTGAAATTTTACCAGCGCAAAGAGGTAAAAGACATTCTGGCCTATCTAAAACTGGCAGCCAACCCTGCAGACCGCGTAAGTTTTCGGCGGATTGTCAATGTTCCCCGCCGGGGAGTGGGTGAAGCCACTATTAGGCGATTAGAGGACTTGAGTACGGAAAATGGCGTTCCCATTCTGGAGATGTTGGCGGAAGTAAAAAACCTTAAGGGGTTCAGCAGCAAAGTTAAGGAAGAACTGACACAGTTCTATGGAATGACTAAGTACTTGCAGAGCCTTGCTGCTACAGTCTCATTGGGTACATTACTGGAGGAGACCATTGAACTGACCAGGTACGTAGAGGACTTAAAGACCAATCACCCCCTGGAAGCTGAAGAAAGGATTGAGAATCTTAAAGAATTGCATTCCCTGGTAATTGATGCGGAACGGGAAGGGCGGAAAGATTTATCTGATTTTCTGGCTGAGGTAGCATTGCTTCAGGAGGTTGATGATACAGACTACTCCAATACTGTTTCCATGATGACTTTTCATAGCGCAAAGGGTCTAGAGTTTCCGGTGGTCTTTATGACCGGTATGGAAGAGGGCCTTTTTCCATCGTACCGGGCCGAGTCTCAGTCGGAAATGGAGGAGGAACGCCGTCTCTGCTATGTTGGGATTACCCGGGCCATGGAGAGGCTGTTTCTTAGCCGCGCAGTTTACCGGGTTATGTACGGGGCTGAAAGAACCAACATGTGTTCACGTTTTTTAAAAGAGATACCTGACGAGTTGTTTGTCCCGCTAAACGAAATGGATAAAAAGAATAATTCGGCAGTCACATCAAAACTAGTCAATCTTTCCGCCGGAGATGTCATTCAGCATCGTAAATACGGCCGGGGAGTAGTGATATCTTTAAAAGAAGAAAATATAGCAGTAGTTGATTTTGAGCAATATGGAACTAGGAATCTGATGATAGACATAGCCCCTATTGTTAAAATCGGTTAAGGGGTGACGGTAATGGCTGACAGAGTCAGGCAACTCCGGGAGCAAATAAGAAAACTGGATTACCACTATTACGTTCTGGACGATCCTCTGGTCACTGACCATGAATATGACCAGCTTATGAATGAACTTAAGAAACTTGAGAAAGAAAACCCTGAACTGGTTTCCGAGGATAGCCCGACCCAGCGGGTAGGAGGACAGCCCCTGACCGGGTTTTCCAGTGTTGTTCACCGGGTTCCATTACTCAGTTTGGATAACGCTTTCTCGCGCCAGGATCTCGCGGATTTTGACCGCCGAGTGGGAGAGAAAACTGATGACGACGAAAGGTTTTATGTATGTGAACTTAAAATAGACGGGGTTTCGATTGCTCTAACATACGAGAATGGAGTGTTGGTTACTGCGGCCACCCGGGGAGACGGTCTGGCTGGAGAGGATGTTACCCAAAACATTAAAACCATCAAAAGTCTTCCTTTAAGGCTCAATAAGCCGGTCCCGGTACTTCAGGTTCGAGGAGAGGTATACATCCGTAAGCAGGATTTTGCCCTTCTCAATCAGGAACGTGAGGAAAGAGGAGAAAAAACGTTCGCCAATCCCAGAAATTCAGCAGCAGGCAGCCTGCGCCAGTTAGACCCCAGGATAACCGCTTCCCGTCCTTTGAGGGTGTTCATCTATGATTTACTTTACTCCGAAGGAGCGGTAATGGACTCCCAGGAGGAAGTTCTGCGATATTTACTTGATCAGGGGTTCCCGGTGAACCCGCATTGGAGAAGAGTGGAATCCATAAATGGAGTTGAAGAATACTGTAATGAATGGGAACACAAAAGACATGATTTGGAATACGAGACCGATGGTGTAGTGGTTAAACTCGGTCCCCTGGAGCCGAGAGAAAAAGTTGGAACTACGGCTAAAAGTCCGCGCTGGGCCACTGCTTTCAAGTTTCCTGCTGAGGAAAAAGAAACCAGGATACTGGAGATCGAGTTGAACGTGGGACGCACTGGGGTCATTACCCCGACAGCGGTAATGACTCCGGTTTTTATTGCCGGGAGTACGGTCAGCCGTGCGAGCCTCCACAATTATGATCTGGTCACAGAGAAGGATATCCGCATCGGTGATATGGTATTGATTCATAAGGCCGGGGATGTAATCCCCGAGGTAATTCGTCCCCTGACAGAAAGAAGAGATGGCAGGGAATCGATCTTTGTTATGCCTTCCAACTGCCCGGTATGCGGGTCGAAGGTGGTCAGGTTTGAAGGAGAAGTCGCTCACCGCTGCGATAATATAGACTGCCCGGCCCGGCTTAAGGAAAGCCTGGTGTTTTTTGCTTCTCGTGAAGCTATGGATATTGAGGGATTAGGCCCATCGCTGGTTGAGCAGCTGGTTAATAATAGATTGGTTACCAGAGTGGCAGATTTATATACCCTTGAGGTTGAAAGATTAATTCCCCTGGAACGAATGGGAAAAAAGAAGGCAGATAATCTTCTTGAAGCCCTGGAGATCAGTAAACAGCGTTCCTTATCCCGATTACTTAATGCTCTGGGGATCAGGTTTGTCGGTGCCAAGACTGCACGTCTGGTGGCAGAACATTTTCGAGATATCGATATTATTGCCGGAGTCGGCCATGAACAACTGCTCGAGGTTCCGGAAGTGGGTGGAAAGATAGCTGATAGCATCGTAACTTTCTTTAGCGAGCCCGCCAATTTAAGAATGATAGAGTCTCTGCAAGAGGCTGGGGTCAATACGAGAGAAAACGAAGTAGCGCCTTCCGGTGGCCCTCTTGAAGGTAAAACCTTTGTTCTTACCGGGTCTCTGGACAAAATGACCCGCCAGGAAGCATCGGAGTTAATAGAGAAACTGGGCGGTAAAGTAACCTCCAGCGTCAGCCGCAACACCAGCTTTGTCCTTGCCGGTACCGATCCGGGCTCTAAACTGCAGAAAGCACAAAGCCTCGGCATAAGGGTTCTGGACGAAGCAGAGTTTATGGAAATTACATCCCGACAGAATGATGCTGCCAGCGAGAATATAGGTCCCGCTAGCTTGTTTTAGTTCGTCTAAGATTTCGAATTAAAAATACCCCGCTGGCTGCTGCAAGCAATATAATAATTCCGAATAACGTCCATGAATTTACTTCTTTTTTGGTCGTTGATTGATTAATATAGTTTGGATTCTCGATTGCCGGTCCCGGTGTGATAACCGGGATTTTATTTTTTCCGACCAGTTCCGGGATTTTAACTAAGTCATACTTCGGGCTGGGTATACCTGAATTACCGTACCACAGTGTGTACTTACCAGCCTTCAGCCGGGCCATTACTCCAGGGGCAATCCCAGTCAGGCTAATACTTTTAAACTTGGGGGCAATCCCAGCACTGGATTCAAGAATGAACTTAATTTTACCTTTATGGCTGCTATTGATATAAAAGACCAGCGAATTGTTCTGGACCTCGAAAAACTGGATAGAACCATACTCGGTTGTATCAGGTATGGACATTGGTTTGTATTTAGCGTCTATTGGTCCAGTGTAGCCATTTTGAGCTACCGAACGCAGAATTGGCAGATACTCTTCCGGGTTAGCTAATTGCAGAGATATTGTTTGAATCTCTCGTGGTATATCTCCTGTGTCAACCTCCAATACCGTGCTATTCGTGCGTTTACCAGGATTGACAGACACTATTTTAACCGGATAATTGCAGGTCAGAGCAGGAAACTGGGTTAGATATCCGGCATTAATCGAGTATAAATTAAATACCGTCTTGCTCCGCCATTGCATGGAAAGATGAATATATCGGTAAGAATTCTCCGGATAACGAATGATACTCTGAGTAAAAGGCAGCCAGAGCTGAGTGGAGTATAATCTGTTCCAGTTAATGCCGTCATTGCTGCCTTCAATAGTCACCTGCCGTAGTTCGGGTGGGGTTTGATCGGCATTTAAGACCATAACGTTATATTTATCCATCCAGCTTGGAAGGGTAAATGTTGCTTCATAGGATCCAGGACTGCTCTTCTCCTTCTCTGGATTGCACGACTGAGGGGTATTCAATCCAAGAGACGATGCCAGTTGCCAGCATGGAATCTCAAGTCCCGAAGAATCAGTAATTCTTACATTACTCCCCTTCCCCAGGTGATCCAAAATCTCCTTATCAAACTCAACCCGGTAAGTCCCGTCCTCTTTTACGGTTAGAGTTTTGCTGTAGGGCCAGTCATTAGTCTGAACCGCCAGGGATACCGGGGTCATGAACAATAACATGGCTATAATCAATAGTGATACTCTTTTCATTAACCCCGATCCCCTTTCGTGTTGTTTTCAATTTGCTTTATAGACTCCTGTGGCCCAATAACCTTAGCCCGGCCAAATCGGTCTACCATTACCTTGATGGGCATACTATCCGACAAGGTCGATTGATAGTGCCGGGCTTTATCGGAAGGAGCGTAGTAATTCTCAATGCCATACCGTATCGTCAGATTCTGAGAAATATAATCAAAGTAAGTGATTTCCCCTTGAATGAAAAGCGAATTAGAAAACTCCCGGGCGTCCCGGCTTAAGGCGGCAGCCTGCCACTCTGGCCCTTGTTTTTCTAGTTTGACATATATTCTATCCCCCCGGTTAAAAGAATCCTGGGGGAGGGCAGGATAACCCATTTCCTGTAGATTAAGACTGCTGATTTCATACCCGAGATTAACATAATCACCGCTGAAAAGGCTGTGGGGGTCAACCGGCTGACTGAGCAAAATAATCTCTTTTCCCCACCAGATGATAGAAAGGTTATTGACAATCATACCTACCAAAAAGAGGACCTGAAGCAACACAACCAAGATAAAAAGTTTTTTACGCATTTTCATCACCCCAATTCGTAACCATCCTGGCCCTCTGTCGGTTTAGGATTATCCCCAATATCACCAGGAGAACTCCTCCAACAATAAAGAAAATTGAACGGTCCATATAAGAATAGGCAAAATCGAAGTAACGGCTTATGACCTGTAGATAAAAGAAAACCAGACCGGAATTAAGCACAAAGCGATTTTGGTGTTTGTTGCCCAGCCAGAGAATAAAAATAACGCTGAAGAAAAGAACCAGATTCATAACAATGGGCATTATTGGATCGGTGATAACAGAACGGTTGATAGGTATCAAAACAAAGATAAGTAGAATGAAGTTAATCAGCCAGATTAATCCCAATGAATTTAAGGCTTCGCGGAATCGGGGCCGGTGTGAGATTAAACCAATACTTGCTAATACAGCAAGTAATAATACGGCCAAAACGATTCTGGGATGAAGCATTATAACGCTTAAATCAGAAGAGGAAAAAATAGTTTTATCATAAAGATCATGAAATGTAAGAGCAAAAAGGCACCCCAGAGTAAAAAGAAGTCCCAAAATATAATAAGTGCCAGCCATTCGATCGGTGCTGTCCTGACCCCGGATAAAGCAAGCCGAAGACAGCGCTGTAGCCAGTATGAAAAGAGGTACCGGTGAATCTAAACCAAGATTAGCGGCACTGACTACCGTAACTATTATTGTACCGACAACACTGATGAATAGCCCAACGATACTATCAATGCGATAGGATAAAGGCACCATAATCAGCAGGGTAAAGACAAAATATAACCAGGGAACAGTATTTTGGTAGGACGAAAGTTGCATAAAGGCCCAAACCGACAAGAGTAATCCCGATAGAATAAGAAGTGGCTTTTCCTTAAGGACCAGGGTTTCCAGCAAGACTCCAATACCCCAGCAAAGGACAGGCACTGGAGAGCCAGACGAAATGTTGTATATCTGGGCAATCAGGAAAATTGCCGCTCCAAATAGTATTCCTCCCAGAAGTAAAAGGCCAGAGCCCAGCCAGGGTTGCTGAGATTTATATCTGAAATGATATCCGAACAAGTGACTGACTATCAAGGCTGCAAAAATGAGACCCAGTTTAAACCAGATGGGTAATGCTTCCCAGTTAGAAGCGAAAAATAGGATAATACCGATTCCAACCAGCAATGAACCAAGAACGGGAAAAAGATAATTAGTCCAGGTTTGGCTGGCTCTATATTTTTCTGCTAGAATACGGCTTTGCTCAGGAGTAATAATCTTCTCACTTTCCCACGAGACAATTTCATTGAGCAGCCATTTATTCTTGTTTAAGGTAAATATGTTTCTCTCCACCTTTCAAGTTCTCCTTGATAAGAACATAACACAAAAATCCTATTGAATGGCCAATTATTGTGTCGAACCATATAGGATAATAATTCCATGCCCCTTTTAATTATATTTCTTATCTTCTTAGCAAACCTTAAAACGTTAAAATTGTGGTGCCTTTCGATGAATAAGCCTTGGAGATTATCTGTATTTTGCTAGAACAGGAAGGGGCTTTCTGCTATAATACTGTGCATAAGATTTTAGGGAAAGTGAGGAGATGGCCTGTGGCTCTTACAATCAAAGAAGTTGAGCATGTTGCCCTGCTGGGTAGACTAAATCTAACCAGTGAAGAAAAGGAGAAATACGCGGGCCAACTCAACGCCATTCTGGAATATGCCCAGTCTTTAGACCGCCTGCCTACCGATGGGGTGGAACCCCTGGCTCATGTCTTGCCTTTATATAATGTTATGCGTGAAGACTTGAGACAGCCGTCTTTTCCCAAGGAAGAAGTACTGGCCAACGCCCCTTTAGAAGAGGAGGGGCATTTCAAGGTGCCTAAAATCGTATAAGGGGGTTTTTTTGTGGAACTCTACCAGCTTACGGCGCAGGAGGTCGGCGAGAAGCTTGCCCGCCGGGAGACTAGTGCCTGTGAGGTTATGGATAGTATTTTGGACCGTATAGATAAAGTGGAGAGCCGGGTTAATGCTTTTATTACTCTGGCCACTGAGCAAGCCGAAGAGACGGCCAATATTTTAGATCAAGCGGGAGCTTTTGGCGGACTCCGAGGTGTTCCATGCGGCATTAAGGATAATATGTGTACCAGGGGAATAAAAACTACTTGCGCATCCAGGATCTTGGCCAATTTTATTCCGCCTTATGATGCTACAGTGATAAAAAAACTTCACCAGTCCGGGATGGTAATGGTTGGCAAGATGAATATGGACGAGTTTGCCATGGGTTCTTCCACTGAGCAGTCCGGATTTTTCCCCACTCGGAATCCCTGGGATTTAACCCGAGTACCTGGTGGATCATCTGGTGGAGCGGCTGCTGCTGTTGCCGCCGAAGAGGTTTATTACGCCCTCGGATCCGATACCGGTGGTTCAATCAGGCAACCCGCCGCATTTTGCGGTATTGTCGGGCTTAAACCGACTTATGGCAGGGTTTCCAGGTTTGGTCTGGTTGCCTATGCCTCATCTTTGGATCAGATAGGACCCCTAACTAAAAACGTTGCGGATTGTGCAATGGTTATGAATGCTGTTGCCGGATATGACCCTATGGATACTACCAGTGCCAATATTGAAGTGCCTGATTATCGCTCATTTCTAAATAAAGACATCAAGGGAATGAAGATAGGATTTCCCCGCGAGTACTATCAAGAAGGGGTCGACACAACAGTTAAGGATTCCGTATTGAAAGCCCTGCACAAATTAGAAGAGTTAGGGGCTATTGTGGAGGAAACATCCTTACCCCACAGCGAATATGCTTTGCCTGCATATTATATTATTGCCCCGGCTGAGGCCAGTTCCAATTTGGCCCGGTTTGACGGGGTTAAGTACGGGATACGGAACCCGGAAGCAGGCGATGTAGTTGGAATGTACAGCAGTACTCGAGCGGAGGGATTTGGCCCAGAAGTTAAAAGACGAATTATGTTAGGTACTTATGCTCTAAGTTCAGGTTATTATGACGCGTTCTATCTTAAGGCTTTAAAAGTTAGAAGACTTATTAAAGAGGATTTCGACCGGGCCTTTGAAAAGTATGATGTTCTGGTTTCTCCTACCGCGCCCAGTACAGCTTTTAAAATAGGTGAAAAAACTGAGGACCCTTTGGCTATGTATATGTCTGATATACTGACTATTCCGATTAACCTGGCTGGTATACCGGCAATGTCGATTCCGGCTGGCTTAATAGATAATATGCCGGTTGGCCTTCAATTAATGGGTAAACCGTTTTCCGAGGGGACATTAATCCAGATGGCACATGCCTTCGAACGATATAACGATCAGCAGTATAAGCCGAATTTGGAGGGATAATGATGGGCAGCGAAAGTTTTGAAGCCGTAATCGGTTTAGAGGTTCATTCTGAACTAAAAACCAATTCCAAGGCTTTCTGTGGATGTTCTACTGCATTCGGAGCCGAACCCAATACCCAGGTCTGCCCAATTTGCATGGGAATGCCAGGAGTACTCCCGGTCTTAAACAGTCAAATGGTGGAGTTCGCCTTGAAGGCAGCCCTGGCTTTAAACTGCACGGTAGCTGAGTTTTGTAAGTTTGACCGTAAGAATTACTATTATCCGGACCTCCCGAAAAATTTTCAGACTTCACAATATGACCTGCCTATCGCTCTGAAGGGGCAGCTGGAGATCGAAACGGAGGACGGCACAAAAATAATAGGAATTACCAGAATCCATATGGAGGAAGATGCGGGTAAGCTGGTTCACCAGGGAACCATATCAACGACACCATATAGCCTGGTTGATTATAATCGTTCAGGGGTTCCATTAATCGAGATTGTTTCCGAGCCTGATATGAGAACTCCTCAGGAAGCACGCCTGTATATGGAAAAATTACGAGCTATACTACTTTTCCTGGGGGTATCCGACTGCAAAATGCAGGAAGGAAGCCTGCGCTGTGATGCCAATATTTCTATTAGACCCTGGGGGCAGAAAGAACTGGGAACCAAAGCCGAGATTAAAAATTTGAATTCTTTCCGGGCTCTTGAGAGAGCGCTTGAATATGAGATTGATCGTCAAATCGAAGTAATAGAAGATGGGGGAACCATAGTACAGGAGACTCGTACCTGGGATGAAACGCGACAGGAAACCCAGAGTATGAGATCCAAAGAGGAGGCTCATGACTATCGGTATTTCCCGGAGCCAGACCTGGTGCCACTTAAAATCGATCAGGAGTGGGTTAACCGGATAGCCGGAGAACTTCCAGAGCTCCCGGATGCTGCCCGGCAGCGCCTGACTCAAAAATATGGCCTGTCCCCTTACGATGCCGCGGTTTTGACCATGTCGAAGGATACACTGGATTTTTTTGACCAGTGTATGGAACAGTATTCCAATGCCAAGGTAATCTCAAACTGGATTATGGTAGAAATGGCTCGCCTATTGAATCAAAACAACATGGAAATAAGCCAGTGTAATATTACTCCGGTCAAACTGACTGGTATGTTAAAAATTCTGGATGACGGTGTTATTAGCGGAAAAATAGCCAAGACCGTATTCGAAACGATGTTCACATCCGGTAAGGATGCGGAGACTATTGTGAAAGAACAGGGCTTGGTGCAGATATCAGATGAATCCTCTATTCAAGCGATTGTAATAGAAGCAGTTAGTAACAACCCCAATGTGGTTGAAGATTATAAAAATGGTAAGGAAAAAGCCCTGGGCTTTTTAGTGGGGCAGGTAATGAAAGCGAGCAAGGGAAAGGCCAACCCAGAAGTGGCCAACCGTTTGCTGCGGGAGGAACTGGCGCGCAGGTAGCTGACGGCAGCAATTGCCTGAAGTTTTACGCAAGCCGAACGGTCCTGGCATGAATCCACTGTTACTACAGAAGGCATAATCCATACTTGTTCTGTAGGACCGGAAAGACATCACCTGACCAAGTTCTCGCGGTTTCAAAGCAAACGAATTTGCTCCTCATATAGTGAAAGGAGTGGCGAAAATTGACTAGAGTGGGAAGAGACTGGTTTCTGGAAGAAGGAACCAAAATCAGTGTAGTGGATACTACCTTGCGGGATGGGGAACAGACTGCAGGAGTCGTGTTTTCCAACCCGGAGAAAATCAGAATTGCCAGATACCTGGATGAAATGGGCGTAGACCAGATAGAGGTTGGAATCCCGGTTATGGGCGGGGATGAAAAAACATGTATTAAGAAAATTGTAGATCTGGGACTTAAAGCCAGTATAATGGCCTGGAACCGCTCGGTTATCAGTGATATCAAGGAATCAATTGAATGCGGAGTGGATGCGGTGGCAGTTTCTATCTCCACTTCCGATATACACATCCAGCATAAGCTTCAAACCACCAGGGAGGATGTACTTAATCGCATGTCTGACGCAGTGAAGTTTTCAAAGGATAACGGTCTTTATGTGTCAGTAAACGCAGAAGACGCCTCCCGCTCAGATATTGATTATCTGGTTGAATTTGCCCTAATAGCCAAACATCACGGCGCCGATCGTCTCCGTTTCTGTGATACGGTGGGTACTCTTGACCCATTATCGACATTTCGTAAAATTCGCACCCTTAGGGATGCGGTTGGAATTGATATAGAAATGCATACTCATAATGACTTTGGTATGGCTACCGCCAATGCACTCTCCGGGGTCTATGCCGGAGCCAAGTATGTCGGGGTAACCATTAACGGTTTGGGTGAGAGGGCTGGAAACGCCGCTCTGCAGGAAGTCGTTATGGGATTAAAACACCTGATGAATGTCGACATTGATTTCAAAACTGAACTTTTCCGTGAGGTTGCAGAATACGTAGCCGCCGCTTCCGGAAGAGAACTATCACCGGCGCATCCCATAGTGGGACTTAACATCTTCCGGCACGAATCTGGCATTCATGGGGATGGTGTATTAAAGAACCCGTTGACCTATGAGGCCTTTTCCCCACAGGAGGTAGGACTGGAAAGACAAATTGTTATTGGCAAGCACTCGGGCAGTAGTGCGGTCAAAGCCAAATTTATGGAATACGGTATTGAACTGGACGACGGTGAAGCACAGGACTTACTGGCCAGGGTCAGGACTATGTCGGTAGAGATGAAGCGCTCCTTATTTGATAAAGAACTTGTTTTCTTATATGAAGAGTACATGAAGGAACGCCAATAAAGGGGAGTAACTCATTCATGCAATAACAATGGACTATTATTTAATGGAACATTTTATTAGGAAATTTTAAATTGAATACAGTAAGGGGGAAAGTTAAAATTGACCACTCAACAGAGTATACCGGTTAATGGGGAAAAAATAGTAGTTGAAAACGGGGTCATGAAAGTACCGGACCACCCAATTATCCCGTTTATTGAGGGAGACGGAACCGGCCCGGATATTTGGGCTGCGGCATACCGGGTTGTTGACGCTGCAGTGGAGAAAGCTTATAAAGGGCAAAAATCTATTGTGTGGAAGGAAGTCCTGGCCGGGGAAAAGGCCTTCAACCAGACTGGTGAATGGCTTCCCCAGGAAACGTTTAACGCCATCCGGGAGTACCTTATTGCCATTAAGGGCCCCCTTACCACTCCAATAGGCGGAGGAATAAGATCCCTAAACGTTGCTTTGCGACAGGAACTTGATCTTTATGCATGTGTACGTCCTGTTCGGTACTTTACCGGGGTTCCATCGCCGGTAAAACGCCCGGAAGATGTCGATATGATAATATTCCGGGAGAATACCGAGGACATTTATGCTGGTATAGAATATGCCCAGGGAACACCGGAAGCGAAGAAATTAATAAGCTTCCTGCAGGATGAACTGGGGGTAAAGAAAATCCGCTTTCCCGAGACTTCAGGCGTCGGAATCAAACCGGTGTCGGAGGAGGGAACTAAGCGCCTGGTACGAGCGGCTATTCAATATGCGATAAATAAAGGGCGTAAGAGTGTAACTCTGGTACACAAGGGCAATATTATGAAATTTACCGAAGGTGCATTCAAACAATGGGGTTATGATTTGGCGGAGCAGGAATTCGGCGAAAAAGTATTTACCTGGGATGAATATGACCGGATCAAGGATCAATCAGGTGAACAAGCGGCCAATCAGGCTCAGGCGGAAGCGGAAAAAGCCGGAAAAATTATTATTAAGGATACTATTGCGGATATTTTCCTGCAGCAGATACTGACTCGTCCCAGGGAATTTGGTGTAGTGGCTACCCTTAACCTTAACGGCGACTACATGTCGGATGCCCTGGCGGCTCAAGTAGGTGGGATTGGGATAGCCCCGGGAGCTAACATAAATTATGTTACCGGTCATGCCATATTTGAGGCGACTCATGGCACAGCACCCAAATACGCTGGACTTGACAAGGTTAACCCTAGTTCTGTTCTACTATCCGCAGAAATGATGCTGCGGCATATTGGTTGGAACGAAGCGGCGGATTTGATCATTCAGTCGGTGGAAAAGACCATTTCCAGCAAGGTTGTAACCTATGATTTTGCCCGGCTTATGGATGGTGCCACCGAGGTCAAAACCTCTGAATTTGCCAATCATCTGATCAAAAATATGGATTAATACATTAATTAAAAGTCAATTATTATAAGACCGATTTCAAATGTTCCTATACGAACTTTGAGGTCGGTCTTTTTTTGTATTTTAGATGATTATATCCTTGGCATATTAATGCCAGGTCATAGAAGTAGCTTGCTGAGAGGCGCGCAATTAAGGGAACTGATTTTACCGCGCTATCTTGAATCTTTGTCGGCAATACCCACGGGCTTCCAATATCGGAAATAGTTAAGTTGTTTATTGATCTATTTTTTTTAATAAAGTTTCTGTCCTGAGGAAAAATATTTTAGAGATGGTATATAAGGAGGCCGGTTAAGTGGCGAAGTTGGAGTGGAACGGTGGAATTGAGGTCTCACCCGCGCAGCCTCAGATCGGAGACGAGGTTCAAATTGTTTATTCTGGGCTTTTGGCGGGTGCCGGGGCTGACAAGGTTTTTGTGCACGTTGGTTACGGGTCACAGAATGGTTGGAGCGATGTTAAAGATTACGAAATGATTCGCACCAACCACGGCTGGGAGACTTCACTCCAGGTTTATCGAGCTGGACAGATGAACCTGTGCTTTAAGGATCGGGCTAACAACTGGGATAACAACAGCGGCCACAACTGGAGTCTCCACGTGGATCCTCATAAATTCAAATACGCGCATTAAAGGAGTGTTTTAAGATGACTAAAGCGGAAATACAAGGCGGAATTATTGTAACCCCGGTACCAATAACCGCAGGAGATTCGGTACACCTGATCTACAACGGGTTGCTGTCGGAAAGCGGAGCCTCTAAGGTTTATCTTCATGCCGGATTTGGAACCAGCGAGCATTGGACTATGATTAGAGACCAGGAGATGACTCGAAGTAAGTGGGGTTGGGAAACAGTAATGGATATGCAGGGTGACCAGCGGTTTAACTTCTGCTTCCGGGATTGCGCCAGCAACTGGGACAATAACAACGGCCATAACTGGAGTTATGAGATTCATAACGGATCAATGCCACGATAGACAGTTTATATTAGCCTCCCTTAATTGATTACTCATCGCAAGATGAGTTTTCTTTTTATTAATAGCTTTGGTACCCGACCTTTAGGATTTGCCAAATGATTGAGCACCGCAAGTAAATAATTTTCCTGGTTAAAGATCATTCTAAAGAATAGACCTTTTTATTATTCCAAGGAGGTATTCAATTTGCGAGTAGCTATTCTGGCATGGGAATTTCCTCCCCGGGTGGTCGGAGGATTGGCCATGCATGTTTATGATTTATCTACCACTATGGCTGAAATGGGAGTAGATGTAACGGTAGTATCATGTAATGATGGGACATCTCCAGAACAGGAGGAAATCCAAGGAGTTCATGTTATAAGAGTTAACCCTTACGATTTATCATCTCGAGACATCACCAGCTGGGCTTTGCAACTCAATGTAGCCATGCTGGAGAAGGTTGTTCAGAAAGCCAATAAAGAAGGAGTATTTGATATAGTTCATGCCCATGATTGGATGGTAGCCTATACCGGCAGAGCTTTGAAATATGCCTACCAGACTCCTTTAATTGCTACTATTCACGCCACAGAATACGGGCGAAATAACGGTTTGCACAACGACATACAAAACAACATCAGCAACATCGAGTGGTGGTTGACCTATGAAGCTTGGAAAGTAATTTGCTGCTCCGGATATATGATTGATGAGGTGCGTCGGGTATTTAACCTGCCTTCTGATAAGTTGGTTCATATCCCCAATGGGGTTCACCCTTCCCGTATTAGAAATCGCAAGATACCTGATGGATTCAGGAATCGCTTTGCTCTTCCTTATGAGAAGATAGTTTATTTTGTGGGGCGCTTGGTAAGGGAAAAAGGAGTTCATGTATTAATTGATGCGGCTTTAAAAATCCTTACTTACTGTCCAGATGCCAAATTTGTGATTGCCGGAACCGGGCCCTATGAAGGATATCTCAGAAATAAGGCTCATGATCTGGGCTTAGGAAATAAAATGCTATTTACCGGATACTTGAATGATGAGGATCGGGATATTTTGTACTTAATAGCTGACGCGGCGGTATTCCCAAGCCTCTATGAACCATTTGGCATAGTAGCTCTTGAAGCTATGGCGGCCGGAACTCCAGTAATCGTTTCAGATAGCGGCGGGTTGACTGAGACAGTATCCAATAATATAGATGGTTTATTATGTATTGCCGGATCATCTAATTCTTTGGCGGATCGAATACTGGAAGTCTTGCATAACCAGGTACTGGCTAAAAGACTAAGCGACGCCGCTTATAAGAAAGTAATCGAGCAATATGACTGGCGAATAATAGCCGGAAAAACAATAGAAGTTTACGAGGCGGTCATCAGGGCCAGCCGACGGGAAGGGTGGAATAGCAGCCCCCGCAAGGAATGGCCCGGTGCCAGAAGAAACAGAGTTGGAAGCGTGAGGAGGTGAAATCGTGAAAGCTGTGGTAATGGCGGGTGGCGAAGGTACCAGACTGCGGCCCCTAACATGTAACCTACCCAAACCTATGGTTCCCCTGTTCGACAAACCAGTAATGCAATATAGCCTGGAACTATTAAGAAAATACGGGGTGGATAACGTTGCGGTTACACTTCAGTATCTGCCCCAGGTTATAAAAGATTATTTCGGAGACGGCACGAATTACGGGTTAAGTATCGAGTATTATGTGGAGGATTCACCCTTAGGCACAGCCGGTAGTGTAAAAAACGCTTCCCGGTCTTTAGATGAAACTTTTATTGTAATAAGCGGTGACGCGATAACCGATTTCCCTTTGGCGGAAGCGTTCAACTTCCACAGTTCTCACGGTGCTTTAGCTACCATTGTTTTGACCAGGGTAAGTCATCCATTGGAATACGGTTTAGTACTGGTAAATCAGGAAGGCAAGATTACCAGGTTTCTTGAGAAGCCGTCCTGGGGCGAAGTCTTTAGCGATACGGTCAATACCGGCATATATATTCTTGAACCCGAAGTCCTGGATTACATCGATGCAAAAAAACCTTTTGATTTCTCGAAAGACTTATTTCCCCTATTCCTGAAAACTGGAAAACCATTGTATGGGTGCATTCTTAGCGGCTATTGGTGTGATATCGGTAACCATGAACAGTACCGACAAGTCCATATTGATGCTTTGGATGGGAAAATCGAGATTGAAATAAACGGCAATAAGTCTAATGGGATATTTATAGGAGAGGATTGCAGGATTTCAAGTGGATCGTATTTGGAAGCCCCTTATTATCTAGGCAATAATTGTGAAGTTAAAGCAGGAACCCGGATTCTTCCCTATACGGTCATTGGCAAAGGAACCATGGTTGAATCTGGAGCTTCTTTAAAACGAACCATCACCTGGAGCAATGCTTATATAGGGAAAAGCTCGGAAATCAGAGGCGCGATCCTGGGAAAAGGAGTAAGTATCAAGAATCGATGCCACATTTTTGAAGGCTCGGTTATTGGTGATGATTCAGTACTGGAGGACGAGGTAACGGTAAAACCTGAGGTGAAAATATGGCCGCAAAAGATTGTAGAAACCAGACGGGTAGTAACCGACAGTATTGTATGGTCAGAGAAAATCAGCCGCGGGCTTTTTACCCGGCGGGGTGTAACCGGGGATTTAAACAGTACCCTTAGTCCGGAGATGTTGGTTCGTCTGGGGCGTGCTATAGGAAGTTTCATTCCGATGAAGTCCAGGGTATTACTGGGCAGGGACTGGTCCAATGCCGCTTTAATAGCTAAAAACGCTTTTATTGCAGGCTTGATGTCTTCCGGTATTCAAGTTGTAGATGCAGGGCGAATAGCAATGACTGCCCTCAGGTATGCTACCCGGGAAATCGGGTTTACTCATGGTTACTACCTGGGACAACAGAAACATGAGAATCTTATTAGCCTAAATATTTTTAACGAGTTTGGCGCTAATATTGCCAAAAATGAAGAACGAAAAATTGAAAACATATTTAAACGTGAGGAATATAGGCCTATACTGTGGGACCGCCTGGCGGAACCCGAACAAGCCATAGATCTGAACTCAGGATACATTAATGCCTTGCTGAACCAGATTGATGTAGAGTCTATTACCAGAGAAAGGTTCTTAGTCACACTGGCTGCAGAAAACCTTCATTTAACTGATAGTGCAAGCTTCCTGTTCGACCGTCTGGGCTGTAAGATTCTAAGATCTGATGGTATCACTACGGGACGGTCATCCCTGAATTATCAAAAAGATAGCGTAATCAATAATCTTGTGAGAGCCACCGAACGGTCGAAGGCTGACTTGGGAGTATACTTCTACGATGGAGGACAAAAGGTAACTCTAGTTACCCCTTATGGACATGTAATAGAAGACGAAGAACTGGTATCGTTGATAACCAGTGCCTTTGCATCTCACTTTAAAACGACTTTTTTGTCAGTTGATGTTCCCGTGGCCATAGAAAAAGAACTTAAAAGAAAAAACCATCAGGTGGTTCGAACCAGGGCTTTTCACGGTGACCTCATGCAGGCTATGCTGTCAGCGGGTGAAATCGAGCAAATGCAGTTATTCTCTGATGGGATTTATGCTGCCATGAGAATTTTAGAATTAATGGCCTGCCATCACTGTGGCATCAGTGACATCCTGCAAAGAACGCCGTCTTTCTATTATCATAAGACGGAAATCCCGGTTTCCTGGGAAAATAAGGGGCGTTTGCTCCGCCGTCTGGCTGAAGATTACCAGCCTCTTTCCGGCGAGAACTTGATAGAAGGGCTTCGAATCCAACATGCGGAGGGAAATAGCCTTATTCTGCCTGATGAGGACCGTCCAGTCTGTCGCATATATTCGGAGGCTTTCTCCCAGGAAATCGCAGAATCTTTAACTGATTTTTATATTGAACGAATTGAAAGCATTTGCCAGGAAGAAGAGGATAAACCGGAAGCATAGATTTGCCTTTTTTACTTAAGCTAAAAACTAGATTAATGAGATTAATTATAGGGATCAACCCTGAAGGAGGCAAAAAAATGCCGGAATTGAGACAAGATCCATTCAATCAGAGATGGGTAGTAATATCCACTGAACGGGCCAAACGTCCGCAGGACTTCAAATTAAGACCAGTGGAGAGCCACCCTGGTAATTGCCCTTTTTGTGCTGGCAACGAGGATAAAACTCCCCCAGAAATCTGGGCCTTTCGAGCTCCAGGAACGGAACCTGACCGGCCTGGTTGGTGGATACGCACTGTTCCCAATAAGTTTCCCGCTTTAGGAATTGAAGGGACTGTTTCTGAAACTAACACAGGGCTGCATAGGACTCTTAACGGAATAGGTGCCCACGAAGTTATTATTGAAAGCCCGGGCCACCAGATCGAATTTTATAAGCATTCCCAGGAACAGATAGTAGAAATACTTCATATGTGGCGTCAACGTCACCTGGACTTACGTCAAGACCAACGTTTAAAGTATGTATTAATTTTTAAGAATGAAGGAGCCGAAGCAGGAGCATCCTTGGAACACAGTCACAGCCAGCTTATTGCTACGCCTATTATTCCAAAGGCGGTAGAAGAGGTTAATCTGGGACTCAAAAAGTATCATCAGGAAACAAACCGATGTTTATTCTGTGACGTGATTCAGCAGGAGTTAAACGATAAACTGCGGGTAGTATTGGAGACCAACGAATACTTGGCCTATTGCCCGTATGCGTCGAGATTTCCTTTTGAAACCTGGATTATTCCGAAACAGCATCAAGCCGATTATGGGTTGATATATGAAAATGATATAGAAGATTTGGCCTATATACTGCGAGAAGTTTTTTGTCGGATGGCGACGGTATTAGGCGCAGCCCCCTATAATCTGCTTTTACATTCAACACCTGTAAATGTAGATATAGGCATATCCTATCACTGGCATATTGAGATACTTCCTAGATTGACTAAAGCGGCCGGGTTCGAATATGGCACCGATTATTATATCAATCCGACTCCTCCTGAATTGGCGGCTGAATCTATACGAACCGGAACCTGCATATTTCCGCAATGATTATAGGAGGGGCATCAAACCAGTTGTATTAAAACTAGCTATATCTGACTGATCAGAAAGGAGCAGAATTAATGAAAATACTCTTGGCAGCCTCAGAAGTAACTCCATTTGCCAAGACCGGAGGTCTGGCGGATGTTGCTGGAAGTTTACCCAAGGCTTTAAAAAAGCTTGGACATGATATTAGAATAGTAATGCCTTGTTATAAACAGATAACCAGTGGCCGTTACCAGACAGATCTCCCTGTTCCGATGGATGGCCATTTGGAAAGTGCCATAATCCGTCAGACTTCAATAAATACGGGTCATGAGGACATACCTGTCTATCTGGTAGATAACCACCGATACTTTTATCGTGACCGGATGTATGGCTATCAGGACGAGTACGAAAGGTTTAATTTCTTTACCAAAGCAGTACTGGCTATGCTGCCCTATTTAGGTTTTCAACCCGATGTTATTCATTGCAATGATTGGCACACTGCTTTGCTGCCCCTGTTTTTAAAAAACAAATTCTCAGAGGAACCGTTCTTTCAAAATATAGCGACTCTTTTTACTATTCACAACCTGCAGTACCAGGGGAGGTTTTCCCGCGAAGTTTTAAAACCGTTGGGGCTTGATAATTCCTACTTTACACCGGAAGAACTGGAGTTTTATGGCGAAGTAAATTTCATGAAGGCCGGACTGCTGTATGGCGATATCATAAACACAGTAAGTCAAAAATATGCTATGGAAATCCAGACCCCCGATATGGGTGAAGGACTGGACGGTCTTTTACGTAAACGGGGAACGGATCTTTACGGAATTTTAAATGGCTTGGATTACGAAGAGTTTGACCCATCAACAGATGATAGAATTTCTGTAAATTACGATGTTAACACCTTGCATTTAAAAAAGGAAAATAAATACCAGCTGCAGCGAGATCTGGGATTAAGTATTGGTGATGTACCGATGGTAGGAATGATAACCAGATTGGTTTCGCAAAAGGGATTGGACCTGGTTGCACCAGTCATTAACCAAATAATGCAGCTGGGGGTTCAACTGGTTTTACTGGGAACCGGTGAAGACTATTACGAAAAACTGTTTGCTGAAATGAAAATGCGTTATCCCAATCAAATTTATATCAAACTCGGTTTTGATAACGTTATGGCGCAGCATATTTACGCTGCCTCTGATATTTTCCTGATGCCATCAAGATTTGAACCCTGCGGCCTGGGCCAATTAATCAGTTTAAGATACGGAACCATCCCTGTAGTTAGAAGGACAGGGGGCTTGTGGGATACTATTAAAAACTATGATCAGGATACAGGATATGGTAATGGATTTACCTTCGAGGATTATCTTCCGGAAAAACTCCTAAATGCAATATCTCGAGCGGTAACTCTGTTTAAGAATGATTCGGACAGTTGGCGAAAACTAATGCACGTAGCTATGAGTATGGATTTTTCCTGGAGTCGTTCCGCGATTAAGTATCTTGAACTCTATGAAAAGGCAGTAAAGAAAAGAAAAAAGAAAATTAACCGTGCGGTTTGATTATAAATCTTATTACAATAAGTATTCTTTAGATACTTTTTATCCGATACAATGAATATAGAATTAAAGTTGGCGATTCAGGGGGGGAGTAAAAATGAAAGTCAGCGAAATTATGACCTCTCCGGCGATAACTGTTACAGCCCGGCACTCACTTAAAGGTGCATTAATTGTTATGCGTGAAAACAACTTGCGGCGAACACCGGTAGTTCAGGACGGAGAATTGGTGGGTATGATAGTACAGCACGATATTGAGAAAGCCCTGCAACGGCCCGGAACAATCCCTGAGACACCGGTTGAATGGGTTATGACTAAGAAACCTCTGTACTCTGTCTCCCCGGATGATGATATCGTAGAGGCCGCTCGTATTATGAAGGACTTTAAAATCAGCAGTCTTCCTGTGATTAGTAATGGAAATGTAGAAGGAATAATCAGCGAGACCGATATATTGGGCCTGTTTATAGAGCTAATGAGAAATAAATAGACCCAAAAAAAGCCCCTTAAAAGGGGCTTTTTTGACTCCAATTAAAAGACCCGTAGACTTTATATCAAAAATCAAAATCGAATTTTGACAAGCTCAATGGAGCCTTCGTGTCTACGGGTCTAATGGAAGCCAGCGGCAGACAACTACCTCAAAAGAGAGGTTTCCAGGACGTTACTCCTCACGGGGAGGAAACCTGAAAATGTTGTTGAGTCGGAGACTCGTACTGCCTAACTGGCTTCTGGTGTTATTGTACCCGGAACTGAACTTTATATACGATTAATCACAGGAAATTATTGCCAAATTTAAATAAATAAAATGAAGACTATGATAGATATAATTTGGCCCCAAAATGCAAGGAGGACAGTTAAAAATGTATCAGGTGAATATACCCGGATTGGGAGATATGGTTTTTTGCCACTTAATCTTAGATATTAACGGAACACTTACTACCGATGGTAAACTGATTCCTGGAGTAAAACAGAAGATTATTAGACTTAGCGAATGGCTGGACATAACTTTGTTAACAGCAGATACATTTGGAACAGCTGATGCAATTGCCCATGAACTTGGTCAGCCACTACAGATAGTAGGACCCAATGAAGTTGGTATTAATAAACTCAAGTTTGTTAATACCCTTGATCCCCAGCATAGTATAGCAATTGGTAATGGAAGCAATGACCGCCAAATGCTGGCGGAAGTTGCTTTGTCCATTGCGGTCATTGGCCAGGAGGGCTGTTCTGCCCAGGCTATTCAGGCGAGCATGATCGTTGTTCGAGACATCAATGACGGGCTGGATTTATTGTTAAATAAGCAACGTTTGATGGCTACCCTTCGCACGTAATTCCCACTTCTTTTAAGTCCCAGGGGAGAAACATTTTTAATTGCAGTTGACTAACTCATATTAGTAATAGTATATTGTTAGTGTACTAGGACACTAGTGCACCAAGGAGGTGATGGTATGGATTTTGATACCGGGCAGCCGATATACCGCCAAATTATCGACGATTTTAAAAAAAAGCTGGTTCGTGGAGAACTCCAGGCCGGTGATAAAATTCCTTCCCAACGAGAATACGCAGAAAATTACCGAGTTAATCCCAACACAGTTCAAAGGGCTTACCGGGAGATGGAATCCATGAATATTGTTGAAACGGTTCGGGGCCAGGGCACTTTTATTCGAATAGATCAGGAAAACCTAACCAGGATAAGAGGAGATATGGCTACCCAGGTACTGGAGTATTATGTGAACGAAATGAAGGCACTCGGGTACGAAGGGAAAGAAATAATTGAGTTGGTCTCAAACCATATGAGTAAAGAGGAGGTGTATATAAATGATACAGTTTCAGGGAGTAAGTAAATCATTCGGTATGGTAAAAGCATTGGATAACCTTAACATTATTTTTAACCGGGGCAAGATTATCGGCTTGTTTGGACCTAATGGAGCGGGGAAATCAACCACGTTAAAATTGGCTACAGGGATAAATCGTCCTGACCAAGGCGTAGTAACTGTGGATGATCAAGCTCCGGCGAATTATAAAGATCATATCGCTTACCTGCCCGAGGTTGATCACCTGTATTCCTGGATGACTCTTAAACAAGCAGCTCAATTTATGCAATCATTCTATGCAGATTGGAATGAATCTAAGTACCGCGAACTGGTTACCTTCCTCAATTTGCATGAGGGAATGAAACTGGCAAAGATCTCTAAGGGACAACGGGCCAAATGCAAATTACTCCTGGCTGTATCACGACAATCACCATACCTGTTCCTGGACGAGCCTCTTTCTGGTATTGACATCCTTACTCGCGATCAAATAATACAAACCCTGATAAGGGATTTTCGAGATGGAGAACAGACCATTATTATTTCAACTCATGAAATAAGGGATGTTGAGAATCTGGTCGACGAGGTAGTCTTTCTCAATCAGGGGAAGATTCACCTGGCGGGAGATGCAGAAGAATTACGAGCCAACCGCGGAACTTCATTAGTAGAAATCATGAAGGAGGCGTTTCGGGATGCCAATTAGCGCAAGTTCGAAATTTGCAGCTCTTTATAAAAAGGAAATGAGGGAAGTTGTTCCTGAGATTTTAGTAGTGGCCGGAATGTCTGTCTTAATTCTGATTTTGATGGTAACCATTGATTCCCGTTTTACCCCCATATTGATAATGCCTCTAATTTCTTTGATGGGGCTGACTATCTTCCTTCCGGTGGTTTCATCCTTTAAGATGATTAGCCGGGAATGGACTACCAATAGTATCTACCTTACTCTTTCCCTACCGGTGAAGGGAGCCAGTGTTCTGGGATCTAAATTAAGTGCTCTATTAACTGTAGCATTAATCGGTATGGTTATAACCTCCGTTACCGGGCTTATCATGGGCTTAAGCTTTGCCTCGGATATAGGGGAAGTTTACCGGCAGTTGGCAGCAAGAATAACGCCTGAGCAAAGGGTGGAATTACTCAAGGGGGCAATAATGATATTCTTTATTATTTTCGCCATTATTGCCTATATCATAAACATCAGTTTTTTTAGCCAGGTTACCGGCCGGTTGGTAAAAAGAGGGGCCGGGCTTTTGACTGCGTTTGTGTTTATCGTGACCCTGTGGATCATGGGCAAGGTTATGGCAACAATTTGGCAGGGCCTTTCTCAGGTTCAGATGGTTGATAACTTGACCCCGCCTTTACAGTTAATGGGGATAAACCTTGCCGTGGTTCTATTGATGGCTGTTATTGCGTTTGTAGCCGCAATCCTGGTTTACGATCATCGGGTGGAATTGTAACTTGATCAGACTGATAGGGAATCAAGGATGGAATCGCGGGTTGTTTGGTAGAGTGGGTCAGTGATAGTGCGCATGTTTGAGGAGCGGTAAAAAGGCACTTCTGTGACCAGCTTAATCCTGGTTGGACAGTCGGACAATACGTATATTTTGTTACACAGGTGCAAGGCCTCATCAACATCGTGGGTTACCAATAATACAGTTGGCCCCAGTTCATTTAGAACATCCACCAGCCAGGTATTCATCCTGGCCCTGGTGATTGCATCCAAAGCAGCGAAGGGTTCATCAAAAAGAAGTATATCGCTGGAAAATAAATAAGTTCTGAGTATGGCGGCTCGTTGCCGCATACCCCCTGAAAGTTGCCTCGGATAATAGTTTTCGAATCCCTCCAAGCCGAACCGGGCCAGATAGGCACTGGCCCGGGCTCGTGCTTCTCGTGCAGGAATCCCCTGCAGAACTAGAGGAATAGATACATTATCAATTACGGTACGAGAAGGAAGCAATAAATCCTTTTGCTGCATGTAACTTACATAACCCGGACTCCCCGTAACATCCTTATCATTGATCATTACTTTACCGCTGTCGGGGACCATAAGCCCGGCAACTATATGCAAAAGAGTTGTTTTACCACACCCGCTGGGCCCCAAAATGCCGACCACGGTCCCTTCTTCAGCCTGGATGCTGATTTCCTGCAGGGTCAACAGGGTTCCCAAAGTCTTTTTAATTTCACTTATAACCAGTTTAGGCATTTGACCGTACTCCTTGCTTTTTTAGGGCAAAAACTTGTTAGTAAACGCCTGTTTATAATCCAGTTTCTTCTCAAGCAATCCCTGAGAGTACATCCAATCTCCATACAGTTTCCATCTTTCAGCCGACATTTCTCCCCAGCGTGACGCATCACTCTGATATTCTCCCGCCAGGTACTTCTGACTTGTAACCACTAGATCTTTATTGAGTTCGGGAACTTGGACGGTTAGGATTTGAGCGGCCTTATCCGAATTCTTTATACTGTAATCGTATCCCTGGGCAGTTGCTTTCATAAATCTTTTTACCAGTCCGGGGTTTGAATTAATAGTTTTTTCGCTGGCGATTAGCACCGGCGAGTAAAAGTCCAATGCCTGGTTGTAATCCCTTAACTTAATAAAATTTAGAGGCATGCCTCTAATCTCGGACTCGATTCCGGTCCACCCCCAGAAAATCCAGGCAAAATCCACATCCTTCTGCACGCTGGTAAAAAAGTCCGCGGTACCTATGTTGACTATCTTTACTCTACTGAAATCAGCTTTTACCTGACTGGTCAATGCTTTGATCATAGCTTCTTCTGCGGGTGAACCCCAGCCGCCGTAGGTCCTGCCTTCAAAGTCCTTCGGCGTCTTTATTCCTTTTCCAGACGGTGAAGCGAACCCCGAGGTATTGTGCTGTATCACCGCTGCAATAGCTTTAATGGGTAGCCCCTTGGTTCGGGCTATTGTCACCTCTTCCTGGTAGCTAAATCCAAAATCACCTTGACCCGCTGCCACTAATTCGGCTGCCCCCCCGGAACTGGGCTGAACGATTTTAACTTCAATCCCTTGTTTTCGGTAATAACCCAGCTGGTCGGCAACATAGATACCAGTGTGGTTGGTATTGGGTGTCCAATCCAATAGAACGGTAACCTTGTCCAACTTCTGAGAATTGTTTGCAGGCTTTTTGCCGCAGCCTGCAGGGGCTGCCAATAACAAACCTGCCAATAAAATTGCCAGCACTTTTTTCACCTATTTATTCCTCCTTCCTAATTTATACTTTTAAATATCCCGGGCTGTCTCGGCCCACCAGGGTATTATTAACTTCTCCAATGCGGAAATCATACCGAAAAGAATCAGACTTAAAATCGTAATAGCCAGTATCGCAGCAAAAACCCGGTCAACCTGAAAAGAATGTTGAGAAAGTGTCATATACAATCCCAGGCCCCGCTCAGCTCCCAGCCATTCCCCTATTACCGCCCCCATTACACTGTAAGTGGCTGAAATTTTCAAACCAGAAAAAAATGTCGGCATAGCCAAAGGAATTTTAACCAGGCGAAGAGTTTGCAGGCGGGAAGCCCGCATGGATCTAAAAAGATTAATATAGTCCTGATCGATTCCGGCCAGACCACTTAAAAAATTGATAGCAATAGGGAAGAAGCAGACCAGAACCACCACTATTATTTTGGGCATGATTCCATAGCCAAACCAGATTATGAACAGAGGTGCTATAAATATTATGGGTACGGTCTGCGATGCTATGAGCAAGGGGTAAACTGCCTCTTTGAACGGTTTAATTTCGTCCATTAATATCGCGATTATAAATGCCAACAGGACAGCCAGTATGAATCCCATTATACATTCAAGTATGGTGACGGCCGAATGGCTGACTATAATGGGAAAGTTTTTATAAAAGCTTACAGCCACCTCAAAGGGTCCAGGAAGGATGTAATTAGGGATGGCCTGCCAGCGAACTATCCCTTCCCAAACAGCTAAAAAACCTAAAATCAAACCGGTGGGGAAAAAATTATTTGTATTTGTGAATCTTTTCATTAATAGTTACGCCCCCGACTTTGTAATCGACTTTGACCACTGCCAGGACCCGATTGGCCCCTTCTTTTACACACAGGTCTAAGGCCTGTTGGACCAAACCTAACAAAATGAGCAGTTCTCCCTCCATAGTAGTTTCCATAGGTCCAACTACATAATTCACCCCGGAATCCTTGATCAAAGAAATTACCTGGTCTACCAGCGGGTAGAGCTCTACCTCGGGAACATTCGGGATAATCTGCAATGATACATTACAAAGCATTAGATTCACCTCCTAAAAAGAATAAAACCATTCACCCGAAGAGGATAAATGGTCATGAATTACATGTAGTAATTTTATCCCTACGCTGGCATTACCCAGATCAGGTCAGCGGGTCAGAACCTGGTTCTTTCTCAGCCGATTAACTCAGCTCCCCGTTTATTCAATTATATTCAACATTTGTTATCCTAATAATAAAGATTTCCCTTTGCTTTTTCAAGCTCAAAGGTTATTTGGACAGACAGCTCAGTTGGAATGAACTAGCCCTGAAAATGATCATGTCCTTTGGGTTCTATCGGAAACCGGTTGCCTTTATTATCCTGTCCCCAAATTCCTTGCTCCTCGGTTATTTTTCCTATTTCATATAACTCTTTTCCCGAAGAACGTAATACCTGGTTAACGTCGTTGAATCGTACTTGATCAACCGCAGCCACCAGTTCATAATCTTCACCGCCATATAAAGCCCACTTAACTGGATCGTAGTTTAAGTCCCGGGCAATTTCGCTGGCCGCTTCGGACAATGGCAAATCACTAAGCCTGATTATAGCTCCCACCCGGCCGGAACGGCAGATGTTGTTTAGGTTGGCAATCAAACTATCACTGATATCATTCATGGCAGTAACTGCTCCGGTTTGAGCGAGGGATGATCCCTTGGCGACTGGAGGCTCAGGTTGTACTTGCTTTCTTATAACCGTCCGGGCCGAGTCACTGTTTGCCCATATACCTTCCTTTAAAAGATGCAACCCGGCTGCTGCTGCTCCCAGATGACCAGTTACCACAATAAGATCACCGGGGTTGGCACCATCTTTTCGGGTTAGATGTTCTGATTTAACCTTGCCATTCAGGGTCATACTGATGACGATGGGGCCTGGACAGCTGGAAATGTCTCCGCCGATCACAGTAATCCCGCATTTGCCACAGGCTGTGTTGATCCCCTGGTATAGACCAATAATAAACTCAATATCAGTTTCTGGTGGAAGAGCGAGCCCGACCAGGAGGTGATTTGAAATACCTCCCATGGCTTCAATGTCAGCAACGCTTCTGGTTACCGCTTTATAACCAATTTGAAATGGGGTAGACCATGCAAGCAGGAAATGAGAATTCTCAACCGCCATGTGACAGGTCATGAGAGTGAAGCAGTCAGATGGATTTCTGACTACGGCGGCATCATCGCCAATGCCTATTATTATGTCGTCCTTTAGTTTCTGTTTTTGACCAGAAATGATTTCTTTAATTAATCTGCCTTCTCCGATATCCTTGATTCGCATCAATTCACCCCGCAATGGTTTTGGTTGTGGCATATTTCACCATTATCTTAAATATATCCTTTCCCAAAGTTAAAGCCGAGAACCAAAATATTAATATTGTTCTTCGATAGATATAATTAGCCTCTCGTTAATAACCAACTGGGGTCATTTCCCATTTGCAGTTCGCCAAGCCCCTTGTATTGGAGGAAGCTGGCCGATTTTGCCTCACACTTAATAACGGACATACTTTTAATCCCTGCGATCCATTTTAATCCGATATAATAGGGGAGAAGGTCGATTTTTAAACAAAGCAGTATCAGATTAAATGAAACAAAAAGAATAATTGTTAGGCGCCCGGGCCCAAAAGGCTGACACCAGGGATTGTTTATCCAGTTGCCGGCCTTGGCCGGAAAGTTTTTCTTTAGGGCAGGTCTTGCCAAGGCTGCAACCTTACATTAATATACTTCAGAGCTATAATTACTTAATATACAAATTGGTCTCCCTGAACATTATTCTAAAGAAAGGGGAGGGGTAATGGTGGAGAGAATTGTTCTATCCTTCAATAGTGAGGCCCGGGCAATGATTAAAGCTATTGAAGCCGACAGCCGTACCAAAAGCAGTCTCTGCTATCAATGCGGTAAGTGCACAGCTGGTTGTCCGATAGCTTTCGCCATGGATTACCCGCCTCGGCAAATAATTCGATTCTTACAGCTTGGTCTTATTAATTCTGCTCTTGGGGCTAAAAGTATATGGCTTTGCGCTACCTGTGAAACCTGCAGTACGCGCTGTCCGCGAGGTGTTGATATAGCTGCCGTGATGGATGCCCTTCGCCGCGAAGCAGGAAACAGGGGGATAGAAACCGATAAAGATGTAGCTATGTTCAATCTGGCATTCCTTAATTCTGTTAAACGATTTGGGCGTCTCCATGAGGCAAGCATGGTCGTTGAGCATAATTTACGGACAATGAAACCTATGAAGGATATGGACCTGGTTCCTTCGATGCTGGTTCGAGGCAAGGCTAAAATGCTGCCTGATTTAATTAAGGGACAAAAGACTGTAAAACGCATTTTTAAAAGGGTTAAAGAATTAGGAGGTGGGTTGGAGTGAGACTGGCGTATTATCCCGGGTGCTCAGCCGATTCCACCGCTATAGAGTTTAGAATATCGACCCAACGTACCGCAGCCTTATTAGGAATCGACTTATGGGAGATCCCGGACTGGAATTGTTGTGGTGCCAGTTCGGCCCATGCGGTGGACCGCCTTCTGGCTGTGGCTTTACCGGCCCGAAATTTGGCTATGGCTGAGAAAGAAGGGCTGGATATACTGGCTCCATGTGCGGCTTGCTACAACCGGTTCCGGGCGGCTGAACATGAAGTTAGGAAAAGCGCCAGAAATCGCGCAATAATTGAAAAAACCATTGAAATGGAATACCGGGGCGATAACAGCACCATTTCCATTTTGGAATTACTGGTTGACCGTTATGGCCTGGAACAGCTTCAAAGCAGGGTTACCAATCCATTGAAAGGTATGCGCCCGGCGTGCTATTACGGATGTCTTTTAGTACGTCCAAGTGAGATAACCGGTTTTGACGATCCAGAATATCCCCGGAGTATGGACCGGATTATGGAGGCTCTCGGTGCCGCTCCGGTTGATTGGAACGGCCGCAGTGAGTGCTGTGGAGCCAGCCTGTCAGTATCTAAACCGGATATAGGGTTACCGTTAATATATGACTTGCTTAAAAAAGCTGCCGAAATGGGAGCGGATTCTATTGTCACCGCCTGCCCGGTCTGTATGTCGAACTTGGATATGAGGCAGAAAGCAATTGAAAAGCGATTTAAGGTGAAATTAAACCTTCCGGTTTATTATATAACTGAACTGGTGGCAATTGCTTGCGGTGATAAACCAAACATGGTAGGGCTAAATCGCCATTTTGTCGAAGCGAGCAGCTTGATAGAGTCATTGTCGGCCAAGGTGCAGGATTTGGATGAGGTGACTCTTCCTTCTCATCCATGCTGTTAAGAGTAGGCTAACGGGCATATCAAATGGGTTTAAGATTGAAGAAGGAGTATTAAATTATTCAGCCATAATCGGGTCAAAACCCCGATGAATATATGTAGGGAGGTAGAACGTGAAAGTCTTACCAGCAAGAAAAACAGAAGAAGCACTCAACATCTTATGTGGAAGTTTCGATGTTTTTGCTCCCATAGCCCGGGGGGCAATTAGTAACTTTTTTCAATGGGTTGATGATCCCGATGATGAATTGGTCCTGGAAGCGGTAAACACTTATAATGCTCCAAAGAATATTTTACTGCCGTCTTCTTCGGCAAATAAGGGACAGGATGTAGACCTCGCCCAAATCAGGGATCGGATTATTTTTGGCATTAAACCCTGCGACCTTAGATCTCTGGAAGCCCTGGACATGGTTTTCTTAAATTCAGGGTATGTTGACGAATTGTATAAAGCCCGCCGGGAAAAATCTATTTTTATTGCCCGCCCCTGTTATCAGCCCGGGGGATCCTGCTTTTGTGAGTCTTTAGGGGTAGACCGTCTTCACCCCAATGCTGATGTGTTGATACATGATACCGGGCGCCAGGATATGATATGGGAACCGGTTACAGCCAGAGGCCAGGAGATTACCGAACTTATTAAGAATTTATTGGTTGATCAGGAAGTTGCCTTGCCTCAGGTGCAGCCATTGAAGAAACAGGTAGATCCTGAGGGATTGGCAGAAATGTTTAAGGATAAATTTGATGATCCCCTATGGGACGACATTTCCTTTAACTGCATTACCTGTGGGCTGTGTACCAATGCCTGCCCCAGTTGCCACTGTTATGACATACAGGCAACAATATGGGGGGAGGAAGGATATAGTTTCCAGTGTTGGGATACCTGTATGTACCAGAAGTACCCCAAGATGGTGGACGGGCATAACCCGAGCGATGATAAGAAAGAACGTTTTCGCAATCGTTTTCTGCATAAGCTACAATTTTTTCCGGAACGATATGGCACTCTGCTTTGCACGGGATGTGGCCGATGTATGGTCATGTGCCCCAATGGGATAAATATTCTGCGCGTTATAGACAAATTCCGGGAAGCGGGTAAGGCCTGATAGAAATCCAGACGGTAAAGGAATAAACCCCTGTGATCAATAAAGATACAGGGGTTTATACTTTAGACGATTACATTCCTTGCCATATTTATGGCAAGGGCTAATGAATAAAGTACTGCCAGGCACGCGTTTTAGGGAACTGATTCAGGCGTGCCTGTCTTGTACTTTAGACGATTGCATTCCTTGCCATATTTATGGCAAGGGCTAATGAATAAAGTACTGCCCGGCACGGGATTAAGGGAACTGATTTAGCCGTGCCTGTCTTGGATTCCCGCAGCACGGCGAACCATGTTTCCTGCGATTCTTTTAAAGGGGTTATTGGCTTTAATAACCAGATCATTAAATTCAGTCGGGAACGGAGTTAGTACCTCATGACCGTTTCCGGTAACCAGTACCGTGTCGGAATGGCGGATGCCACCAATGCCGGGAAAATAGAGTCCGGGCTCGATGCTCACCAACATACCCGCTTTTAAGATTTCCCTGGATCCTTCGGCTACCCACGGCTCTTCATGGTTACTAAGTCCGAATCCATGTCCGGTACGGTGCAATAAATTATCTTCATAACCTTGGGCGATCAAAAAATCCTTAATCTTAACATCAATTTCCCCACAAGGCACACCCGGTTTGATCATAGCGAATCCTCTCCGCCGAGCCTCCAGCATAGCCTCAAAAGCATCCTGTATCTCAGGCAATGGTTTCTCCAGAAAGAAGGTTCTTTCACACTCGGCGCAGTAACCCATTGATCTGATTAAAGCCAAAGCAATATGTGGACCCTCTTCCAGGTGATCACCGGGTGATGGTATGTAATGAGGCATGGCACTGCCCGGAGCTGGCCAGGCTCCCACCAAAACACTGGACATGACCGCATCGTAACCAACTTCACGGATCATGGCCATTTGAATATTTCTTCCTTGACCAAACAATTCCAGCACGGATACGCCGGGATAAACTGAAGCCAGAATCTTCTTGATACCCATGGTGGCATAACGCGCTGCATGACGGAGCATCTTAACCTCATCTGAATCTTTAACCTGTCTTAGGGTTTCCACCAGCGGCAAAACCCGAAAGTTACGGTCGAACAATTCCTGAAAAACGCCTACCGGCATGGTGGGTTCAACGCCGATTCTTTTGGTATTGATGGTTAATATACGCAGCATGTCACTCCAGCCAAGACTTGGCGGAGCTGGAAAATCCCAATACTGTTTCACTCGCAGAAACCCGCTGCCTGCAGCAAGGTGTGCCCGCTCCATGGCGGGAACCAGCAATTCCGGGCTTCCAGCTGGCCGTATTAAAATAAAAAACGGCCTTTCCAGGGGCTGATAGGACACCCCGGTGAGATAATAGATGCTCTCTTGACTGGATACAATGAAAAGATCCAGTCTGTTTTCGGCGACCAAACTTTGCAGACGGCGGATTCGGTTGGTAAAGTCCATACTGCAAATCTTCCCTTCATGAGAAATAATCCTGCCATTCGTAAATTCTAAAATGACCGAATCAAAGCCATAATATTATTATAACGCCAAAAGAAAAATCTTGTCGGGTTCGCGATCAAGTCTGAAAAGAGGCTAAAACCTGCTAAAATTTTCTGACTAGTAAAACCTTAAATAATTTGGAACGGAATATTTTAGAAAAAGTTTATTACTCAGGAAGGAATATAACGCCTTATTCGTCGAATTATCATGATAAATACAAAACAGTGTTTAAAATAAGGGGATTGCAAATTTTTTCCAAACAGTTTTTATAGATTACCATGAAAGGGGAGTTCTATGGCTAGCCAAAGAAATTCGATGTTTGACTGTTTAAAAGGGATAGGAATCATATGTGTAATTGTCAGTCATACATACCGCGGAGGACATGATCCCTTGGCTGTTTTTGTTAGGGAACTGGCTATGTGGTGCGTTCCTATGTTTTTTATGGTACAGGGTTATTTTATGCAAATGGGATCCTCTGATTGGGTACAGAGTTCATGGAAAAAAATCAAGAAAACTTATGTTCCCTACCTCTACTGGGCGGTAGCCTATGGGGCGTTTTACTGGATTACCATTGGAAAAAAGTTCACGGTGGCAGATTTGCTTCTGGGTAAGACCGCATTGCACCTTTACTACATGTTTCATTATATAGTCTTCGCCTTGTTCTGCCCGCTGCTTTATTTCCTTCCCCGTAAACCGCGGATTGTTTTTCTCTGGTTTATGGTGATCAGCAACCTGGCTATTACCTGGTTGCTTGAAATCCATCAATTACAAAACTATATACACTATTCCGGTCCCAATCCGCTTAAATGGTGGGGATTTATTGCTATAGGAATGCTTTTAGCCGAGTACCCCCAGGTAAAAGAGTTTATAGCCAAAAATGCCAGAGCCTTAGTTGTAGGGGGCTTAATCGTTGCTTTAATTGGACTGGTCGAACCTTATCTGAATCATACTCTGGGATATCTCTTTAATAAAGTAGCACTCTGGCCTTTATCCATCGGTCTTACTTTAGTACTGGCCATCTATTACAGTACCAGTAATCCGATTGGGGAGAAATATCTTAGCTATATAGGAAGTAGAACCCTGGGTATTTATTTGGGACACTTTTTCCTGGTAGATCCTTTGCGAACTGCGATTGTAAATGACCGGGCCCTGGTTGCTCTCATTGTCCTTCTAACCTGTCTCGCAGTTAAAGAGATAAAGGATCGGGTTAAAGCCTGGTGGAACTCTAATTCAAGTGTGGCATCGGGAGCCTAAGCCGCAATTAAATGTACAGAGGTTTACTCAAAAGTATCCGCAAAAAACTAAATCCCTGAAAACAGGCCCGTACCACTAAAAAGTGGTACGGGTTTACTCATATTATGTGCTTTTCTGGGCATAAGTGGGTCAAATTTTCCCCTTCTGACTTTTGAGACAGCCTCTTTTTGATCATAAACGGATTTTTACTTTATACTTTCTAAGCCAGAAATCCATTTGTATCAAATAGGCCAGGTATTGGGGGTCGCCCATTAGCTGTCCGAAAAATGGAACATCAAAAAGTCCTTGCCCGGAAGTGATGGTATACCTAACAAGATCTGTCTTTATAAGATCTTTTAACGGTGATGCGGAATCGCTAAGCAGATTAAGAGCTTTTTCTCGTACCTTGGCCAGGTAAATAGGACTATGGGTTTTCGGGTAGGGGCTTTTCTTACGATTTAACACCTCAGCCGGAAGAATACCTCTCAGAGAACGACGCATTATTCCTTTTAACATCCCGTCACAACTCTTAAAACTCCAGGGAATATTCCATATGTATTGCACCAGCCGATGGTCAGCGAACGGAACCCTTATCTCTAAGCCCCAGGCCATACTCATACGATCCTTGCGATCCAAGAGAGTTGGCATGAAACGAGTTATGTTAAGGTATAACAGTTCACGTTTTCGGGCTTCTTCAGGGTCATCATCGGAAAAGACCGGTACTTCTGATAAAGCTTGCCGGTACCTGTCACCGAGGTATTGTATCGGCTTCATTTGTTTGACTATCTCAGGGGATAAGAACTCCATTCGTTCTTTTAGCATTCTAATCCAGGGGAAGGTTTTGTGTTCTGGTGAAACTTCTCTAAACCACGGATAGCCCCCCAGTATCTCATCAGCGCATTCACCGGATAGACCCACGGTGTGAGTACGTTTTATTTCCCGGCAGAAAAGATACAGTGAGGAATCAATATCGGCCATTCCAGGATAGTCGTTAGAAACCAATGCCGGTTCCAGGGCATCCGCCAGTTCATCGTTTTCAATAGTGACATAATGATGGTTTGAGCCGATAAACTCTGAAACTTGCTTAATCCAGGGCCAGTCAGGATCCGGCTGAAAAGAGCTGGCCCGGAAATTAATATCGTTGTCCCGGTAATCGACCGAAAAAGTGGTCAAAGGTTCTAGACCTTCCATCTTGAAGGACTGGGAAGCCAGAGCGGTAATAGCGCTTGAATCCAACCCACCGGAAAGCAGAGTTGCCACTGGGCGATCGGCTATCAACTGTCTGGCCACGACATCTTTAAACAGATTACCCAGAGTAGCAGCCGTTTCTTCGAGACTGTCCATATGAGCGTAACTTTCCAACCCCCAGTATTTATGGTTTTTAATACCGTCACGATCGAAAGTCAAATAATATCCGGGTTTTACTTCGTACATTTCCTTAAAAATACCATGGCCCGGGGTCCTGGAAGGTCCCATCACAAATAATTCTGCTAATCCCTCTCCATCGATTTCAGGTTGAACTGACGGATTAGCAAGCAAAGCTTTGGGTTCAGAACCGAAAAGGAAGGAATGGCTGCGCTGGCAATAAAAAAGGGGTTTCACCCCCAACCGGTCACGGGCCAAAAAAAGGCTTTGATTGGATTCATCCCAGATACCGAAAGCAAAAATACCATTTAGCCGCCGCAAACATTCCGGCCCCCACTGCATGTATGCTAATAGGAGGGCTTCGGTATCAGAATTCTGACTGAGAAAGATGTTTCCCAGGGATTCTAATTCTCGACGCAGTTCGAGGGTATTATAAAGCTCGCCATTATAAGTAATAACATATTTATTACCTGCTTTGAGACGAATCATAGGCTGTCGCCCACCTTCCGGGTCTACTACAACCAAACGGCAATGGGCCAATGCAGCGTGTTCCGATAGCCAGTAACCCTGGTCATCCGGACCGCGATGGGCTAGCGATCTGTTCATTTTCTCAAGTATATGATTGCTTTGAATAAGATCAGAGTCAAAATCAACCCATCCAGTTATTCCACACATATCACACTCTCCCCAACTAGTTAATCAACGAAAAAAGGCGCACGGGGGAACCCCGGCGCCTTTGCCTCTATATATTATGTTTGTTGTGCATCAAAGATGAATTCTAAAAGACTAAATATAAGCGAATATAAACAAGAAGGGACCATCAACCTGGCCCCTCAAAATCTATACAATTCTTACTTACACAAACATACGGCTCTTAACGGAAGAGCGGCGCACCGAAACGTAACCCAAGTAGAAAACCACGATTATGGCTATGATATGCAAAACCCACCACCCGGTTTGAAGAAAACTGAATGTTCCAAGATCTGTACGGTCATCTCTTTTAACATCGTTATCGTCCAAAAGTCAGCCCCCTTACTATATTAAGGTTGGTATTAACACATGTTTTAATAATTTCCCCGTCCTATACGGTTTTATGTAATGTTTTTTATCAAATAGTTTTACAAATCAACCAAAATAAATAAAATAAGAAAGAAACGTATACAAAATTGTGCACAAGGAGTGAAAACATTGAATTCAACTGAGTATAGCCTGGCAGACTTTGCCAACCTGGAGGAAAAAACCATTTTTGAACGGGCGGGAATCTTCGCCGAGTATATGGACGACATTAAAGAAAGACATCATTTACAATACCGTCGAGTCTCATTGTCAGGATCGGCTCCGGTGATGCAGGTTATGGATTGTTATACCGGGCAAGTCCGGGAAATGATTTATTTCGGTTCCAATGATTACCTTAATCTGACCCAGCACCCCCGGGTGATGCAAGCCGGCATGGATGCCTTAAACAAATACGGTGCCGGGGCTGGCAGTGTTCCTCTTCTGGGGGGGACGCTGGACATTCATACTCAACTGGAGGATGAACTGGCTCGGTTCAAAGGATGCGAGAACGCCCTGATTTACACCTCAGGATTTGGTTCCAATTGCGGTACTTTACTAGCTTTATTACAAAAAGACGATTGCGCAATTCTAGATATGTTAGTGCATGCTTCTATCGTAGACGGCTGTTATAAAACCACTATCAAGTATTTTAAGCATAATGATATGGATTCCCTGGAAAGAGTCCTGGCCAGAACTAAAGATAAGTATCGTACACGTCTGGTAATAGTTGACGGAGTCTACTCTATGGACGGTGATATTGCCAAACTGGATAGGATTGTTGAACTCGCCCATCACTACGGCGCATTCGTAATGATTGACGAAGCACACGCTAGCGGGGTAATTGGGGAATACGGCCGTGGAACTCCTGAGCATTTTCATATAGAAGGAAAAGTAGACATCGTTGCAGGAACACTCTCCAAAGCCCTGGGTGGGGTTGGCGGATTCATTGCATCTAGCCGAGAAATGGTTCAACTGCTAAGATTTTATTCCCGCCCTTACATCTTCTCTACTGCCATGACACCACAGGCCGCGGGCTCACTGCGGGAGGCCCTAAAAGTTATCGTTGAGGAACCGGAGTTAAGACAAAAGCTTTGGGAGAATATTACGTATTTCCGTAAGGGATTAGTTGATTTAGGGTTTAACATTGGTAATGCTGAAACCGCAATATTCCCAATAATCATTGGAGACGATTTAAAGGTTAAGGAAATCTGCCGCCGTTTACATGAGGAGAATATTTATGTTAATCCGGTAATGTTCCCGGCTGTATCAAAGAAAATGTCACGAATAAGAATCAGCTTGATGTCAGGACATACTAAAGATCATCTGGATCGAACCCTGGACCTCTTGGAAAGTCTGGGCAAAGAATACGGAGTTATATAAGTTGGGGACTGTAATAAAATCTGATACAATTACAGCAAAAGACAGCAGGAGGCAGTAATCTGTGCTACTTAAGGAGATTCGAATTAAGCGGGACGGCAAGTGGTATGCCAATGATGCTGAAATGTTTCGTAAACCGATTCTGAACCTTTTTGCCAACCACCTGCAGCGAGACGAGGAAGGAAATTATCGAATCGAGTTGAATAACGAGACTTTTCCTGTGATTGTTGATGATGTTCCCTTTAAAGCGGAAATAGCGGCTATTAAGGATAGTAGTATAGTCTTTATTTGCCACGACCAGCAGGAGATATTAATTAATCGGACTATACCGATTTTTTTCAAAGGGGAAACACCTTATATATCCTATCGTTGGGAAAACGATACCCGACTAGGCAGATCGGCATTTTGGATGGTCAGTAACCATTTAGTGGAGAAGGAAGGACAGGTGTTTCTGGTTCCGCCATCAGAAAAACAAGATGGATGGAGTGAATAGAAAATAAAAATTATAACCGACAGCTCCTGCGATTTGCCACTAAATATATTAACCAATTATAACATTGATGTTGTTCCTTTACAGATTACTTTTGAAGAAGGCGATACCTATCTGGACGGATTGAACCTCTCTCTTCAGGAGTTTAGAGAAAGGCTATATAAAGGAAAGACATTACCTCGTACCTCGGCCCCCAATCCGCAGACTATACTTAAGGCATTTGAGAAGGCTTTGAGGGAAAACGAAGAAGTAATATACGTGGGACTTTCGTCTAAGTTGAGCGCTACCTACCAGACGGCTTCAATGGTTAGGGACATGATAGGGTCTGGTAGAATAAGGCTCCTTGATTCTCTTACTGCATCGATTGGAGTTGGTCTGCTGGCCGTCAAGGCTGCCCAATTGGCAAAGAGTGGCTTAAGTCTAGAAGGGGTTATGAATAAATTAACTCGTTGGCGGGATGATTTAAAAACCTTTTGTGCTTTAGATACTTTGGAGAATGTTATTAAAGGCGGACGAATAGACCCGGTTCAAGGTTTGTTGGGCAGTATGCTTAATATTAAGCCTACGATTAGGGCTATTGAAGGTAAAATCCACGTTGTGGCCAGGATAAGAGGAAGAAGAAAATCTCTTGATAATCTGATAAAAATTATGATAGAAAACAGCTTTAACCCGTCGGAAAATATGATAGGGATTGCTCACATGGATTGCCTAGGCGATGTCCAATATCTCATCCATGAAATAGAAATTGCGTTTGGTAAAGTAAATACTATTATAAGTGAGATGGGTAGTGTTATGGGGGTATACGGCGGGAGAGGGGCTTTAGTATTGGCTTTCTAATTTCCGTTATAGAGCACTGAGATGGGGAGGTCGGAATAGTTCCTCATCGAAGGTTAATGCGTGTATGATTTCCTGCAGCATTTTATCCTTATCAAAAGGAAGCTGCCCGTGAATGTTCCAGTAGTTTGATATGTGATCGCTTAAGAGCATGCTTCCATCGCAGCAAATGTTTTCTATAAGGGTTCTGGTTTCCAGTAGAGCCTGGTGGGCAGTAAGCAGGTTGAACCGGCCTTCGGTATAATCACGGTAGAGCGGAGTGCCGGGTACGGGTACAAAAGTTCGGAGTCTAATAAAATCCGGGTTTATAGCCGAAAGCACGCGGGCGCTCTCTAAAGCGTGCTCTTGGCTGCGTTGGACTCCCCCAATACCGACCAGGTAATATTCACTGAGCTGTATTCCTGCTCCACGGACTTTTTGTCCTGCATGGATGATCTGGGAAGCGGTTGTCCCCTTATTGATGGCAGCCAGAGTAACATCGTCACCGCTTTCCATTCCCATATGAATTCGGTTTAATCCGGCTTCATGGAGTCGCTGCAAATCCTCCAATGACTTTTTACAAACAAATCGGGCTGAACCGTAAAGAGTAATCCGCTCAACTAAAGGAAAAACCTTGCGGGTAAATTCGAATATATGGATTAGGTCATCGGTTTTCATTATTATTGTGTTACCGTCGGGGAAAAAGACGGACCTTACAATCGGGCCATAGTAGTCGTGAGCCATAATAATGTCGGCCTTGATATCTTCCAGGGATCGAATCCTGAAGCGAGTACCTTTATACATTGAACAAAATGTACACTTATTATGAGGACAACCTATGGTTGCCTGAATTAATAAGCTGTTAGCTTCACTAGGCGGGCGGTATACTGTCCCTTCGTAGCGCAATAAGTTACAACCTCCAATGAAAAGTCGCTAAAAACTATATTAAACATACCAAAGAATGAAACAATAAGAAAGAGAGATGAATATCAAATGAATTCTTATCGTCTGACCTCAGAAAATGTACTTATTCTAGTTATCGATCTACAAGAAAAACTCCTGCGGGCTATGCCAGACCGGGACCCTGTAACCAGAAACACGACATTACTTCTAAAGCTTGCTGAGTTATTCGAAATACCGGTTATTGTTACCGAACAGTATCCCCGGGGACTCGGAAAAACCATACCAGAAATCCAAAATCAATTGGGTGAACATTTTCTTATCGAAAAAGTTCAGTTTTCGGCATATCTTCCTGAATTAAGCAGGAAAATTGATGAGTTAAAGCGAAAACAAATTCTGGTTGTAGGAACCGAGACTCATGTATGTGTTTTTCAGACGGTAAGAGATCTGGTTGAGGCCGGATTCAATGTTCATGTTGCTAAAGATGCCGTATGTTCGCGATTTCCCCTGAATCACCAGAATGGTGTGGATCTTATGCAAGGCTTGGGAGCTGTTATAACTAATACGGAAACCGTCATTTTTGATATTTTAGGGGCAGCCGGAACGGAGCCTTTTAAAGTTATGTCACCGTTAGTCAAATAGGGAATTACAGGAGGTGAAGTTTTGTCGCTCAGTTTACTCATTATTGATGATGATGAGCGGGAGCGAATTGTCCTGCGCTATATAGTTGAACAAATAGAAGATGTCAGGATAATTGGCGAGGCAAACAACGGGCTTGAGGGTGTTCTACTATGTAAGGAAAAGAAGCCGGACCTGGTTTTCCTTGATATTTTTATGCCCGAATTGAATGGCCTTGATACAGCCAGGGAATTGCGCGAATTGGCTGAACCTCCTCTTTTTGCCTTTGTAACCCTGCGCAGTGAACATGCAGTGGAAGCTTTTGAACTTGATGCTTTGGACTATATTGTGAAACCTTTAGAACCTAACCGTATTAGAGAGACAATTGAGAGGGCTCAAAAAAGATTGCTGCACGATAAGCTTTTAGAAGCCAGGGTAGAAGAAAAAATGAGAAACCGAATCAATTCTTTGTTACGCACCATACCAAAAGAAGATATTATCTTTGATATGCTTCCTATTAAGGAACGGGGGAAAATTACTCTTATCAGCCAAAACGACATTATTTATGCTGAGAGTCAGGGGAAGAAGGTCTTTATTTATACTGATAATGAATCTTATGCTACCAGTTACACTTTGAGTGAATTAGAAGCTCGCCTGGACCGAAGTAAATTCTTCCGAGCCCACCAGGCATTTATTGTAAATCTTACCCGAGTTAAGGAAATAGTGGCCTTTGGAGAGGGTTCATACCTTATTAATATTGACCGATCAAAAAAACAGATTATTCTTAGCAGAGCCCGGGCAAAACTATTAAGAACGAAACTGGGCCTGTAGAATAATGGTAACAATACATACTACTAAAATGACAGTCTATACCACCAAAATGTTTAACCATCCAGATAAAGTGTATGGTGAAAAAAGAGGGATCGATATCGAAAATCCCCAAAATGACAATACTTAATGCCTCCGGGACAAGGTTATAACGGGGGGGCGCGTTCATCATTGTGAAAACGCTAACTATCCTTTTAAGATGTCCAATTGCCGGTTTAGTAGTGAATAAAATTACAAAAGGGATTAATATAAGGTCAGGAGTAGTGTACGGATAGTTAAGTAAAGGAAGGAGTGGTTAGTGCCATACCTGAGCTTCGGTTTTAGCACTGTTCGTTTTGGTGTTAAAAGGAGGAGATGAACTATGAGTAGGAGGGAAGTCGAAGGCGCAACTGTCAAGCGTGAACTGCAGGATGTCAACCTGCACGATGATTTCGCATTGGATGAATTCGAAGAGGAAAATGAAGTTACAATATACGATGTCGATAATGTTATGGGCTACACGGTTGACATTTTTAAGGTAGGTTTTCCCTTCCTGTTCCTGGTCGCGCTTTTCCTGGGGATTATCTTCCTGGTGGGGATGTATCTTTAAGAGACGCAACCTTCTCGGAAGACGATGGGAGTGATCGGATTGAAGCATTATTTCAGTCTAGCCCGACACGACGGTAATCAATCACTTTTCGACTTGGTGGAAATGTCGATCGTATCTACCTGTGCCGGTGAGCCTTTTCACTTGCACGCCGAAGGGCTGAGGGGTACAGGAAAGACTACGATAATGAGAGCGGTTAAGGAACTGTTGCCCAATATCAAGAGGGTCAAGGGATGCATTTATAATTGTGATCCTGAGAGACCCCATTGTCCAGTACATCGGAGTATGTCCCGGGCTGAGATTGAGGCTCTGGGTGTTGAAGAAATAAAGATGCCATTTTTGGAAATATCACACTCCGCCAAGGTCGGCACTGTGGCGGGGAGTATTGATCTGGCCAAAATAACTGATGCTCAAAATCCGCAGGCAGCACTTTTGCCTGGAGTAATACCTCAAGCCCACCGGGGGATAGTGTTTATCGATGAAATAAACCGGTTAGCGGATACGTCACCGGAAATAACGGATATCCTCCTGGATGTTATGGGCAATAAACCAGGTCGTATTCAAATCGAGGAGGCTGGACTGCCCATCGTTGAATTTCCAGTAAAGGTTTCAGTTTGGGCGGCTTCAAATCCCGATGAAGAACCAGGCCCCCTGGAGGAGGTTCGCCGGCAGTTATCAGATAGATTTGATATGGTTGTCTATATGGGACGACCTAATGCGGTTGATGTGGTAGTCAAGATGCTGGAGGGCAGCGGACGGACTCGGTGGGAAATAGATGACGAAAAAGCTTATGAAGAGAAGAACGAGGAATTTAAGAAGCGAATCCTGGAAATGGCAGAACAGTTTCGTGGAACCGATTTACCTGACTTTCTACGTAATTTTATCGCGCGAGTATATGTAAAACACGATCTGGAAAGTATACGGGCCATTGAAGCTATTCAGCAGGGTGCAATCCTGTATAGTATTCTGAAAAAACATAAACAAATTATGATTGGCGATGTGGTGGAAATGATTCCACTAGCCCTGAAGCACAGGGTGGACGGAGACACTCTGGTGAAAATCATGAATGGCTTAGAGAATCGGGGTGCGCGAGACAGCATATTGAGTATTAAGGATAGAAAAACGGGCAAATCGACTAAAGACGATGAAGCTTATTTTGAAGGCGGTGCCCGCAGATTGAAAGATATGGGGCGCCAGGAGATCATTGCTACGGAGAAGATGCTAAATCCCAGCGACTTCTAGGGTGGTGATTGTATATGCAGAAGCCCGATAAAAGAGAGGGATTCAATGCCAGCGGAGTAGTAGGAAACTACCTTAATATATATTTTAGTCAGGAACAGGGGGTGCGATTGGGCGAGAGCTGTGTAGTCAGCTTGAAGGCCCATCAAATTGACCATAGTCGCAAAAGTACGGTCAAAGTATTGACCAACCGCGATGCGGGACAGCGATATCTTGATTTCATAGATCCCGGCCAGGTGGTTCATCTTGATGTTTTTCACAAACCCGGTACGGTCAATCCAAGAAATGTAGCTAAAAGGATATTCTGGGCCATTGAAGAGTTTCTAATTGAAGAAAATCCTAGAATGAGCTTCTTGGAAGACGAACGATTTAACAACGCAGTTGACTATGCACTTAAGATTCAAGTGGTTACCCGGGGTGGAATGGGCCTGGTTTACGATCTTTTTCAAGGAAATGTAGAAACGGTCGAAGAAGAGATTGAAGCAACTAACCATGTAAGGGTCTTAATAAAAATCAATAGTGAAAAGTACGGAGTTATTCTTCCAGTAGCGGATGCAGTGGAACAAGCAGTTGTCGAAGAAGGTCTCGAGCTGGCAAAGATCAAACGGATTTCCCACAATAAGGAGAAGGAACAGAAGGAAGATCTAACAGGGTTTATAATTTTTCCGTGGAAGAAATTGAAAAATGCTACTTTCCTTACTGCTAGGGAAAATAAGAATCAGCTCCTGATGAAACTGGTAGATCGTTTTGGAAGTGTAGAAGAACTGGAAGATTTTCTACAAGCGCATTCAGCAAATATTTTTAAACGGAAGAGCCAGGAAGAGCAGAAACGTAAGTGGGGAAATCTTGAGCAAGAACTGGAGCAGATGGAAGACCTGGGCATTATCAAGAAAACCATTCTGGGCCCCGTGTTAACCAAAGATGGTAAGGACTTGCAGGAATTCTTGATGAATCACAAGTGCGAGTTGGAAGCTGAACTAAGACGCAGCATCAGACACACACACAGAGGTTCCGGTAAATTTCATCAGATGGGCCAGAATAACCAGAAATCATCAGTGATTCAGTTTAATAATCGTAACAAAGTAATTAGTATGGATGACACCTGGTCGGGAAATTTAGCTGTTCCAGAGACCATTATACAGGCGAAAAAGTCAGGCCTCTTAAGAAATGAGGACCGGCTAAGGATTAGAAAAGAAGATCTGCAGTGTTATAGCAAGCGTTCCTATGTGCCGATGGACGTATGCCTGTTAATAGATGCCAGTATGAGTATGGCGGGAGAAAAGAGGCAGGCGGCTTGCTACCTGGCCGAGCACCTATTGCTTACCGGCAGAGAAAAGGTAGCGGTGGTTACGTTTCAGGAAATGGCAGCCAGTGTTGCGGTTCCATTTACAAAGAACCAGCAAACACTGTCCCGAGGCTTAAGAAGCGTTAGACCGGGAGGGATGACTCCGCTAGCGGACGGCATTATTACCAGTGTTGAATTGATAAAAGCAACCAAGGTGGACAACCCGGTACTGATCTTGATTACTGATGGTATGCCGAATTTCCCGCTCTGGAGTTTCGATGCTAAGAAGGACGCCATAGAGGCGGCACAAAAGGTCGCAGATAATAAGATTAGATTTATATGTATCGGAGTGGAATCTAACCAGGATTACCTGAAAGACTTGGCTGATATAGCCAAAGGAAAATTGTATGTTGTTGACGATCTTAATCGTAATAACTTGATCGATATAGTGAAATATGAAAGAAAGACTGCAAATTTGTCATAAGCTTTTAAAGCAAACACCGGTTTGCTTTAAATAACTCCTCCTTCATAATGGCGAGCGCATAAGGTATATGCGCTCTCTTTTTACCCCCTGATGGATGAAAGTGGAATAATAACCGAACTTTGGGAGTAACATTCATTAAAAACAATCAGGGGTGATAAAGAGTGAAAAAGTATTACATATTAGGTTTCCTTATAATACTGTCGGTTATTGCATCAGGTTGCGATAGGATTGGTATCAATAACCAGATTAAAAGCTGGAAAGAAGCAGTAAAAGAACCCGTTGAACGTGATCCGATGACTCCCGAAGATCTTATTCAAGAAACAAAAACACCGGTCAAGCAGATAACAGTACAACTTTATTTTGCCCGCAAGGATGGAGACGGTTTGGCCATTGAGAACCGCCGCATTAATATGGTTGACGGTATAGCCCGGGCTACCATCCAAGAACTGATACAGGGGCCAAAAAAAAGTGACCTGATCGCAACCTTGCCTGTAGGAACCAGGTTAAAGGACATAAATATTAGGCCGGATGGCACATGTCAGATTGATTTTAACAAAGCGCTGGAAAATTTGACTGATGAAAAGGCGGGTAACCTGGCGATATATTCTGTAGTTAATACCCTGAGTCAGTTTGCTACTGTGGACAATGTCATTTTCATGGTTGAAGGCAAGGAAGTGGAAAGCCTGGGGGGAGTAGTCAATACTTCGGCTCCGGTTGAGGCCGATTACGAATTAGTTAATGAATAATAGAAAAGAAAAAGAAGTGGGATAGAAGGCTTCTAGGATTCTCGTCCCACTTCTTTAGTTTTATTACTCGTTCTCTAGGCAGCCAGATTCTTTTCAACAGATGCTAATTTAGCCTGCCCTCGTGAGACGGCTAAGAGCCCGGTTATTATGACTACAATGGCCAAAATCGTGTAAGCCTGCCAGGCCAAGCTGTAACCTCCATTAGCATCAAATATCCTACCGGAAATTTTTGTTCCCAAGCCTGCTCCTAAAGTAACGAATATATTCATGGCCCCATAAACAGTCCCGTAGTCTTTCTGTCCAAAAATCCCGGCGGTGAGTAATGGAGGAGGTACGGTCATGCTGGCATTGGCTATCCCAAAAAGAACTCCAAATACAATAGCGATCATAGGATTCTGAGCAAATAGAAGGCAAACCGTTGAAAGGGCAGAAACCAGCCAAATAAAAACAATCCCGCTTTTTAAACTGGCATCGGAAATTCGGCCTAGAATAATTTTACCTATAATCAAGACACCCATATAGACCGCAAATATGTTAGAAGCAAAAACGGCTTTATGACCTACGTCCTGCAAGTACGCTATGATATGCTGTGCAACACCAAAGTTTACAAATCCTGTTATAAATAAAGTAATTCCTAAGAGCCAGAAGCCAGAAGTTTTAACCGCTTCTCCAATTGTTAGCCCTGTCAGTTCAGCTGCGGGACCGGAAATGCTTTCCTGAGTTTCTCCCAGGGGAAGCAACCCCATGTCCGACGGGCTCCGGCGAACTAGAAACATGGATATCGGTATGGTGCAAATCGCCAATACAACGGCAAGAACCTGAAAAGCGTTCTGCCAGCCATTGTTGGTGATCAGCCAGTTTGTCAAGGGAACCAGGGAAAGGCCCCCGACAGCACTTCCAGTTAAAGCTATTGCCATCGCCAACCCGCGTTTTTCTTTGAACCAGTTGGTGATCATCATGGACACCGGAATTACATGGGTACCTGCTGAACCTATCCCGACAAAAAATGCACATAAATAAAATTGGGATAGTGTACGGCATTGGGAAAAAAGAAATAATGCTACAGCGAGAACTGTAGTAGATATAGTCATAATAACCCGCATGTTATATTTGGACATCAGTTTACCCATCAACGGAGCAGCAAACATCGCACACAGCATGGCAATGGTGATAATCTGAGAAAAATCTTCTCGCATAAACCCCAAAGCCTCGGTTACGGGTTTTAAGAATACCGGTGTGCAGTTTATTGGAACTCCAATTCCGGCAAAGGTCAGGAAGAAGCAGCCTACAACCAGCCACCAACCGTAGAATCCACGCCCCTTTTCGTTATTCACTATTATTCCCCCCTAAAAATAGTAACTTCAAGGGTAGACCTTTTTCTCTATATAAAACAATATGCGTGTATACGACCATTTCAGTATTCTGATTAAATACCGTCCTTAATAAGGCTATAACCTTTGCCTTAATGTAGCCCCTTGAGAAGCTGAACTTACCTGTGCAGAGTACCGAACCAGCCAGCCCTTTTTAACCGGCAATTCAGGAGCCACCCATTTGGCTCTTCTTTCCGCCAGTACGGCATCATCTACTTCAAGCTTCACAGTACGCTCAGGAATATTCACTTCTATAATGTCCCCGTCTTCCACCAGCGCAATTGGTCCCCCAGCGGAAGCCTCAGGGCAAATATGTCCTACACTTGCTCCCCGGGTAGCTCCAGAGAAACGACCGTCTGTAACCAGAGCAATATCCTTTTCCAATCCCAGCCCGGCTAATAAAGCAGTAACTGCAATCATCTCCTGCATTCCCGGTCCACCCTGGGGACCCTCATATCTGATTACTACGACATCACCTTTCTGGACTTTGCCCCCAATAGTGGCCATTTTGGCATCATCTTCATTATTAAATACCTTGGCCGGACCTCTAAATACATAGCAGGATGGGTCTACTGCACCGCTTTTAACCACTGAACCTTCGGGCGCCAGGTTGCCCCAGAGGATAGATAAGCCTCCCTCAGGTGAATGAGGGTTATCCAAGGGACGAACAATCTCTGTATTCTTAACCTGACATCCGGCTACATTTTCCTGTATTGTCTTACCGGTTACGGTCTGAGTACTGCCGTTTACCAGACCTCCTTCAATGCCCAGATTTATAAGGGCTGACATACCACCAGCCTCGTCTAAATCTTGAATGTGATACGGGCCTGCCGGGGAAATGTGGCATACGTTCGGAGTCTTTTTCCCAATATCATTAATGGTTTGAAGGTCAATTTTTATATCTAACTCATTGGCTATGGCGGGCAGATGTAACACCGTATTGGTAGAACATCCAATCATCATATCCATGGTAAGAGCGTTCATAAAGGTTTCACGGGTCATAATGTCTGAGGGTTTGAGATCTTCATTATACATGTCAACTATCCGGTGGCCGGTTTCCTTGGCTAAACGTATACGAGCGGCATGTACCGCAGGAATAGTACCGTTGCCGGGAAGGGCCATACCCAGAACCTCAGACATGCAATTCATGGAGTTGGCAGTAAACATGCCGGAACAGCCGCCGCAGCCGGGACAGGCCACATCTTCCATAGCCAGAAGTTCATCAGGGGTAACCTTACCAGCGATCATTCCCCCTATAGCTTCTCCAATAGAAATGATGCTGATATCTTTCCCATTGAAGCGTCCCGCCATCATTGGACCACCGGAAATCAAAATTGACGGAATATCCAACCGTGCCGCAGCCATTAACATACCGGGAACGATTTTATCGCAAGTGGCTATTAAAACTAAAGCATCCAGACACTGTGCCAGAGCTACAGATTCAATTGAATCAGCAATTAATTCCCGGGTTGGAAGCGAATACTTCATGCCGGGCTGACCGCAGATCATTCCATCACATACCCCTATAGCCGGAAACATAATTGGAGTCCCACCATTACTGTAGATACCTGCCATAACCGCATCGGCAATTGCATTTAAATGCATGTGACCAGGTACGGCGGTGTTCATGGAGTTACAAACACCAATAAACGGTTTGGCTATTTCGTCATTAGTTAACCCCAGTGCTTTTAAAAGAGACCTGGAACTGGTTTTAAGTATTCCTTCCTTAATCATAGAGCTTCTCATCATCTGATTGGTTCCCCCCTTAAATAAAAAGAAATATTGAGTTATAACCCGGCAGTTGGTCAAACTTTCCCCCTTTCTTTGGATAAAAACCAACGGGCCTAATGACTGGCTGTTCGACATTAACGAATAGGGTTCTAAAAATAGGTTCTCCACCTGCAATGGGTATTCCTGCTAAATTACAGAATAATTGTTCAAATATTCAGTCATAGGAAATAAAAAATGAATAAGATTAATATTGCCAGGCAATCTTGGACCATGGTTTTCAATAGTTAAAAACTAATGGTCTATATAAGGATGTAATGTCAAATCACATGATTGGAAGGTAAGAAGTGTTTAAGCGATTGGACTAATGAGATAATTAGGGCTAGCTTCAAAATAGGATTAATATTTACTTTAGCAAACAGTAATATGTTCATTAATAGGCAATAAAAACCCTCGCCGTTTTGATAGTTGGCGAGGGTTTTTAGACTTTGCGAGAAAATAAAACTAATTAGTGTTTACTTCCGCCTACCGGTCCTATCGGCCATACTACTTTACCATAAACTTCATTTAGAACCTGGGCTAGCGCAGTGTAAATAGCGGAAAGGCCACAGATGATACCCTCGTATCCGGTAAAATGAGCGAGACTAGCATTTCCTGTAGCTTTCACAGCGGTAAGCAGGAAGAAGAGAAGCGCCAAGGAACCAAATACAAATTGCAGAGCTTTGTTGACCCGGAGTGTTCCGAAAAACATGACTAAAGTAAATAATCCCCACATAAAGAAGTAGGCAGCCATTGCACCTGCAGTTGGAGCCGCAGCCTCGCCAGCCTGGGGGAATAACCAGATAACAACCAGTGAAAGCCAAAAAAGTCCGTAAGAAGTGAATGCTGTCGTACCGAATGTATTATTTTTCTTCCATTCCATGATCCCGGCAATAACTTGAGCTAACCCGCCCATAAAAATACCCATAGCCAAAATCATAGTATTCAGACCAAAAAATCCTGCGTTGTGAATATTAAGCAATACTGTAGTCATGCCAAAACCCATTAAACCCAGGCATCCTGCATTTGAAGTCGTATCGCTAATATTAACTAACATTAATTCGGGTTTGCTAGGACTGTCTTTTGCCATTTAATAGCCTCCTACTCAAATTAAAATAATAATAATATTAATTAATCGTTATTATTTTTCTCTGTTAACACCTACCTCCATTATAGTTATTGTGACTCTTAAAGCTTAAATTTCGTTCTACATAATACATGTTAATTCCTCTTTTTTGAAAACCGAAGGGCTTTTGACATTTAAAGTAAGCAGCCACCCCCCTTACTTTCCAAATTCATTTTCCATAATAGCAGGAACCATAGGATTTAAGCAATGGCATGAAGTCTAATGTATTAAACTTCTTTATAGCCACTGGCAAGTCCAATATTAGTATGAACGACTTCCTCCATAAATTCTTTGTTGTCGTGGTTTATTTCCACCAAAAGATTCAGGTCATCAATGGTGGTTATTACCGATCCGGTAGGTACTACTTTACCTGCGGGAATGTCAACGCCTTCAACTATGGCTCCGTGCTTTACCATGGAACCTTTTCCAACCCGGGCTTTAAAAACCAGGGCTCCGAATCCTACAAATGATCCGTCTTCAACGGTACAAGGTCCATGAACAATAGAGCCATGCGCCAGGGAACAATGGTTGCCAACTACCACTTCACAACCGGCCAGAGCATGTATAATTACGCCATCCTGCAGGTTCACTCCATCACCTATAATAACGGGCGCGACTTTACCGTTTTCAGGGTTAACTTCGTCCGCACGAACTACTACTGTCGGCCCAATATAGCAGTTTTTCCCAATCCTCACTGGACCGATGATTACTGCTGTTGGATCTACATAACTAGAAGGATCTACTTGCGGTTGGTCACCGACCGGATTTTTTCTAAGACTGCTGTTCATGACTTCACCCTTTCAGCATAAATTTTTTAGTAGTGTGATAAAGCACAGAGGACATATATCCTGAAAGAATAAAAGGTATTCTCATGATACGGAATCACACCTACTAACTCACATTCTTAGGTTCTGTATTGATGTGACAAATTCCTCTTAGCATTAATGCGCTTAGTAGAATGTGATTGGTAAAAGTGCTAAAGTATATAAGATGACTTATACAGCAGGTTATGAAAGAGGTGTCGGCAGATTGCCTTTAAATAATTGTCCAATCGGCGTTTTTGATTCCGGGGTCGGGGGTTTGACCATAGTTAAAGCCCTGGCAGAAGAAATGCCCGGTGAGGATATGATTTATGTGGGTGATACCGCCCATGTTCCCTATGGAGATAAAAATTTTGAACAACTGTTAAGTTATGGAGTAAGAATAATAGACTTCCTGTTGGAACAGAATGTCAAAATGATAATAGCCGCTTGCGGAACCCACTCTTCGACCACACTCCCCTTATTAACGAAAAAGTGCCCGGTACCATTGCTGGGAGTAGTTAAGCCCGGAGTCAAAGGAACTATTCGAACAACCAGAAACCGTAGGATCGCAGTTATGGCTACAGCTGTTACTACTAAGAGCGGGGCTTATGGAAAGGAAATAACCAAGGTTTTTCCTGATGCCAGGGTATGGGAGATTGCTTGCCCCAAACTGGTGCCATTAATTGAAGCAGGAATAACCGATGGACCTGCGGTGGAAGATCCTGTAAGAGAGTACCTGGACGAGCCTTTGTCTGAAGGAATTGATACTGTAGTCCTGGGTTGTACCCATTATCCGTATTTGATGCACGTAATAAGCAGAATTACCGGAGACTTAGTTGAGATAGTAGATCCGGCCAGGGAAACCATAGTGGAGGTTAAAAGCCTGCTGGCTGAAGGTAGCGGCTTTAATTCAGGTAATCAGGGGAATACACGCTACTTTGCCACTGGATCGGCTGATTCCTTTTTCTCCTCGGGTAAAATGCTAATTGGAACTGAACTTACAAAAGTAGAAACAATTAATCTAGAATCTAAATATGGTGGTTGATAATGAGAATAATTACATCTCAAGAGATAACTAGGGCCGTTTATGAGGCGGCATTGCAGGCCAACACTGTTTTGCCTGGCGATATCAAACAAGCGTTAGAACAGGCTTACGAGGATGAGAATGATACCCGGGCCCGAACTATACTGAAAATGCTGCTGCAGAATGCAGAACTGGCCAGTAAAGAAGGACTAGCTTTATGCCAGGATACCGGACTGGCGGTGGTTGATATTACCCTAGGACAGGATATCCACATCAAAGGCGATTTACAGGAAGCAGTTAATAAAGGCATCAGCGAAGGCTACCGGGAAGGGGGCTTTCGGGCTTCGGTTGTGGAGCATCCGTTTTTTCGGAAAAATACCGGTGATAATACACCGTGTATCCTTCATACCCACCTGGTTTCCGGAGAAGGGTTTTCTCTTACGGTTTTTCCCAAAGGAGCCGGCAGTGAAAATATGGGACGCCTGGGTATGCTAAAACCGGGAGCCGGGGTTGAAGGTATGAAAGATTTCGTATTGGATACCGTCAAGACCGCTGGCAGCAACCCCTGTCCCCCCCTGGTGATAGGGGTGGGGATAGGCGGCAACATGGAAACAGCTGCATACCTCGCTAAGAAAGCATTAATGCGTCCTATCAGACAAGCCGGCCCTAACTCGGAATTGGAGCAGCAACTATTAAATACTATCAATGAAACTGGCATTGGTCCTCAGGGTCTAGGGGGAAAAACCACCGCTCTGGGAGTCAACATCGAAGTATATCCAACTCATATTGCCAGCCTGCCGGTGGCAATCAACCTGGGATGCCATTCCACCCGGCGCTATACCATAAATCTTTAGTTTTCTTTTGTCTTTATTGGAGGTTATTATGGAATACTCTATTAAGGCTCCTTTAATTAATGAAGACATAAACTGTCTGAGGGCAGGAGATTGCATCCTGTTATCTGGAGTAGTATATACCGCTCGGGATGCTGCTCATCAGCGAATAGTAAAGGCCATCAAAACACAGCAATCGTTACCTTTTGATGTAACGGGGCAGGTTATCTATTATACCGGTCCCTGTCCGGGAACTAAGGGTCGGGTTTTGGGTTCCTGCGGTCCTACCACCAGCGGCCGATTGGACGGCTATACTCCGTTACTATTAGAAAAAGGCCTTAAAGGAATGATAGGAAAGGGACAAAGATCCCCTGAGGTGGTTCAGGCGATAAGAGATTACGGAGCTGTTTATTTCGTCACCGTGGGGGGAGCGGGTGCTTTACTCTCAACGAAAATAAAAAAAGCCGAAGTAGTAGCTTACCCGGAGCTAGGACCAGAAGCTGTGATGCGGCTGGAAATTGTAGAGTTCCCGTGCCTGGTGGCCATAGATTCCATGGGAAACAGCCTGTACAGATAAAATAATGAAGGAGAAGATTGAATGAGAATAAGCGGAAGACAGTGGAATGAAATGCGGCCGGTTAAAATCACTCCTGATTACTTAAAATATGCGGAAGGTTCAGTGTTAATAGAAGCCGGAGATACAAAAGTGATCTGTGCGGCTTCCATAGAAGAGCGGGTCCCGCCTTTTCTGAAAGGCACCGGCAGCGGGTGGGTTACCGCCGAGTATTCATTGCTTCCTCGTTCTACTGAAACCCGAACTTCCAGGGAAGTGGCTAAAGGAAAGGTCTCCGGACGCACCTCCGAAATCCAGCGTTTAGTAGGAAGAGCTCTTCGAGCTGTAGTTGATCTGCCCGGGCTGGGTGAACGTACGGTCTGGATCGATTGCGACGTGATTCAGGCTGACGGTGGTACCAGAACGGCTTCCATTACCGGGTCCTTTGTAGCTATGTATTTAGCCCTGCGAAAACTTAAAGATAGGGGATTACTCGAGCGCATCCCTGTAATGGATTATGTTGCTGCCATCAGTGTAGGCATTGTTAATGATGAAGTTATCATGGATTTAGAATATTCAGAAGACTCCAATGCTGAAGTTGATATGAATGTGGTTATGACCGGCAACGGTGAATTCGTTGAGGTACAGGGGACTGCTGAGGGATTGCCTTTCAGTCGTCAACGGCTGGACCAACTGCTGGATCTGGCTGGAACTGGGATAAAGCAACTGGTTGAATTACAGCATAGTATTATAGGAGAAAAGATTATTTATGAGCCTGACTCTGGTAATAACGACCAGAAACCAGAATAAGAAACGCGAATTGCTGGAAATCCTCAATGACCGAAGTCTCAAGTTGCTGACCCTCGAGGATTTTCCAAATGTATCTGACATTGTTGAGGATGGATCAACTTTTAAAGAAAATGCCATAAAAAAAGCAACAACAGTTGCAGCCGAGACCGGAAAACCATCACTGGCTGATGATTCCGGGCTGGAAGTGGATGCCCTAAATGGCATGCCGGGGGTATATTCCGCCCGGTTTGCCGGTGAACCATCCGATGATATCGCTAATAATAATAAACTTCTCCAATTGCTTGAGGGAGTGCCGGGCGAACAAAGAACAGCCCGGTTCAAATGTGTAATAGCGCTGGCAGTCCCCAATGGAGAATACACAACAGTTGAGGGGTCTTGTGAAGGGTCTATCGGTTTTAGGCCTAAAGGCTCAGGTGGTTTTGGCTATGATCCCCTGTTTACACCGAAGGGTTACGAATTAACTTTCGCTGAACTGGGGAGTGAAGTAAAAAACCAAATTAGCCACCGGGCCAGGGCACTATACGAAGCGGGCAAAATTATTATTGATTGGCTTGAGAAGAACAAGTAAAATTTCACCCCGCCGTTCTAAACCCAATGGGGAGGTTTCTATATGCGGGTTGTCGCAACTGGCGATACCCACGGTCAGTTGGAGAAAATTAAAAAAGAAATTAAACTCCTACCAGGAATTGACCTGCTTCTTCATACCGGAGATCATTATCGCGATGGCATGACCTTGGGGAGCCAACTTCAACTTAAGTACCATATTGTCAGCGGCAACTGTGATTCAAATGAAAAGGTAGCCCGAGAAGTTATCCTTACGCTGGAAGGCATTAAGATCTTACTTACTCACGGACACCTGCAGCGGGTTAAACTAACTATGAATAACCTGTACTTCCGGGCCCGGGAGATAGGGGCCGGGCTGGTTATATTCGGGCACACCCATGTTCCTTACCTTGAAAAAACCGGAGACACCTGGTTTTTAAACCCGGGGAGTCCCTCATACCCCCGGGCTGGTACCAAAGCCTCCTACGGCCTGGTGGAAATAACTGCGAGCAGGATCGAACCACGCCTGATTTACCTCTAACAATAGCTACATAAATAACACTCCTGGTGTAAAGATATAAACGTGTAAGCAAGGCCGGTCAGGATACGTATAAATGACAGGAGGTATTGCCATGAGAAAAAATAGCAGATGTTTAATAATCCTGTTGCTGATCATATTTGGCCTGTTCCAAATGGGCGGGTGTACCCTAAAATCGGAACAGTCAAAAGCGAAAGAGTATACAATCAAAGCTAAACTATTTTACGCCGACAAATTCAATGAGAAACTCCAATCTGAAACCAGGACAGTAATCTATCACCAGGGCCAGGACAAGTACGCCAGAGTATTAGACGAGTTGCTTAAAGGCCCGGAGTCAAAAGACCTGGTAAATAACATTCCCTCTGGAACCAGCGTTATCAATACCAAAAAAGTTAATTCCGATCTGACCGTAAATTTGCGCGGATTTAAAGGTTTTCCAGGTGAAATGGCCGGAATAATGGCTGAAGGTTCTATAGTCAATACCATGGTATCGTTAGATGGCGTTAAACGGGTAAAGATACTTATTGAAGGGAAAGAACTTATTGGGTTAAGCGGACAACCACGGGGGTTCATGACCAGGTTTAATAACCCTGCCCCTATGAGGGAAGTCACTCTTTATTTCGCGAATCAGCAAGCGGAAAAGGTGGTTCCGGAAAAAAGAGACTTAACCATTCCTGTCGGTGCATCCAGGGAAGATGAAATTAAGACTATTATAGAAGCATTGATTGATGGACCGAAAGAGCCCGGGCATTACAAGACAATCCCCCCCGAGGCCAGGGTAAAATCCGTTACAATTGAAAATAAAGTGGTATGGGTTGATTTCTCACAGGAAATGCAAACTAAACACTGGCATGGAGCGGCGGGAGAATCTATGACCATCAACTCCATTGTTAATACCCTGACTGAACTGCCCGGAATAGATAAAGTGGGGATGACTGTGGAAGGTAAGCCGCTCAATATAGAACATGCAGTATTAGAGGAACCGCTAGGACGAAACCCATCTATGATAGGTAAGGACTAAGAACTTTTTCTGTAGCGAAGAATATAAGATAGGCTGGAATTACCGGCCTATTTTTTTGCCATCAGAGTAAAATTTAAATATGTAATCACTCGATTGGACATTATCAATATTCAATGGGAGATTAACCTGAAAGCAGCCAGTGGATATATTGGTTCCATTGACATGCGGTGCTCCGCAATGTAAAATAATTGTTGCGTCGGGGTGTAGCGCAGTTTGGCTAGCGCGCCTGCCTTGGGAGCAGGAGGCCGGAGGTTCAAATCCTCTCACCCCGACCATTTTTATAGTCTCATTGTTAAATTTAATGTTTGTAAAAACATTAAACAACCTTAGACTCATTGAATGAGTAGCAACAGGAACAAAACCTGCTGATTTATGAAAGAGGGATAACCAACCCTCTTTCTCCTTTTCTTGTTAAGAACTAAAGTTTTTTAACCGTTCACCCACAGGTTATATTTAAAGGTCCTAATTGAACTTTTTGAGCTTCTTTTGTGTGAAAAATATAATAGGGCGGCCCATTATCTGAAGATATTATGAAAACAAACTTGAAAAAGCAGGATTGTTTATAAACTGCTAATTTTCACCTCCTTAGTAATCGGTTACGGGTATTACTGCCGGGATAAAAGATATTAGGCGAGAGAATAATACTACTAAACCAACAAAGGAGGTGATGAAGTGAAGGACCAGAAAGACATGAGAAATCAGAGAGACAACCAGAGACAAGCTGAACAACAAAGACAGCGCATAGATGATTGTGAAGACTGCAGCCAACAGGAAAAGAAAGAACAGAATCGCCAGGAACAGAATCGTCAAGAACAGAGGAAAAGATAGTATAGCTTTACTTGATGGCCAGTATAAACTCAATTCGTAAGGGTATTCGATTTTCGTATGTTCTTTAAGAAGATACAATCATTATTGGGAAGATAAAAATATCGGCTAAACCCAATATATTATTACCAATGTTGCTAAAACTTCCTCTCTCATTTGACACGGCCAAGACCCAATATGGTGTTTTGGCTCTTTCTTTGATTAAACTGCTCAATTCTACCAGCAAGTTCTACATGCAACCAGGAAACCTAATATCAAATAATTTGATCAGGAATGTTCCCCTATTTTATCCCTTTCATATAAATATCCATATAGGGAAGGAAAGGGTGGGTTATATGGATTCCAGTGGAACCTTGTATTTGAGTAACGAAAACATGAAATCCCTCA
>JBLMZW010000021.1:0-7899 GCA_050259035.1 Chitinophagales bacterium | reverse complement strand
CCGGTCAAAGAATAGCTGCTGCCACTGCCGTACCATCCCCAGAAACTGGTTGTTCAGAATGCAGATTTTGATCGGCAGTTTCTGCTCTACTGCGGTGCAGAGTTCCTGGATGTTCATTTGGATGCTGCCGTCTCCCGCGATGTTGAAGACTTTGGCCTCCGGGCATCCGATCTGAGCCCCGATTGCTGCCGGCATGCCGAATCCCATGGTTCCCAGGCCGCCTGAAGTAATAAAAGTCCTGGGCTTATTGAATCGGTAAAACTGGGCGGTCCACATCTGGTGCTGTCCCACCTCGGTGGCGATTATCGCGTCACCGTCAGTTACCTGTTGTATCATTTCAATAACATACTGGGATCTGACTCGGCCTTCTTCCATGCATTCCCCATATCTTAACGGGAACTCATCTTTCCAGCGCTCAATGATTTTATGCCACTCAGTCAGCCCGGTGCGGGGGGTAAGCCGGCTGATAAGTTCAGTTAAAACTGACTTAACCTCACCTACGATGGGTATGTTCACAGGAACATTTTTGCCTATCTCGGCGGCATCTATGTCGATATGAATAACTTCCGCGTGGGGTGCGAAGGTAGCCAGATTACCGGTTACCCGGTCATCGAACCTGACCCCAACTCCAATAATAAGATCACATTCACTAATAGCGTAGTTGGCATACCGGGTGCCATGCATCCCTAACATGCCGAGATAAAGATGACTGTGGGCGGGGAAAGCCCCCATTCCCATCAAAGTAGTGGTTACGGGAATCTGCCTCATCTCGGCCAGCTCCTTGAGTTCAGCCGCGGCATTGCTGCTGATTACTCCTCCTCCGGCATAGATTAAAGGCCGTTCCGCTTTTTCGATGGCTTTGGCGGCCATTATAACCTGCCCCTGGTTCGGAGTTTTAATAACCCGGTATCCCTTAAGATTAACTTCCTTGGGGTAGCCGGTCCACTCCGCCTGGGCCGCCATAATATCCTTCGGTAAATCTACGACCACCGGACCTGGCCGGTTGGTTCTTGCGATATAAAAAGCCTCTTTTATTACCCGGGGAAGGTCGTCAATATTCTCCACCAGGTAGTTGTGCTTGGTAATCGGTAAGGTAATACCTGTAATATCGGCTTCCTGGAAGGCATCACATCCGATCATGGGAACCGGTACCTGACCGGTGAAAGCCACCATGGGTATGGAATCCATGAAGGCGTTGGCAATTCCGGTTACCAGATTGGTGGCACCAGGGCCTGATGTGGCGAGGCAAACCCCTACCTTACCGGTCGCTCTGGCATACCCGTCCGCCGCATGGGCGGCACCCTGTTCATGCCTGACCAGAACATGCTTCAGGGTAGAGTCATATAAGGCATCATAGGTTGGGAGTACCTGACCTCCAGGGTAGCCAAAGATTACGTCTACTCCTTCTGCTTCCAGACATTTAATGAAGATTTGTGCTCCGCTTAACTTCATTCAACCCCCCCCTTTTTTAATCAAGTTTCTTAAAAATAGCACCGGCACTCGCAGATTCAACCATTTCGGCATAGCGCCGCATGTACCCGGTTTTAATATTCAGTTCTCTGGGCTTCCATTGAGCCCGGCGCGCGTTCAAAGTAGCTTCGTCTACCAGTAGATCCAGCTTCCTGCCGGGAATATCTATGCTTATAATGTCACCCTCCTCAACCAGGGCTATCGGCCCCCCGGATGAGGCTTCAGGTGATACATGCCCGATCGATGCCCCCTTGGTGGCTCCGGAAAAACGTCCATCGGTTATCAGAGCAACTTCCCGGTCCAATCCCATACCGGCAATACTGGAAGTAGGGGTCAGCATCTCTCTCATACCGGGGCCGCCGCGCGGTCCCTCGTAACGGATTACTATTACATCCCCGCTGTTTATCTTTTGTCCCAGGATGGCTTCAGATGCGCTCTCTTCACTGTCAAAGACTCTGGCCGGTCCCTGATGAACCAGCATCTCCTTTTCCACTGCCGCCTGCTTGACTACAGCCCCGTCAGCAGCCAGGCTACCGAATAGAACCGCCAGTCCGCCGGTCTCGGCGTAGGGATTATCTAAAGGCCTTATAACATCGTCCCGGTAACCCACGGCTTTAGCCAGGTTCTCGGCGACGGTACAGGCGTTGACGGTCATGTTATCAAGGTTTACCAGGCCTTTTTCAGAAAGGCGCTTCAACACCATCTGTATCCCTCCGGCTTCATTCAAGTCAGCCACGAAGTGGGTCCCGGCCGGGTCCAGTTTACAGAGGTGAGGAGTTTTTCCACTGACCTGATTAACCATGTTAAGATCGAGTTTGATTCCGGCCTCGTTGGCAATGGCAAACAGGTGCAAAACGGTATTGGTAGAACACCCGAGAGCCATATCCAGGGTCAAGGCGTTTTCGAATGCCTCTTTGGTCAGTATGTCCAAAGGCTTGATATCCTTTTCTAAAAGCTCCATTATCTTCATGCCCGCCGTTTTGGCCAGCCGAATGCGGGCTGAATATACCGCCGGAATGGTTCCATTGCCAGGCAGGCCTATGCCCAGGGCCTCGGTTAGACAGTTCATGCTGTTGGCGGTGAACATACCGGAACAGGAACCGCAGCCAGGACAAGCCATTTCTTCTAAAAGGTCAAGATCTTCCTGGCTCATACGGCCGCTGGCTACCGCGCCCACACCAACAAACACATCGTTTAAACCAACCTTTTTCCCTTTGAAATTCCCGGGGAGCATGGGGCCGCCACTAATGACGATACATGGTATATTAAGCCGGGCGGCAGCCATAATCATGCCCGGAACAATTTTATCGCAGTTGGGGACCATGACCAGGGCATCGAAACCATGGGCCCGGGCCATAATTTCCACTGAATCCGCGATCAGTTCCCGGCTTCCCAGGCTGTATTTCATCCCAATGTGGTTCATAGCTATGCCATCACATACACCTATAGTGGAAAACTCCAGGGGGGTTCCGCCGGCCAGGCGAACTCCCGCCTTAACAGCCTCAACAATTTTATCCAGATGAATATGCCCCGGTATTATTTCATTGGCCGAGTTTACAATTCCCACCAGGGGGCGGTTCATTTCTTCGTCAAGCAGACCCAGAGCTTTAAAAAGGGAACGATGCGGTGCCTTTTCTAAGCCCTTCTTTACGGAATCACTAATCATGCCAACACCCCTATTCAACCGTCTTTTTAACATCTGTAAAACTCTTTTAATCGAAATATCTATTAACCGGTAAAAAAAAATAAAAAATCCCCCACGCCCTGCTTATTAAGCCAGGGACGAGAGGGTCTTCTCGCGGTACCACCCTGGTTGTCGCTGTTGCGACCACCTTTAATCTTGCTAACGGACTCAGTCCGGCTACGCCTACCCGGGCCCTGAAATAGGACCTTTCAACGCGCGGCTCCGGGACGATGCTCGTATCCTCAGCGCAGGAATCGGTTTTCAGCTGCCCCGACTCTCTTTATCCTGACGATCAAAGGAACTTCCTTCCCATCATTGCTTTTATCTATATTATTTCATTATTATACTCTGTTGAAATTTTGTTGAAAAGTATAGGGGATTTAACCGGTACTGTCAAGCGGTTTTTCACTTATAACGGTTGACTCTTTTGCATATTTACCTTTATCATATATTCCTTTAGCTCGATGTAATTTGCGACCCCCAGATTCTGCCGTATTCTTTCCTTGCGCTTCATCTCTTTAAACATCTGCCATAGAAGCAGCTTGCCTTCTACACTTTGGGCTGCGTCCCGGGGTGTCATCCCCTGCAGAGGTTTCAGGTTGGAATAGTACCATTTATCCAGGTAAGCCTGTTTTAATTCGTTTTCGAGATAAGGGTACTTCTTAATAACTTCACTGTTGATAAGCTCAAATAGTCCTTCACATTTAAGCTCTATCCCTTCGAACTCAAGGCAATCCTTTAAACCGTTTTCAAAGCGGCGCCGCACCAGTTGGAACTCCTTGTCGCCGAAGGCTGAGACTGTTATCCAGTTGTTCCCCAGCACATATTCCGCCATTAGAATCTTATGCCGACCGCCTGTAAACTCGTAGAAAACCTGACATTCACCGGGAAAACTATAGCTGTTCTTTTTTAGATGCCCCAGTTTTTCAGTAACCCGGTCCATATCCCGAATAGAATAACGAGCGGTAACAAACCTTAACCCGTCCTCGAAAAATAACTCCTCATTCTCACCGTTTAAGACGTCCTCAAAACGGAGGTACTGACCGGAAAGGTAGGCATAGGCAGCGAATACTTCGACCTGATAGTTTTGAACCAGTTGAACCTGACCGCTGTTGCGCGTCAAGGGTTCATTGATATCGGTAATAGACTTTGAATCCCGGGCTATTACCACCAGTTCATCACCGTTTACCACTATGTCAGCCAGGACTCCGCTAAGAAAGTAAACCCCCTCCGTCACGCTGTCCTGCTGGGGAATGCGTAAATGAACGCCGAATGGCAGTTCCCCAACTTCACGAATATCGTCCAATTCCTCTAAGGCTCCGAAAAGTGCATCCTGATCCAGGATCTCGTAAACCGCGCATTCCACTTTATCCTCAAAAGGACTGGGTTCGCCTTTGGCAATTTGCTGAAAAAATTCTCTGGTCACATTGAGTATTAACCACCGTTTTCCCTTTTTAATAAGGGAGAATGTTAACTCACTGCGGAAAAGGTCCTCTCCCTGAAGCTGAACCAGGTGGGCATAAACCTCACTCCGGTTGCGCAGGGTGGTAAACCTGTCCACACAGGCTTCAATAATAGGCAGGTTAGGACTAAAAAAGTCCGAAATCGGGGGCCGGTCAAAGCCCAGGTCCGCGCCGGGATCTATTAAGGCACTGGCATAAGACTGGTCGTGATGCCGCATGGCCCAGAAAAAGCTGTTTACCAGTTCCCCCTGAGTAAGATCAGGAGACATTTTAGCAGCCAGTTCAAAGGCATGGTTGGTTCCCGGAAGCAGTGGGTAATCCAAGTATTTTTTATATAAAAACTTCCCCAGGGCGGGGCGGGTCATGTTCCTTATGTTGCAATTATAGGCTTCCTGCAGCAAAAAGCAGGCCTCATCCAGGTCGATTTCCAGCATGTCAGAAATCGCCAGGCGATCATTTACATACTCCCGGGCAGGAACTTCCGACATAACAAAGAATCCATGGATGCCATCCTGACAGAAGGACAGAAAGAAGCATTCTACATCAACCATGCCGCCTTCCTGGTGCCAGGCCACATCCAGAGTAACTTGACCGCTGTTTCTGGTGCGGGAAGTATATGCCTTAAAGAATTGGCCAGGCTGTAAAGTCCGTTTAATTGAATTAATACCGGCTAGTTGGTACTTTTCCAGAGCCCGGTTGCATACAGCCTCTAATTCCTTGCCGTATTCTTCCTTAACCAGGTGAAAAAACTGTGCCATTTCATCAAGATAAAAACCTGACAGCCCTTCGATTATACGTGGTCTCATTTCAAAGGGGATGTCATCCAAGATTTCCAAAGCCAGAAGCATTCCTTCATTGGAATCCATTAAGGATTTAACATCTTCACTCAAACTTTTGAATAGACTGCGAGGAAAGATAGCCCGTTTTTTCTTCATGTCTTCTCCTAAAGTTTTTTATCAAATAAACTTTATCATTTTCTTAGGTCCCCCGCAATTCCCCGTTTTGCCTTATAGAAAGGACTATAACCATTTTCCGTAAAGCGGAGGTAAATCCAAAATTTTTGAATCTTTTTTTCGTTATCGATTAAAGATTTTCCCATAAAATTCGATGAATTATAAGATTGAGTTTAAAAAAGTATCATCCACAAACAGGATTACCCGGATGAAAAAAGAATTGCATAGTATTTAAACAATTGGATGGTGCCCATGCGAAGAGTATCTCTGGAGTCCGTACAACCGGGAATGATTGTGGCCCGTACCATATACAGCAGTGAAGGCCGGGTACTGTTGACTGCTGGAATGGAACTCTCGGAAAAATACATAAAAAGATTATTCGAATTAGGACTCTCATCAATTTATATTAAAGATGAGATTTTTGACTCGGCAGAGATTGTTGACGTAATATCCGAAGAAACAAGACTTGAAACTACCATAATGGTTAAGAATAGTTTTCAGGCCCTGGAATACAAACAACGCATGAATATCCGGGCGGTAAAAGATACAGTGGAACATCTGATAGATGAACTCCTGTCTAACCGTGAAATAATGATCAATTTGGTAGATATTAGAACCTTTGACGATTATACCTTCAGTCATTCGGTAAACGTATGTGTACTCTCTCTAATGACAGGCATTACCAGGGGTTTCCATCAGCTTAAACTTATGGAATTAGGGGTCGGTGCCTTGTTGCACGACATCGGTAAAATAAGGCTGGCCCGTGAATTGATTAGCAAACCTGGTGAATTAACCCGGGAAGAGTACATGGAGATTAAACGTCATTGCGAATACGGTTACGATATTCTTCGGAATTATGATGAGATGCCGCTTCTGTCGGCCCATATCGCTTTTCAACACCATGAGCAGTGGCATGGTAAAGGATATCCTCGTGGCTTAGTTGGCGAAGAAATTCATGATTATGCTCGGATCGTAGCTGTGGCGGACGTATATGACGCTCTACTGGCCGATCGGCCTTATCGCCCAGCCTATTCAGTGAATCAGGCAGTTACTATAATAAGCCGAATGGCCAACGTACAATTAGATCCTCGCTCAGTAGCTTCGCTGGTGGCGAATATAGCCATTTTCCCGGTGGGAAGTGTGGTTAAACTGAATACGGGTGAAATAGGAATCATCATGGACGTTAATAAAGATTCCCCTACCAGACCGATAATACGAGTAGTTTTTGACCGATTTTTAACCCGTTTAAAACAGCCCCATGAGATTGACCTGACCAGATTGAGCACGATTTACGTAGCTAAATCCCTGTCAGAAGAGGAAATAATTGAATTGATTAACGAATCAAACGCCACCAACGGAAATGGCAAAAACAACGGCAACGGCGCAAAGGTTAATATAAACAAACAGAAATAAAAACTTAAGGTAGTTTCTCTAATAATTTGTTCCTTTTCGACAAAGACTAAGAAAAAAAGGAGGGACCGCCTTGTTTAATATGGATGAGATGGAAGAGCGCGTCCGGGACGGGTTTCATTTCGAGCAACTTATGATTCCCTGGGCGTTTATGAACGGACTCTTCTTAGGTGGATTGATGCTTCGCAAAGGCCGTAAGTACATCGAAAAAGGCCCACGCGATTAGCGGTAAGTTCAGGGGGAAGCCCTTTTATTGCTTCCCCCTGTTTTATTTTTATTTCATTATTGCCTGGCTGCTTCGTAAGTCAGCCAGCCGCCACTTAGATTTTTAACCCGCTGGTAGCCCATCTGTTTTAGTATCCGGTAGGCTATATAACCCCTTAAACCCACTCGGCAATATACCAGGATCAATTTGTCTTTGGGAATCTCATTGATCCTCTGGCGTAATTCGTCCACCGGGATGTTGACCGCACCGGGAATAACACCTTGAGCAAATTCCGCCGGGGTTCTAACGTCCAACAATAGCGAATCTGAAACTGCGAAATCCTCAATCTGATTCCAGTGAAACACTTCCATATCACCTTTTACTATGTTTCCGGCTACGTACCCGGCCATGTTAATCGGATCCTTGGCTGATGAGAAGGGAGGTGCGTATGCCAGTTCCAGTTCCTGCAGGTCAAAGACCGTCTGATTGTTTTTAATACAGGTCGCCAGAACATCAATTCGCTTATCAACTCCCTGGAAGCCTAAAATTTGAGCCCCCAGGATAGTCCCCTTTTCCGGGTCAAAGAGCAGCTTTATAGCCATGGTTCTCCCCCCGGGGTAATAAGTGGCATAGGGCGCAGGATGGGTATAGGAAGCTGCGTAAGGTATGTTTTCCCTTTTCAGACTGGCTTCGTTTAGCCCGGTGGACGCCACC
>JBLMZW010000020.1:0-3882 GCA_050259035.1 Chitinophagales bacterium | reverse complement strand
TTGGTACTTCGACTTCAAAACCTAAAAGCTTGGCGAATGACTTCCTGAGACCTCGATTCGCTGCAACCCCGCCCTGAAAGACTACCGGTTTTTCTATATCCTTTCCCTTGCCAACATTATTTAAATAATTCCTGGCCAGTGCGTCGCATAGCCCGGCTATAATTTCGCCGCTGGGATAGCCCATCTGCTGCTTGTGAATCATATCCGATTCAGCGAATACCCCGCAACGCCCGGCTATTCTTACCGGCTGGTCGGCCGTCAGGGCCATTTCGCCAAAATGCTCAATGGGAATGTTCAAGCGTGACGCCTGTTGATCCAGAAACGAACCAGTACCGGCCGCACATACGGTATTCATTGCGAAATCCACCACCACGCCATCACGTAAGACTATAAGTTTGGAATCCTGTCCTCCAATTTCAATTATGGTGCGTACTTCAGGATGGAAATGGGTGGCTCCAACAGCATGAGCAGTGATCTCATTTTTAACCACATCAGCACCCAGCATAACAGAAGCCAGATAACGTCCGCTGCCGGTTGTGCCAGCACTCAACAGCTCTAAATCCGGTATCTGTTCCATAATTTTTCCGTATCCGATTTGAATGGCTTTAACCGGGTCTCCCATAGTCCTCAAGTAAATATCGGTAACAACCTCGCGGTTTTCATCCAGAACCACAAAATTGCTGCTAACTGATCCAATATCGACGCCCAGAAATCCTTTAACCATTTAGGCCTCCCTGGCTTTTGTTTTCCGCCATCTAATCATATCTAAGAAGGCTTCTAATCTTGTATTCAGTCCGGCCTGTCCGGCATGTTCATCAAAATACAGGCTCATAACTGGAATCCCCTCAACCTGCTGAACCCGGCCCATGATCGACTGGGCTACTATTTCTGGCATACAGGTAAGAGGCCCAATCTGAATAACTCCATCAAAATTCTGCCGGGCAAATTTCACCGTATAGGCTACACTTTCCCGGCCATGTCCCCCAACCCAGTAGTTAAGGTAGGGAGCGGAAAGGGGCAATACCGGCTTTGAGCTACCGACCTTTAATAGGCCTCCCAACAAGTGGTCATTAACCCAGTGCGAAAGGTAAATTGAACGGGTAACTTCGGCTCCCATTCTTCCAAGAGATCTCTCTATATCGTAATTCGCAAATGGCTCCAAAATAGTGTAAACCTCTCCTACCAGCCCGATTTTCAACGGTTCCGGTTCCGATATTTGCAGGTTTTTGAATTTAGCACGATAGTCATCAACGACTCCCCGGACTGTACGGCGGTCTGGACTGGAGTCAATGTCTTGCAGGCCATAGTGATAAGCCTTTTCTGCCTGATCCTTGTCTGCCGCGCGTGGCAGCCAGTATTCCAGCAGCATTTCCATCTGATCCGAAGCTTTTAATTTTTCCCAGGCTAACTTAATGGCATGTATTACTTGGCCCCACGATTTATCTGTTTTCAGGGTTTTTACCTCTCCAATCAGTTCCTTCATCCGGTTATCAGGACTTTCAAGAACAAACAAGTCAAATTTGTACCCTAATTTATGCAGTATGTCACGCTCAAGCTGGGCATAATAACCGAATCTGCATGGTCCCCAGCCTCCCGCCATTAATACACTGTCAGCCCCCTGTTCTATGGCTTCCACAAAGTTCCCGATATTAATTTTTAACGGTAAGCACACGAATTCCGGAGAATACCGCAACCCAATCTCCAAAGTCTTTTTACTGCAGGGAGGAGGAACAACCACGTCATGACCCAGGTTCTGCAACAGGGATCTGATTGGTATATAAAGATTGCCCATATGAGGGAAAGTTATCTTCACGCCATGGCCTCCTTTTCAGCATGTCACTGAAGGCTTCCAGCCGGGTAATTACCCCGGCTTCTCCACTGTGTTCATCAACTGTCAGCATCATATAGGGCTTGGATACCCTCAGTTCTACCAGCTTAGCCAGCATAGAATCCAACCCACATCCAAAACACGATAGATAGATCATTCCATCGATTTGATCATCGTTATCCATTGCCAGAGCTGCTCCAACCAGGTCTTTCCCAATGGTCCAAAACATTCGTTTAGGTAGAGTCGCGGCCATGGTATTAATCCAGTGCTGCTGTATCATTTCGGCGGTAACAATCCTTATTCCCATTTCATTCAGTCTTCTGAACAGCCCTAAGCTAATCGAACTATCGTTTAAATTGTAACTATGTCCTAATACTCCGATAGTCAAATCACTATCGTTATAATCCCCCGGTTGGTCCCCTTCCCATATCTTCATCGCATCCAATGAACAATGCCCTTGTAAACAGATTTCATTGTATTCGCCCCAGGCTTTTTCGCCTTTCTGCCAGGCGTGATAAAGATCTGACGGTTTACGATTCATAAAATTGGCCATCGTATTAAGAGATTTTTTAAAGGTTTCTGTCCCTTTACTAAAATCAATGCAAAGGTCAATTACCGGATGCAAAGCGTTTACCTGAGCTTTAATCATATCCGGTATACCCATCATTTTCGGACAAATGTACATTTTGGGCTCGATACTAACGATTCTAGGAGCAAAAACAGCGTCTATGTCTTGTTCGCAAAGGTAACAAACATGTCCGTAAAATACCTTTACCGGGAAACAAGCTTCGGCTACAGCTGCAGTAACTCCCTTATCTACCATTTGCCTGGTGGTATCTGGGGATACGACTACCTCACAACCCAATTCGGTAAAGAAGGTTTTCCACCAGGGAAAAAAGTAGTGGTAAAACATGGCCCTAGGTATGCCTACCTTCAAAGAAGATTCACCTCAAATTCCTCTTTTTTTTGCAATTGGGTTGTGTTCTTTTTTGAACCAATCGTTAAAACTGCTTAATAAGAACCAATAAATTCTTAATGTATTCGCTTCATTTATTGTCTTCCAGCCACATCAAGCCTATTCAAGCAATCGTTCAAAACACGCGGTAGTTATCATTGCTCCTTTATGAGGATCGTCGTTTCCTTCCATTTTTCCTAAATCGCCACAGCCCACCACTTTTACTGTCGGGTAATGGCTCAGTACCTCTACCGTATCACCTTCCAGGTAGAGGTTTTCTTTCCGTTCAGGCTTTCCTTCCTTATTAACCGGTTGGCTAATTATTTTGCCTCTCCAGTCCACTGATTCGTTAACCACGACACCGCCTGCCCTTTTAGTGTTGGAAGCTACGGCAACCACACCTAGAACATGAATTTCTTCGTTATTTAGGAGGTATTCCAAAACACGTTCTCCTTTACCCTGACCAACCTTGCCGCGGTCATCAACCATAACCACCACAGGTCCAAAAGGAGCCCTGGTAATAAGGCTTAGAATTGCAGTACCCTTTAATGGGGTTGGATTACCGCCGGATGCCATGATAGGGCATAGGTTTAAATTTTTACATGCCTGGTAGACAGCCTGTTGAGCTACCTGGTCCCCATCAGTAACCAGGATTACTTGTTTTTTCATACTATTGCCTTTCTTAATGGTTTTAAAAATAAAGGGGATAAGCAAGATTCAACCCCAACATACGAATCCATGCTTGTTAGACTTTAGTTTTAATACAAAAAGAATTTAGCCTTTTGGATTAAAAAGGAGAGTGATCAAATAACCAAAAACTACAGCGGCCGTGATACCTCCGGCTGCGGATTCAACTCCACCGGTAAATACACCCAAGAAACCTTTTGTCTTTACTGCTTCAATGACCCCTTGAGCCATTAAATGACCAAATCCAGACAATGGCACGGTAGCTCCCGCCCCCCCCAGATCAACGAGAAATTGATACAGTCCGGCAGCAGATAAAATACACCCCCCTACCACATAACCCACCAGTATATGGCCGGGCTTAATCTGTGGCTTGGTTAAATCCATTAACAGTTGACCTATGGCACATAGCAGA
>JBLMZW010000019.1:0-7068 GCA_050259035.1 Chitinophagales bacterium | reverse complement strand
CCCGGAGACAGCCTAAAATACTTTTTAGGAGGATCCTCCATGAAATCATCTTGCTCAATATATATAACCCTTGAGAAAGGTATCTCACGTGACCCCATATCTGGATTCTCCGGATTATTTTCAGCAACTAGGGTCTCTATCTTATCTTCAGGATAATTGTCTATCACCACTTTCAAGGGCTGCAAGACTGCCATGACACGAGGTGCTGTTTTGTTCAGATCCTCTCTAATGCAATGCTCCAATAAAGCTACGTCAACTAAACTATTACTTTTAGCTACTCCGATCCGTTCACAGAAGTCCCTTATGGCTTCCGGAGTATAACCGCGCCGTCTCAGTCCTGAAATAGTTGGCATACGGGGGTCGTCCCATCCATTAACATGTTTTTGTTCCACCAGTTCCCGCAATTTACGTTTACTCATCACCGTATTGGTCAGGTCTAACCGGGCAAACTCTATTTGCTGCGGATGGGGATTAAAGCCCAAGGATTCCAAGCACCAGTCATAAAGAGGCCGGTGGTCTTCAAACTCCAGCGTACATATAGAATGAGTTATGTTTTCCAGGGCGTCCGATATCGGATGGGCATAATCATACATGGGATAAATACACCATTTATCACCGGTTCGGTGATGAGAAGATCTTAATATCCGATATAAAACCGGATCCCGCATATTAAGATTAGGCGAAGCCATATCTATTTTTGCCCGCAGAACCCGGGAACCATCATCAAATTCTCCGGCTCGCATACGTTGGAATAGATCAAGATTCTCTTCAACCGAGCGGTTTCTATATGGGCTTTCTTTCCCTGGCTCGGTCAAAGTGCCCCGGTAATCTCGAGTCTCTTGCGCACTCAGATCGCACACGTAGGCTTTACCACTTTTAATCAATTGAATAGCGAATTCGTACAATTGTTCAAAATAATCTGAGGCATAAAACTTCCGATCTTCCCAGTCAAAACCCAACCAGCGAACATCTTCCTGGATAGAATCTACATATTCGATCTCCTCTTTGCTGGGGTTGGTATCATCGAAACGAAGATTGCACGGGCCATCGAACTTCTTAGCGGTGCCAAAATTCAAACAAATGGATTTAGCATGCCCGATATGAAGATACCCATTAGGTTCAGGGGGAAAACGGGTATGTACCCGGTTTCCATGCTTACCCGTTTTGAAATCATCCAGTATTATGTTGTCAATGAAATTTGAAGGAGCTACTACATTGGGAGAGGAATTTTTCAAATCTTCTTCCTCGTTTTTCATTATTGACTCCGCATCAGGTGTTTTCATTATTCTTCCTCCCATAAACATGTCTATCCGGGCTTATAGTAATACTAATTTACCATTACTGCATCCGCATGCAAAGGTCTCCCTAGCAAACTGGTTAGTTCACACCAACATCTTTATATAATTATTCCCATTCTAACAGGCCAAATCAAACATTTGTGTTTAGACCTTGACATTATTATAAAGAAAATTCCCGGGTTGACCAAGGCAATGGCTTATAAATACAAAGACAACATAAACTTTTTTTATTGACACCTTTTAAGGTATACCTTACCATTAAGGTATACCTTAGTGGTAAGGTATTTTATGGGAGGTGGTTGTATGAGTTTTAAGCAAATGCTCCTGGGTTACCTTTTAGACTCTCCTTCGCACGGTTACGAGATCATGAAAAAAGCATACTCCGAGTTTTATCCGGTGGGACCCGAGGTGAACGAGGGACTTTTATATACCACTCTAAAAAAGCTGGAAGCGGAAAACCTTATTAAGCGGGAAGCCGATGAAGGTAATTCTCGTAAGAAAGTCGAGGTAACAGAGGCCGGCCGTCAGGAATTCGTAAAATGGCTTATCTCGGATGAGGAAGACGGGGGGCCAAGATATGATTTTTTCAACCGGTATCCCTTTCTGGAAAAATGTAATTATTTTAAATACCTTACGCCCGAGGAGGCTTCTCTCGCTATTGAGCAGGAAATAAAAAATTCATGCAACCGCCTGGTCCAATACCGTCAGACTAAAAAGTCCATGATTAGCAAAGGGGTAAATCATTATCGCATCGCCATTATTAAATATGGGATTATAAACGAAGAATTGCGGATCAAATGGTTGTCGGACTTAAGAAAGAGTGTTGGGACGAAAGGGGATTGACTTGATGAAAACTGAGAATGAGTTAAAGTCGATTCAGACTCGTATGCGAACCGCAGGATATCTTTGTGACGATTATTGTTCAACTGTACTATATCTGGCACTTAATCTAGGCAAACCTGTTCTGGTCGAAGGCCCGGCTGGAGTCGGGAAAACTTCTATCGCCCTGTCATTTGCCCAAGCTTTTAATTATAAACTGGTTCGCCTTCAATGCTATGAAGGAATTGACGATTCTAAGGCCATGTATGAGTGGAATTATAAAAAGCAGCTTTTACATATTCAAGCAGTGGCAAATAAGAATCTAGACGTAGATGAGGTTGAAAAGCAGGTTTTTTCTGAAGATTTTCTCCTTCCGCGGCCGTTAATGCAAGTAATTCTATCGGAACAGCCAAGTGTATTATTGGTTGATGAAATTGATAAAGTTGATATGGAGTTTGAAGCCATGCTCCTGGAATTACTGGCGGAATATCAAATAACTATTCCGGAAATGGGAACTCTTTCGGTCCGTAACCGGCCAGTGGTCTTCCTTACCTCAAACGCCAGCCGTGAACTGTCAGAAGCCTTAAAAAGGCGTTGTCTCTACTTACATCTTGGGTTTCCTTCTCCCGAAATAGAAAAACTTATTCTGGAAATGAAAGTGCCAGATTTACATCAAGGATTGGCGGAACAGATAGCATTGGCCCTTCAGGAATTCAGATCTCTAAATCTGAAAAAGCGCCCTAGTGTTGGAGAGAGTATTGATTGGGCTATGTCACTTGTAGCTCTGGGTTACGATGAATTGTGCACTAACGCCATACGGCAAACCTTAAACGTTATTCTGAAATATCATGAGGATTTAGAAAAAGTGAAAGATTTAATCGAGGCTAAAGCTTGATTTGGAGGTGGGCAAAATCCGTAGTGTTTTTGATCGCCTGGAAGCATTTTTTGATGATCTGAGAAAAGCAGGCATTCCCTTTGGTTTAGCCCAAACCCAGGATTGCTGCCGCTCTTTGTTGTTAATTGATTGGTCAGACGAACCAATATTTCATTCTGCCTTAGCCACCACTCTAGTAAAGGACGGCACCCTGCTTCCCATATTTAATGACATCTATAAACTTCATTTTAAGGATCACAACATAGTCCTTAATAATTGTAGAGACTGTTTATGGGATTCAACTTTTCAATCTGATAATCGCCTCCAAATGTATACTGATCAGCATCAGCGCGAGGAAAGTATACCCGGCTTCCAGAGTTCTAAAAATAGTGCCGTAAAGACAGGCATACCCACGCGGTCGAAAAGCTTACTTTTACAAGACTTCGACCAGGTTAGTTTTGAAGATCTAAAACGGATGGAGGCCTTTATTCCTTCCCTGGCTAAACGATTAGCAGCTAAACTGGTAACTAAAACACGAAAAAATCAGGCTGATCGATTGGACTATCGCAAGACGGTTCGAGCCAGTCTTTCCACCGGAGGCATTCTGGCCAACCTTTATGCTAAACGAAAGAAGAAAGAGAAACCGGTTATTGTGGCTTTAAGTGACGTATCAGACTCCTGTTTACACTTTAGCTTTTTTGCCCTGACCCTAATGCATTCTTTAGAAAGGTTTTATCGTCAGGTAAAAAGTTTTGGTTTTGTGGATCGTGCTGACGATATCACTTTATTGCTCAAATCTGCCGATCTTTCCAGCATGCGGAGGGATGTCCTGTTTAAATCCGGGGTAGTTGAGAATGGGTATACGGACTACGGGGCTTCTTTTCAAAGTTTTTTAAGTAAATACGGTAGCTTTTTAACTTTCAAGAGCACGGTCTTGATACTGGGGGATGCTCGCACCAATTGGTTCCCGTCCCGGCCAGAGCTTCTAAAAGAGATACGTTCCAGGGTTAAGCGTATTTATTGGTTTATGCCAGAACCCCTTGATAGATGGAACCGGGGCGATTGCAGCATTAGTATTTATAAAAAGTATTGTGACGGGGTATTCGAATGCACTAACCTAGAGCAATTAGCGCAGGCTATCTACAAAATTCAACCTTAAACATTGCGAATGTTTTCATTAAGGAGGCCTTTATCCTGAGTAGAATATAGCCCGTTCTAATAATTGTTCATTCTGATGTCACTAAGAAGTATCCTGGTCTATCTCAATAAAGTGCCCCACCAAAACCGGATCAAATTGTGTACCAGCACAACGTTCCAGTTCCTCTAAAGCATCTTTCCGGGACATGGCCGGTCGGTATGGGCGGTCGCTGGTCATAGCATCATAAGCATCAGCAATCGCTAGAATTCTGCATTCTAAAGGAATATCCTGTCCTTTTAGTCCGGTAGGATAACCTCCTCCATTCCACCATTCGTGATGTTTTAGTATCCAATCAGCAATAGGAACCAGTTCAGGTACAGCCTGTGCTATTCGTTGACCAATAACACAGTGAAATTGCATTTCTACCGTTTCTCCGGGGGTAAGTCGCCCCGGTTTCAAAAGAATCCGGTCGGGAATGCCTACCTTACCGATATCATGGAATCTAGCCAGGAGCTTGAGTTCGGTAAGGCGATTTACGGGTAACCCGATTTTCTTTCCCAACTTAACCACCAGATCCTGGAGGCGGTCAGCATGTCCTTCGGTGGCAAAATCTCGAGCCTCCATGGCTTTAGTAAGAGCAGCCACGATTGAGGCCCGACTGCTTCGGCTGCTATAAAGTTTTTCCCGGTACATATTATTGTCAGCAATCCTTATCACATCTGCTATATCGTCAATACCCTTTATCCATAATGCTGAACCAATGGATATGCTTAAAGAAGCCTGGGTAAGGCTCCAATGGAAACCAGTAAACCCCGTGCGTATCAGATTACATATATTATCTAATTCCGTCTGACTGCAATCAGGTAAAACTACAGCAAATTCGTCTCCTCCAACTCTAAACAACATTCCGGTGTCTCCAATGGATTGATTCAATAACTGCGAGGTTTCGATAAGCAGTTGATCTCCTATGTCATGTCCAAGCATATCGTTTACCATTTTTAAGCCATCTATATCGCATACAATTAATCCAACCCGGTCAAGTGTCCTATTATGTAAATTAGTTATAACCTGCTCATAGTAGGTACGGTTAAAGACATGGGTCAAAGAATCATGCGTTCCTAAATACCTTAAGTTATCTTCCGCTTCTTTATGGGCAGTAAAATCTTCGATTAAGATAACTATACCTTTTTGCTCTCCATCAATAATAATTGGTGAGGCATTTACCCGTCCCCACATAGCAGTTCCGTTCTTTCTTTGTATCTCAATTTCCATGGATTCTAATACTTTGTCTCTTAGCCATTTCCGACCGATATCTTGAACAATCTTTTCGCGGTTTAATGTGGGCAACAAATTAAAAATATGAGTTCCTATTAGTTCCGTAGAATCAAAACCCAAAAATTCGTTAGACCGTCGATTGATCATGGTCACGTAGCCGTGGTTATCACAGGTTAAGAAAAGTTCATTCAAATTATCCAATAAGGTGTTTAAATACGATAATTGGTTTTTCAGATTATGCTGCGACTGCTCCAGGGCTTGCAACATCTCATTAATACTTCTGGCTAGACTTGATATCTCATCTCTGCCTTCTTCCGGGACTCTATGGTCAATACCACCGCTGGTTCCTATCAGATTAACACTATGGTTAAGGTTCATGATTCGTTTAATTATCAGTCTATTAACCGGTAGAATTATGATTAGACCGATTGCCAAGATTAAAGCCAGTGAAATCCTGATAGCATTATCCATAAACGTCTTGCCCATGGCATGTAATTCACGTGGTATATAAACCTCCAAAATTAAGGCGGGTTTGTTTTCGACATCCCTTAATATGAAGTATCCTGCCACCAGGTTGTCATTTAGGGGTCTAACCAGCGTTGAAACCTTTGACTGGGAAAGCTGTTGACGAATGTTAGTAAGCTTGTCTGAATCATACCGGTACAATGCAGTCTTTTGACGGGTTATATTGTCTACTTTTTTTAGTTGATTTTTATCAAGATATAGCCCCATTATTAACACTCCCCGGGTAGGACCTCTAAATTCGCTGGTTAATATGGAATGGGCAGAAAGGATTATCGGCCCTTCGGGAAGTACATATACCCCATTGGTCCCTTTGAGATCCTTAGGTATTAGCATGCAATTATTTCCAATTAGGTTGGTAAGCGCGGGATTGGCGGGAATCTCCTTATTCTGGACCCGATCATATCTTTTGACAAATACCGGTTGGTTGGAGGAATCAATTATCAGGACAAAGTCAATTCCCTGACTGATAAAGAAAGCAGGCCCGAAATTCTCGGTTAGGTATTCCGAATTTGGATATTTTACGAAATAATATGTATCATTCCAATTGGCATAGTCAGCAACTATACCGTTCAGCTTCCTGGTCTCGTTATTTAGAACGTTGACCGTAGTTTGTACGTTCTTATTAACTTCACGGGTCTCCAGACGGTCAATAGTTTTACTTAATATGCTTCTCGCCACAAAATTAAAAAAAATTGTTCCACAAAGTACTATGAGTCCGATGATTATCCAGGTTTTTCGTTTCAAGCTCATGTACTTACCTCGCTAGAAAAGGTAATTGCTGGGTGGTGTTTCGCTGGATTTACCCGAAGAGACATAGTCTTGTCGATGTCCCATTAGCATTATATGGAGATATTCGTTTTATTTAATTTAAAATCCTGCCTTGATTCGTTGTATTTCGACATAAAGTGATTGTAGAAGGACTAGCAAAGCATCCCATTAGGCAGGCTTAATATCGCAAATCGGCTCTGCCAGAGCAGTATTAACCTTTAGGTCACCGAATAAAAAAGCCCGGCAATTAGCCGGGCACCAGGTTTCAGGTATTATAGATTATCACAATAAAAATGCATGGCGTCTCTTAAAAATGCCGCCAATCCAGGTCGGTATTTATCAATGTTATCGGTGAATCGCTGATCACAAAC
>JBLMZW010000018.1:0-9589 GCA_050259035.1 Chitinophagales bacterium | reverse complement strand
AGGCTTCCTTAACTGCCAGACTTAACCCTAAGCCTTCAATCACTCTTAGGTCCCTGGCCTGATTCCCAACCCAGGCTACCGTTTCCGGCTTATATTCCTTAGCCAACGATGTCAGAGCCTGCTCTTTTTCCCCGGGGAATACACAGTTGATGCCTAAATACTGGGCCGCTGATTCCAATACTGGGTCGGAGGCCGGGTTTAATAGCATGGGTTGAATGCCTTTCTCCCGAAGTAGAAGCACGCCGTTACGGTCAAGATAATTAAATTTCTTGGTGTAATCTCCCCGAGCCGAGAAGTAAATGTTTCCATCGGTAAGAACCCCATCACCTTCTATTAATAATATTTTTATTCCGGCAGCCTGTTTGCGAATCATATAATTCTGGTAATGCCTTTGGATGGAATCATTTAGCTCCTCAAATATCAGGCCTATGAGATTTAAATCCTGTTCACAGTTTTTAAGATAAGATCGAAATTCTCGCTCCATCATCTGGGCTTTGGCGTCGGGATTTTGCTCCCGTGAGATGTCCGGCACTGCCAGCATTAAAAATTGTATCTCAACCCGATTCATAGGTTCGATCAATGTTAAATAAAACAGGTTGTTTCTTAGTCGGTTCATGCTTAAGTTAAACTGATCATAACTCTGGCTAATTAATCTAACGTTTCGAGTACCTGCTGTCTGGGTGATAGCATCCAGATTTAATTGACATTGTTCTATTAAGAGGTGTATCTTGTTATACTCATTCATCATTAATTGGTGGCTTTCGATGAGGTGGTCCAGGTCATAGCTTGGCTTGACGCCTTCCAACCATCCATTCTCAACTACCCGGTCGCGCAGGACATATTTAATTAAATCCTGTAATTCATGATACTGTGTTCCATCGATATATGCTCCGTGTCTGGTAGTATTGATCACCTTAATATCCCGGTTCTGCTCGATATAGATCTCTAATTGACGCCGCATGCTGCTGAAACTGGCGCTGCTGGCAACCTCACCACCACTTACATCTTTAACCGGGACTGCGTTTTCCAGATCAATCTGACTGGCCTCCGCAGGAAAGAAAGTCGAATCGGCTGCATATTGCATCCCTTCCCGGTACGCCAAGTTAAGCCCCACCAGTATAATTGGGCTAAAGCCTAGTTTATATAATAACTGCAGAGCTATTACCGCGATACTCGCGGCATCTGATATGATCTCCAATTCTAACCCTTCCCGGGCCTTAAGGTAAAAAGCACTTAAAGCATCCTGACTGATTAACATATGCATACGGGGTCCCGGGTATATTTCCAGGGTCTCGTACCCTACTGTACTGCCAAAAATAAGGGGAACGGCTCTGGTATCTTTTTCAGATAATCCTTGAAATACCATTTGGTTTTCTCTGGTGGGATCATAAGTACAGGCGGCATCCGGGTAAATTCCATGCTTAATAAGGGTATTTATTGCGGTTCCTACTGAGAATATATAAGCTAACCCGTTTTCTTTAATAGTTTTAACGTTTTCCAACTCTTCGTCCAACGAGGGTCCGGAAGCCACCAGGAGGGCTGGCTTGTTCTGGAAGCAGCCCTTCTTCTCCAGAACTACATCGGGTGTGGTAAAAACCTGGATAAAATTTTTCAGGCTATTGATGGTCCATCGTTTCTGGAAAACGGTATGAGTAGCCACCAGGTTGCGGCGGTCCCCGATCAGGTTTTCAAATAGGGTAAAAAACGCTTTTCGCTTTTCAGGGAAGATGACCTGGTAAGCCGGAAGTTCCATAATCATGACCGAATTACGTATACTGCCGGCTATTAAAGCAGTATACTCCTCCAAGTCCTGGGTTTTTCTTTCCAGGTATATGTTCTTTATTAAGTTAAAAGGAAACTCTTTTAAATCTACCTGACTTAAAAACTCATAAAAAATTTCCGCTACCGGTTCATAAATGGAAAAAGGAGTGTTCGGGTATTGTTCAACAAACGCCTTTATTTGATATCCCAATCCCAGTCCGTAAAAAAGAATATCCGGATGATCCTTTACATTTTGAAATTGCTCGATAAAGTTTTTGGCTTCCTGCTGCGGCTGGTTTTTGTCGTGAACATAATGTTTCCCTACCTTGAGAACGGGAAGGCCCTGTTTATTAAATACTACCCGGGCCAAATCCTTATTCAACCGGCTTTCGATCTCCATCATGGCCTGCCATACATCTGGAAAAGAAGTTTTTAGGATTTCCATGTTTTCAAGAAATGCCATAATAGCTCCCCTTTACCAGTAATCTCTCTTCATACTATGGCTTGCAGGAAAAAAATGTGTTTGCAATGGCGGTGGAAGTAAAGAATTCTATGTTTCATATACTTTAAAAGCTCCATGATGGCAGGTGATAAAGTGGTTAAAAGAACGGTATGTGTGATTAGCGGTTCCCGGGCCGAATATGGGCTCTTACAGCCAATCATGAAGGAAATCAAGAAAGATGCCGACCTTATTCTGCAGGTAGTCGCCGCCGGAATGCATTTGTCCCCCGAATTCGGGCTCACCTACAAAAAAATCGAGGAAGACGGATTCATAATAGATGAAAAGGTAGAGATGCTCCTTTCCACTGACACCGGGGTGGGAACAGCAAAATCCATTGGGCTAGGGGTTATTGGGTTTGCTGATGTGTTTGACCGCTTAAAGCCCGATATTGTCCTATTACTGGGGGACCGATATGAAATTTTAGCTGCGGCTCAAGCGGCTCTGATCTTACGGATACCTGTTGCTCATATCGCCGGGGGTGATTCCACCGAGGGCGCTTTTGATGAGTCCATTCGCCACAGCATTACCAAAATGGCCCACCTCCATTTCGTAAACAATGAGGTATCCGCCATGCGGGTAAGACAGTTGGGAGAGAACCCGGACTACATTTTTAATGTTGGGAGCCCAGGAATTGATACCATTACCAGGCTGGATTTATTGAGTCGTCAGGAACTGGAACAGGCCCTGGGATTTAGATTTCGTTCTAAGAACTTTCTGATAACCTTTCATCCGGCTACCCTTGACCAGATCTCATCAGCTCAGCAGTTGCAGGAAATATTTAAAGCGATAGATTGCCTGGACCTGGATTTGGGTGTTATTTTTACCCATTGTAATGCCGACCCTGAGGGTCGAATTATTAATCTGATGATTGATGATTATGTTGCAGAGCATTCCCGGGCCCGGGCTTTCAGCTCATTGGGTCAACGACTGTATTTGAGCACCATTGCTCAGGTGGATGCAGTGGTAGGCAATTCCTCCAGCGGTTTATATGAGGTACCTTCATTTAAAAAGCCTACGGTAAATATCGGCTCCCGCCAGAGTGGCAGAATTCAGGCCTCATCAATCATCAATTGCCAGCCGGAAGCAGCTGATATCATAAAGGCTATAGAGGAAGCCTTTATGATGGACTGCAGTAACTGTAAAAATCCTTACGGGGATGGCAACGCATCGTCACAAATAGCAGCCATACTCAAAAGCATCCCAAATTATAAAGACCTTCTGATAAAGCCTTTCTTTACCCTGGAATGCTAATCTTTATCCTGCTGTCAAAAACCGGTTCCTTCTCAATTTCCCGCTAATCTTAAAAACAGGTAGAATGGATTATAAGTTCTTATTAAGGAGTCTGGTTTTGGACATTCAAGCTTTAAAAGCCAAAGCCCGGAAGGCTAAAACCGATTTAGGGGTAATATACCTGGCATTCAGGCATAAGGAAACTCCGTGGTATGCCAAAGTATTGATTGCCCTGGTGGTCTCCTATGCACTGAGTCCCATCGATTTAATTCCGGATTTCATTCCTGTTTTGGGCTACCTTGATGACTTGATTCTTATTCCCGCTGGGATTGCTCTGGCCATTAAACAGATACCCCCGGAAGTAATTTTGGAGTGCAGGCAAAACCTGGCCGAATCTTCGAAAGCCAGGTCATGGGGAACATATGCCCTGATCGTTATAATTTTTATATGGTTGTTATTGATTTATTTAATAATTAGGGCTTTAAGAAATTGAAACAATTTAGCTGACTGGATTACCACAGGGGACTTAAGGCTTTAAGCAGGGTGCAAATGCGTAAGTCCAGCTCGTTGTCAATATCCCAGGATCTCTCTAATGGCATGATATATCCCAGCGTCTCTTCGGTAACCAGGCTTTTTGTTTCTAATAAATAGTTGGTCCTGGCCACATAGATAGCCCCATTCAGAACAAAAACCGGAGGTAGATCCTGTCTTCGGTCGATCGGTCTGCCTTTTGCCATCAGGGGACTTAAGTACTGTTTTTCATCCAGAGTGAACATCCAAAAGGGATGCTTATTCACCTGGCTGACTGATGCGCAGGTGGAAGCCTCTGACTTAATACAGAAGCGAATGCATTCATCAATATCAAAAACAGTCCGTAAAGGAGACGTAGGCTGTAATACCGCCAGGTAGTCATATTTTTCTTTGATAGCTACAATGGCATGAAGGATAGGCTCGATTCCGGGGGTTTCGTCCCCGGCCAGTTCCAGGGGACGTATAAAAGGCACCTCACAATCCCACTCCCTGGCCACCTCAATAATTTCTTCATCTTCCGAGGAGAGAATGACCCGGTCCAAGTAGCTGGATTTGTGCGCTTCTTCGATGGTCCAGGCGATTAAAGGCTTCCCCGCCAGGATCTTAAGATTCTTCCGGGGTAAGGTTTTGGAGCCCCCCCGGGCGGGTATTATTGCCAGTACTTTTTTGCCCTCTATCATCCAAACACCTCGTAAAAATCATTATTGGCCCTCTCATAATCATCAAAGCGGCCAATATCTATCCAATACTCCCGAATTGGAAAAACCGCTATTTCTTTCTTCTTTTCCAGAAGCATTCTAAACAGGTCAGTGATATCTAAACAGACATCTGAAAAAACGTGGTCTAGAACTTCCGGGCTCAACACATAGAGCCCGGCATTAACAAAGAACCTCTGCCGGGGTTTTTCATATATTTGCTGGAGACGGTTTTTTTCGATGCTCACCACACCATAGGGTATCTGGTGGTAGTGTTCCTTTACACAGATAGTGGCGGCGGTAAGACTCTTAAGATGGAAATCCAACAGTTGACCGAAGTTCATACGAGTAAGAATATCTCCATTCATTAAAAGTACCGGTTTATCAGGTTTGGCAGGAAGCAAGCCAAGTGACCCGACCGTTCCCAGGGGCTTTTTTTCGCGGAGGTAGCTAATATTGACCTCCCAGTGTGAACCGTCGCCAAAATGGTTAATAATCATTTCCGCCTTATAATTCACTGAGATATAGAAGTTTTTAAAGCCCTGTTCGATAAAACTCTCCAGAATTGTTTCCAGGAGCGGTTTATCTCCTACCTTCAATAATGGTTTGGGACAGCCATCGGTAAGAGGCTGCAGTCGTTTGCCGAATCCGCCGGCCATAAGTATAACCCAGTTTTCGCGGGCCGGAGGGTTAAACAGATCATCCGTAATTTCCAGCCCTATAACCCGGTGATCTTCATCCAGCACCGGAACCTGGCGGATTTTTTTGTTTTTCATGTGCAGTATTGCGTTTTCCCGCGATTTTTCCCGGTAAACGAAGGAAGGGTTAGTGTTCATAATATTAGCTACTGGTTGGTCCAGGCTCAAATTTTTTAAGATAGCGCGGCGGATGTCACCATCTGTAACCGTCCCCATAAGCCGCCCTTCTGCATTAACCACCAGGGCTATCTGCAGAGCGGTTCGATCAAGCAATTCAATCGCCTGTAATATTGGAATCTCCGGGGCGATAAGAGTCTCCTTCCACATCCCTATCCCCCCTTTCCTGTTCCTCTGACCTTCATCCAACCCGCAAACCGTAATGCATAATATGTGATTAGCCGAGATATGGTGCTGTAACAACCGCTTTGACCATAACATAACATTGAACTAGGGACCCTTGAATGAGGTGGAGAATTGAGAATATTACTGGTAGCCTATGACAACGACTCATACATCTCCTGGTTTCCTCAGGGGCTGGCCTATATCGCCGCGGTTTGCCGCCAGAAGGGACATCAGGTCAAAATCTATAACCAGGATGTGTATCATTGGCCGGAATCTCATTTAACCGAGCTTTTAAACCGGGAGCCTTATGATGTAATCGGAGTCAGCGCCTGTGGGGGGTACTACCAGTGCCGCAAAGTACTAAAGATTTCCGAGGCCATCAATCAATCAGCCAACCGGCCGTTTTATATTATAGGGGGCCATTTAGCCGCACCGGAACCGGAATACTTTTTGAGAAAGACTCAGGCTGATGCCATCGCTATCGGCGAAGGCGAGGTCACGATTATAAATCTTCTTACGGCCCTGGAGCACGAACAATCATTATATAACGTGAACGGCCTGGCCTTTTGGGATAAAGGGGAATGTGTACAAACCCCCAGGCAGGCCTTAGTCGAAGATTTAGATTCTATTCCTTTTCCCGCCTGGGATCTGTTTCCCATAGATCATTATGCCTTGCTGAGAATGCCCAACATATCCGGCAGCGACCGCTGTTTACCGGTATTATCAGGCCGGGGCTGCACCTTTCACTGTAATTTCTGCTACCGTATGGATCAGGGCTTTCGGGGCCGCAAGGCAGAAAGCATCACGGAAGAAATCGCATTCCTTAAGAGGAACTATGCCATTTCCTATATAGCTTTTTCCGACGAACTCTTGATGTGTTCGGCCCGCCGAACAATTGAGCTTTGTGAGACCTTTATCAAACGTCGGCTGAAAGTAAAATGGTGCTGCAATGGCAGGCTTAATTATGCTGTTCCCGAGGTCCTTTCTCTTATGAAGGAAGCCGGCTGCGTTTTTATTAACTATGGCATTGAATCTATGGATGAAAACGCTTTACGAAATATGAACAAAGCTCTGACGGTAAAGCAAATCCGCAACGGAATTGAGAATACCCTGGCTGCCGGCATCAGCCCGGGCTTTAATATCATATTCGGGAATATCGGTGAAACCGCTGAGTCATTGCGCCAGGGAGTAGAATTTCTGCTGCAGCATGATGATCACTCACAGATGAGAACCATCAGGCCGGTTACCCCCTACCCCGGTTCGCCTCTCTATTACTATGCGATTGAAAAGGGCCTTTTAAAGGATTGTGAAGACTTCTATGAGCACAAGCATACCAATTCCGACCTCCTCTCAGTAAACTTCACTGATCTCACTGATGATGAGTATTATCGGGCTCTGTATGAAGCCAACCGCCAGCTTTTGCAGAATTATCATTCGCACCAAATAGAAAAAGATGAAGAGGTTTTACGGCGGTTGTATATCGAGAAAGACAGTTCCTTTCGCGGCTTTCGGCAAAGTTGACGGCGTGGATGAAAGGTATGGTAAGCCGGATATGAAAATACCGGTTATTGTGATTGGAAGCGGTGGGCACGCCCGGGTACTGCTGGATACTCTTCGACTGCTTGCCGTTCCTGTTGTCGGTGTAACCGACATCATACCCCAACAAATTTCGGAAGCGCCCTATCTCGGTAATGATGAAGCCATATTAGATTACCGGACTGATGCGATTCAACTGGTTAACGGGCTGGGTTCAGTCAATTCAACCCGGAGACGAAGACTGGTTTTCGAAAGGTTTTCCATGGCGGGCTTTTCTTTCGCTACTTTAATCCACCCCTCGGCCACCATTAGTCCTGGAGCCCGAATGGCAGAAGGGGGACAGGTTATGGCCGGGGCGGTGATCCAACCGGGATCGTGCATCGGATTCAATAGTATTGTCAACACCCGGGCCTCTATCGACCATGACTGCGACATCGGGTCCCATGTTCATTTAGCTCCCAGTGTGACCTTGTCCGGCGGAGTCAGGGTGGGTGACGAAACCCATATCGGAACCGGAACGGTTGTTATTCAGGGTGTTAAAATCGGAAGAAGCTGTTTGATTGGTGCCGGGTCCCTGATCCTAAAGGATATTCCGCCAGGATCGATAGTCTATGGCAGCCCGGCCCGGGTAGTGGGACGGCAGATACTATAGAACCGGCATTTCCAGGAAATTTCTTATTATTTTTAATCCTACCGGGCCGCTTTTTTCCGGGTGAAACTGGCAGCCGTACATATTGTTTATTTTGACTACCGCGGATATTCTGCGCCCGTGGTACCGGGTAACTGCCAGGGTATGTTCCTCAGAGGCAGTAACGGCCGCATAAGAATGAACAAAATATACAAATTGGCCCTGATCCACGTCTTTTAAGATGGTGTTATCCCAGTTGCCATGGTTGGAGGGATAATGAAGGGAATTCCACCCGGTGTGGGGTATCTTGTGCGGTTCGCCATTGACTCCGGTTGGAGGCAGGGGAACCACAATCCCTGGCACCAGGCCCAGGCCCTCATATTGACCGAATTCCTCACTTGATTCCAGCATCAGCTGCATACCCAGACAAATTCCCAGGAAAGGCCGTTTGCTCCCCGCGAAACACCGGATCGCTTCAACCAGTCCCCGTTCTTTCAGGCCATTCATGCCCGCCCCAAAGGCGCCAACTCCCGGAAGAACCAATCTGGCGGCTGATTCGACCTGTTCAGGTTTATTGCTCAACTGGACCTCGGCCCCGCAATATTCCAGGGCCCGCACCACGCTTAACAGATTGCCGGTTCCATAGTCGATCACAGTAACAGTATTCTTCAAATCGTTCTCACCGGTAATCCCCGGGCCAAAAGGGCTTCTCTCATCTCATTAAGCTCCAGCCGATTGTAATGCAGGACATCAGCCATCGCCACCGCATCGGCCCTGCCTTTCTCAATTACTTCTATTAGATGTTCCAGGCACCCCATTCCCCCGCTGGCTATAACCGGAATTGGTACCCTGTCACTGACTGCTCTGGTTAACTCCAGGTCAAAACCCTGGCGGGTTCCCTCCTGATCAACTGAGGTTAGAAGGATTTCCCCCGCTCCCAGCCCCTCCGCCTTTTTCACCCATTCCAGAACATCTAATCCGGTCCGCTGGCGGCCGTTATCGGTATAAACCTCCCACCTGTCATTCGAGAGTTTCTTGGCTTCTACGGAAATAACCATGCACTGGGACCCAAACCGGCGGGCCACCCGGGTAATTAAGCCCGGATCACGAACCGCTGCGGTATTAATCGCCACTTTATCCGCCCCCGCTTTCAATAAATCGTTAGCATCCTCATCGGAGCGGATCCCTCCCCCCACGGTTAAAGGAATGAAAACCTCACTCGCGGTATGCCGGACTATATCAAGCAATTTATCCCTTTCGTACAGGCTGGCCACAATATCCATATAAAGCAGTTCGTCGGCTCCCGACTCGTAATAACGCCGCGCGAATTCGTGGGGATCACCTAGTTTTCTTAGGCCTTCCAGCCTGACTCCTTTAATTAAATTGGGGCCTTTGATATCCAGACGGGGAATCAAACGGATGGTCAGTCTTTATCACTTCCTTGAGTCTCTTCATGCCAGACTGCGTACCTTAACTTCCAGTGATCGTCTTGCTTTTTCCATAAATGAGGGGAGCGAAAACTATCCGCTAAACGGAAGAAATAATTCCAGTCCATTGCCGGATGCTCGAACATTTTAGCAGCAACCGGATACTCACCGGGAGTAATACTTAAATAACGGAAAAGTTCCGGGATGAACCTTTCCGGGAATTCTCCGTCAAATCTTTT
>JBLMZW010000017.1:0-21142 GCA_050259035.1 Chitinophagales bacterium | reverse complement strand
GTGTTGTTATCCTGGTTGGCATCAGGTACATCAGCTTTTACAACGGCGCTCAGGGTGATCTTGGCATTTGCTGGAATAGAATCAATTGGTATTCTTACTCCAATGCTTTTTGATTTTTTAGTCTGTAATGGCCCAATTTGTCTGCTGTAACACGGCTTGTTGCTGGAATCCAGGTAGAAATCGACTGTCGCCTTAGAGGAAGCCTGAGTACCTACGTTGGTGACATTTACTATGACTGGAATCCCATATTTAGGCGTGACTTGCTTCGGGTAGTAGGTTATCTTAAGTGCCAGGTCGGCGCCAGTGTCCTGGCTTACCGTCACGGCGCAATCAGCTGTAAATCCGCCATCTTCAGTTTTGACCGTTATGGTTGTATTGCCTGCCGCTACCGCTGTTACTACACCATTATTCACTGTTGCTGCAGCAGTATTGCTGCTGCTCCATGTCACTGTTTTATTAGTAGCATCGGCTGGTGCCACGGTTGCAGTCAGTTTACCCGTTTGACCTGCCGCCAGAGTCATACTTGCTTTATCCAGGGTGACTCCGGTTACTGGTACGTTAACAGTAACATTACAGGTATCAGTAAAGCCTCCGTCTTCGGCCTTAACCGTTATAACCGCGGTTCCTCCAGATACAGCTGTCACTTCTCCGTTGTTCACTGTGGCTACGGCGGTATTGCTGCTACTCCAAACTACCACTTTGTTGGTAGCGTTATCCGGGGCTATCGTTGCTGCCAGTGTTCCGGTTTGGCCTGCTAACAGCGTCATACTTTCCTTATCCAGGCTGACCCCGGTTACCGAAATGATTGGCGGGGTAACGGTTACTTCACAGTTTGCGATGAATCCGCCATCTGCTGTGGTTACCGTTATCGTTGCTGTTCCCGATGCTACTGCCGATACAAATCCGTTGCTTACTGTGGCTACTGCTTCATTGCTGCTGCTCCAAGCTACCGCTTTGTTGGTAGCGTTATCCGGGGCTACCGTTGCGGTCAGAGTTCCGGATTGGCCTTCCTCTAGAGTCATGCTTACATTGTCCAGGCTTACGCCGGTTACTGCTACAATCGTCTGCTTCACCAGGAACAATTTGTAGAAGTTTCCTGCTACATACGGCTCTACCAGGGCTACTATTATTGCCTGGTCGGGTTCTATCATTACGTTGGTCCAGTCGCCTACCGGTATCTCTACCGGTCCCTCTTCTGTCATTTTGTAGAGGGCCCACACAGTAACACCCGGTTCGTAGTTTTTCGATATTACTACATTCCTTGCTGTACTGAAGTCTGCTATTTCTAGTTTCGCACCGTTTTCGGGCTTCGCCAGTTCTGCCATGATGGCATCGTAGTTCATGTAGTCGGCGCCCATATCGACTGTAAGGTTAGGCAGGCTAAGGCACTCTATTCCGTCCACTGTAAATGAAGTCAAAACAGGTGCGTCTTTTACCGATACCACACAGGTTGCGGCGAAACCGCCATCTACTGTGGTAGCCGTTATGGTTGCTGTTCCTACAGCTACTGCTGTTAATACTCCATCGGCTACGGTAACAATACTGGTATCACTGCTGCTCCAGGTCACCGCCTTGTTGGTTGCATTATCCGGTTCTACCGTCGCTGCCAGGGTTCCAGTAGAGCCTGTTTTAAGCGACATTTCTGGTTGGTCCAGGCTTACTGCGGTTACCGGTACATTTACTACCACTTTGTTAACGGTTACGGCACAGGTTGCGGTCTTGCCTCCGTCTTGTGTGGTTACTGTTATAGTTGCGTTTCCTTCTGCATTTGCCGTTACCACACCGTTCTGACCAACCGAAGCTATAGCTGAATCACTACTGCTCCAGGTTACTGCTTTATTGGTTGCGTTATCCGGGCTTACCGTTGCAGTCAACTGACCGGTTTCTCCTGCGTTAAGTGTAAGTGATGTCGGGGCAACGGTTATACCAGTAACGTTGACAACCGCCTTGGTTACGGTTACAGCACAGTTGGCGGTGAAACTTCCATCCTCTGTTTTTACAGTTATAGTCGCAGTTCCCGCCGCCACGGCTGTTACTTTACCTGCTTGATCCACCGTCGCTGCAGCTTCATTGTTGCTGCTCCAGGTTACTGCTTTGTTAGTTGCATTATCAGGACTTACCGTGGCTGTCAAGGTACTGCTTTCACCTTCGATGAGATTTAGTGATGTCGTGTCTACGACTACCCCCGTTACCGGGACGTTGACCGGAGCTTCACTTTTAAGAGTCACTTTGTAGAATTGATGTACCGGACCGTCATACCATCTCATTACTATTACGTCATTGGCTTGGAAGGTCTGGTTTTCATTGCTGGTATACCATATCTGCTGAGGATTTTCCGGATTGGAGATTTTAGGCCATGGATGGGCGTTTCCCTTTGTATCGTCGAGGATACTCTTCGGAGAATTATTGGTGACGTCTGCAACATAGCTTCCATTACGGTATAATTTCGCGATACATACACCTGCTGGGCCATGTGGTGTTGCCGTCAGACCCTTAAAAGAATTGAAATCTGATACTTCTAACTCGGCACCAGTTTGTGTCAATGCATTGGCCCAGTCAGTTCGATCAGCTGCTACTTCTACCCCTGTCAAACTCCTGCAGTCTGTTCCACCTATCGTAAATGCACCAAGTTTAGTCGGTGATAACAGTTTAATTTTATGAAACAGAAAGTTGCCTTTGGTCCAGCCATTGGCCCAGACATGAATAACAGCATCGTCCTCACTAAGTACAATATCTGGTTTATTGCCACCGGTATAGGTACTTTGCACGTAAGCTCCAAATGTACCGTCACCGTTATCTGCAGTAGAATCCCATTTTGCAAGGCGTATCTCATTCCTTAGACCAGATGTGGGCTTCCACGAAATGCCTTTTAAACCTACAAAGCTGTCATAATATGCCACTGCTCCAACCGTTGGCACAGGCAAAGTATCTTCGGCGTGTTGCTGTAAATCTGCAATGGTGGTTCCAGCTGTAATGTTTACATGGGCATTGGCAATACCTGCACACTCCTGCCCCCCGATAATCCAAGATGTTAAATCCTGTTCAGCAGCATTTGACGGCGGTACTGAGATTACCAGCGAACTACAAACCATAAGCAGCGCTAATAGAATAACCCCGGCTTTCTTCCGTATTATTCTATTTTTCGTATTAAACCTCAAGAAATAACCCCTCCCAACCTTTGTTTACAACAATCTTAGGCCCAGAGAAAAAAGATTAAATCACCTCCCAATCTTTATTTATAGATAAATCGTTGCTATCATTCATCCCTGTTATATGTTGTAGATATTACCAATTATTCTACCCCCTGCCGTTTATTTCCTCCCTTTTCTATGCCGTATATTATATTCTGTTATAGACTTCGTTGTTTTTTTGTAATGCCTAGGCGTTACGGTTTATCGGCATTGTTCTTCAGGTAAGATAATGAGTTGAGATGAAATGGATTTTGATTTGATGTCTTATACTATCCAAGACATTATATGTATGATTTTAATGATTTGAATACCCAATCGGCAGAATTAGAAATACTTATCGTCAACTAACGGTCATTCCCATGAAAACGCAAAAGGCAAACTAATTCATAACTAAAATCAGTTTGCCAATTATAAGCTATTTAATAATCCCGGGTAGTATTATGACCAATACCGAGAATTATTTTTTATTTTCTTCGGTCATCCTGCGGGCGATAAAGTTAGTATATACCTCACCTTTAATAAAAAAGCTATTGCTCAGTAATCGTTGTTGGAACGGGATAGTAGTCTTTATCCCCTCAATGGTATGTTCCGCCAGAGCCCGCTGCATACGTTCGATGGCCTGCTGCCGGTCCGGTGCCCAAACGATTAATTTACCCAGAAGGCTGTCATAGAACGGTGGTACAGAATATCCTGGGTAGATAAAACTATCCACTCGAACCCCGGGCCCTCCAGCCGGAAGGTAATTAGCAATAGTCCCGGCACAGGGACGAAAATCGTTAACGGGATCCTCGGCATTTATCCGGCATTCTATCGCCCAACCGTTCGGTTTAATATCACTCTGCTTAATTCCTATTTCTTCACCATTGGCTATCCTAATCTGGGCTTTAACCAGGTCCAAACCGGTCACCATTTCGGTTACCGGATGTTCGACCTGAATCCTGGTGTTAACCTCAATAAAATAGAAATTGCGGTTCTTGTCCACCAGAAATTCAACTGTTCCAGCACTAAAATACCCAACTTCCCGGGCTATCTTAAGAGCCATATCCCCCATCCTAGCTCGCAAGGTATCGTCCACAAAAACCGAGGGTGATTCCTCCAGAAGTTTTTGATTGCGGCGCTGGATACTGCAATCACGTTCGCCCAGGTGAATAATATTGCCCTTCTCATCACCCAGAATTTGAATTTCTATGTGTCGGGGTTCCTCGATGTACTTTTCTATATATACCTCGCCATTGCCGAATGCTGCCTCAGCCTCATGCCGTGCCGCTCCCAGAGCTTTTTCTAATTCCTTATGGCTATGAACCAGACGCATTCCCTTGCCCCCGCCACCGGCGGAAGCCTTAACCATTACCGGGTACCCAATCTCGTCTGCCACTCGTAAAGCCTCGCGGCCATCCTGAATCCCGCCGCTGCTTCCGGGGACTACCGGTACTCCCGCCTTAACCGCCATTTCACGGGCTGCGATTTTATCCCCCATCGTCTTAATGGTACGGGGGGATGGCCCGACAAATTTAATTCCACAGGTGGAACACATTTCTGCGAAGTAAGCATTTTCCGCCAGGAATCCATAGCCGGGGTGAATGGCCTGGCAACTGGTGGTTTCAGCTGCGGCAATGATATTTGATATGTTTAAATAACTGCGTCCCGAAGGGGCCTCACCTATACAAACAGCCTGGTCGGCCAGCTTGACATGCAAGCTATTTCGATCTGCCAGGCTGTAAACAGCTACCGATGTAATGCCCAACTCTCTACAGGCTCTGATAACCCTAACCGCGATTTCCCCTCGGTTGGCAACCAGAAGTTTCGAGATCACTCTGCCACCTCTATTCTTTTTCTATCAGGAATATTGTCTGACCGTATTCAATTGACTGAGCATTCTCAACCATGATCTCGACCAACCGGCCCCGCACCTCTGACTTAATCTCATTCATCAGCTTCATGGCTTCGATTATGCAAAGGGTCTGTCCTGGTTCAACATGGCTGCCCTTTTCAACAAAGGGAGGGGCATCCGGAGCCGGACTGCGATAAAAAGTTCCGACCATCGGTGAAATAACCGGTAACAAATCAGTATCCGGCGGCAGTTCATCCTCTTCTTTTTTCTTGGTCTTACGGGATGTATTAGTCCTGGGTACATCGGATATGGAATCCGCTGCCTTGCGGAGTCTTAGCTTATAATCCGACCCCTCTATTTCCAGTTCCGCTATATTGCTGTCATCCAATAATAAAATAAGTTCTTTAATTCGGCTGATATCCACTTCTTTGGCCTCCTTAGAGCTGACTTTGCCATTTCCCCCGGACAGTGGCCTGGGAGCAGGTTTTCCCGGTTTAACTTCCACCGGTGGTGAGATCTCGACCTCAGGCAGTTCGCTTATTGTTTTTCGGTACTCGAAAAACTTTAAGGCTACTCTTGGGAACAATGCATAAGTCAAAACATCCTCGTCAGAACTGACCAGGCCTTTTACCTCTGCTTTGGCCTTTTCCCAGCCCGGGCTTAGAATATCGGCTGGTCTAACGGTTATGACTTCCTCATCCCCAATAATCTTATGTTTAACCTCATCACTAATACATGCCGGAGGTTTGCCGTAACAACCGCGAACATAATCCTTGACTTCCCCGGGACACATTTTGTACCGTTCCCCCATCAGGACGTTTAAAACCGCCTGATTACCGACTATCTGGCTGGTAGGAGTAACCAGGGGCGGAAAACCAAGATCCTCTCGGACCTTTGGAATCTCTTCCAGCACCAGATCCAATTTATCGATAGCCCTCTGCTCCTCCAACTGGGAAACGAAATTACTAATCATCCCGCCCGGCACCTGGTGTTCAAAGACCTTCATATGGGATATGCGGGTCACACCGCGTTCATAGCCCTTGGTCTTGCGCACGGTCTCAAAGTAGCCGGCTATATCGAATAGATCATGGATTTTAAGGCCGGTATCCCACGGGGTTCCCTGAAGTGCCCTTACCAGAGTCTCAACCGGAGGCTGCGAAGAACCAAAGGCCAGAGGCACACTGGCGGTATCGACAATATCCACACCGGCCTCAGCTGCCTTCAAGCAGGTTCCGACTGCCAATCCCCCGATATAATGGGTATGAAGCTGTACCGGAATATCGATTCGTTTTTTCATGGCATGCACCAAATCATAAGCCTGATAAGGCGCCAGAAGACCAGCCATATCCTTTATACAAATACTGTCCGCCCCCAGATCAACCAGGCGCAGGGCGGTATCCACGAAATGATCCACGGTATGAACCGGACTTATGGTATAAACAACACAGGCCTGTACATGTTTTTGGGCTTTCTTGGCGGCCTTGATGGAAGTCTCGAGGTTTCTGATATCGTTCAGGGCGTCGAAAATCCGGAAAATATCTATTCCGTTGGCAGCAGCTCTCTCTACAAACCGTTCAACAATATCATCTGGATAATGAGTGTAACCCACCAGTGATTGTCCCCGCAACAACATCTGCAGTTTGGTCTTCTTAACCAGCTGACGTAAAATCCTTAATCTTTCCCAGGGATCCTCATTCAAAAAGCGCATGGCCACATCAAATGTGGCTCCTCCCCACATCTCCAGAGAATAATACCCTACGTTATCGAGTTTCTCCATAATGGGAACCATGTCTTCCATACCCATCCTGGTCGCCCAAAGACTCTGATGAGCATCCCGCAGGGTAGTGTCAGTAATCTTTAGCCTGTTCACTTTTGCCCTCCCCATGAATCCTGCCCTATTCATTTTATTCATACTTTGTTTCCGATGTGCGCGGCATGGCTGCAGGATTCCAGACTTGTCCATTGCTATGTATTAAACAATCACCTGGAACGGGGTCCAGGTGCCTATGCCGATGCAAACTAAGTCTATTATAGGCATTGAGGTTGGCCATTTCAATACAAACAGGCTATGTATACATTATCCTCAAGAGGGCTGAGTTATAAGTTCTATCTCACCAGGCTCGGTGTTTAGTACCCTGGATAGCTGCCTGCACAGTGATGATTGCTCATCCGGGTTCAATTCTCCCCCATAAATTACCACCGATGCCGTACTATCCTGAAGGATCACAATACCTTCACGGAATCCCCTGGCTCTTAACAAACCTTCCGCTTTCAATTCCGTTTCCATGGACCGGGTTATATCCAGGAGCTGGCTCATAGCCGACTTTTTGGTTTCAGCATCGGCATTAGGGTCACTGATCATTCCCTTTAAAAGTTCTATCTGTTGGCTGCGAATCTTATCCCTCTGCAAACGGTAATATGGAAAAAAGGACTGTTTTCGGTCATTGCTGACATTTAGTTGAACTGTCTGCGGCGGCTTGACTGTTTCTAATTCCGATTGTTTTGTCCCATTCTTCTGCCAGACAAACCACCAACCCAAGAACGCCACCATCGCCAGTAAAACAGCGGCTATTATAATCCGGCGCGTATTAATAATCAATTGTTATCACCTCCCTGATTCCATAGGCAATACCGTTACCCTGGAGGCGGGAATACCCAGCAAGCCCGTAACAGCTTGGGTTAAAGCCTCCGCCACCGAAGAATCCCCTGCCCCTTCCGCAATCACCAGGACACCGGTTATTTCAGGGGACTTATTCTCCACCAAAACCGGAGCATTATTAGCCATCACCAGTTCATGTTCCACATTTTCTTCTGAGATTTGGCGAGTTACGCCGTTTTGTTCTTTTTCTGTGGTCTTCCTCGTCTCCTGATGATCATTGGTAGCATAAGAACGAGTTCCTTCCGATACCAGGCTGACCTTAACCTTAACCTGGCCTGCGCCGTTAATTTCCTGGAGCATCCCCGCCAGCTCGTTTTCGTAGTCGGACGCATCAATGGTATCAGAGTTGGTAGCCGCCGTAGTGCTGACCTGGGTTTTGGGTGCCCGGTTAAAACCAGGCCAGAGGATCAGCAGGATGCCAATCAGCGCCAGAAAAATCACCAGGATCTTTGCTGGCTGTCCCTTGAAATTGCCCATTTTGATATCCCTGGTCCAAAACTCGGATGTCATTTTAACCCCCCTCAATCCTGATCACTATGTCCTGGGCATCAAGCCCGTAAAGGTTTTCCAGCATGATTTTCAGCTTTTCCTTCGTCTCCACAGATGAAGTTGAATCTTTCTTACTGCTGTTTTTCATGGCCATCACCGAATGATCTTTTTCGTCCCCGGTTGATGGGGTCAATGTTAGTTCCAACCGTGAAATTTCATCTCCGCCCGAATCCATCTTAACTTTAGTTTTAACAGTCTCTACTCCAGGAACGAGACTGGCCAGGGCATTAACCTGCTTCTCAACCTTTTCCTGCATTAATTGCTCCCCCGCCTGCTGGATCTCTCCGTTTAGCTTTAGCCCCTCCTCTTGGTACTTCTGATTATCGTCGTTCCAGGGCATATCCCATGCCAAAGTTTCTAGATTCTGGTGCCTAAAGAACGACTGGGCCACTGGATTTAAAATAGCCAATATTATGAACAATCCAATTACGAACCGAAGCATGGGCTGCGTAGTGTTGTCAGGCAAAAGGATCTCAATGAAACTGGCAATTAAAATGATTATTAATAGATTCCTGGTTATTTCCCCCAGAAGCTCCATCAGGGTCACCTCACCAGAATGACACTGTTACCGATACTGCCCACAATGGCCATAAGTATCAAAAACATCAGCCCTGCCCCGGCCACTGTGGCCATCACCAGACCCAGGTGATTGCCCATAATATCCAAAGCCTTACTGGTTCGTGCATCACCCATTGGCTCGATTATAGCTGCCGAAACTTTATAAATGATCATTACTGCCCCAATCTTAAGCACCGGTAAAATGAACATACCGAGAATAATCAACATACCCAGGATGCCCACCGCATGTTTTAAAAGCACCACATAACCTGCCGCGATTTCCAGAGCCTCTCCTAGATTGCCGCCGATAACTGGGAAGACAACATCGGCTACAATTTTACCAGTCTTCAAAGTTATTGCATCCAGGACCGACCCGTAAAGAGTTCTTAGACCCAGAAGAATAACAAAAACACTCATGAACAGGACCAATAATATTTCGACCAGGGTATAAACCAGCTTTGCCATCCGCTCAACCTTCACGGTATCACTAAGGCAATCTATTAGATGCAAAACTGCTGAGAATATGATCAAAGGAATTATTATCGTACTTATTCCTTTGGCAAAAGCTGTACTGGCGACCATCAGCAGAGGAAACATGGCCGCGGCAGTATGAACATGTCCCAATCCGGTAACCAGAATCATCATCTGAGGGAGTATACTGGCCATAAAATCACTAAGATTTCCAACCGTATTACTCCCAGCCTGCAGGACACTCTTAAAAGATCCCAGAGCTATCGCTGAAAGTGCGAGAAAACACGCCATACCAGCCATTTTTGCGGCCCCCTGGGACTCGAAACTGGATTGCATGTTTACCAGCAGGGCCGATACTACTGCTAACACCAAAATCTTGCCCATCAGGCGGCCGTTGGCCGCAACTTCTCCCACCAGATATCGGAACAGGCTTCCCAGAAGGTCGCTAAAATTAAACTGCCATTTACCCTTGACGAAATCACTGACCCATTGACTGGTTGATTTATCACCCAGATACCCTCGCATCTCCTGATCAACCTGCTCTTTAAACTTCTCCATCTGCTGAAGGTCTACTTTACTTGATACTTCGCTCCATGATAATTTACTGTCTTTTTGTTGCTCGGCTGCACGAGCGGTGAAAGGGCACAGGAAAAGGGCCAATACAATAATCAGAAATATTAATTTTTTTTTAAGCACCCCTATCCCCCCTTATCCCGGCATTATCTCCAACAGTGATTCCAGAATCGCGACCATGATCGGCAATGCCAGAATCGCTATTATCACCTTGGCTCCAAACTCTACTTTTTTAGCCACCGCTGTTTCGCCCGCGTCGCGGCATATGGCCGCCCCAAATTCAGTCAGATAAGCAACCCCGAGGATTTTCAACACCGTACCAAGAAAAAAGTAATTGGCCTCTGCCCGTTGGGAAAGCTCAGCCAATACATCAACGATGGTCGTAATTTTTCCAACTATAAATAGGAAGACAACTGTCGCAAACGCCAGGCTGAGCACCACTCCCAGCACAGGTTTTTCCTGTCTGATCAGGAGCAATAATACGGTAACAACTAGCGCAAGACCAACAATTTGGGCTATTTCCATGTCAACACCTCATTCCGGGGGTGTAAGACCAATCCTTATAGGTTAAACGCACTTCGAACAACGGTAAATAACTGGTTTAACAACTGTACAACCAGGATTAATACCACCACTACCCCGGCCAGGGTCAGCATTTGAGCCTGTTCCTCTTTTTGCGCCTGCTTAAGCACTATTCCGAGAATTGATATTAGAATCCCGATTCCGGCAATGGTAAATATGATACTGGTATTCACCCTTAGCCCCCCCGTTATTTATTAGTGGTCAGAGCATTAGTATGCTTATCATTAAACCGGCGAGGAATCCTCCGTAACTCCATATCTTCTTTTCCGAGGTTTCCTTCTGCCGGGCTTTTTCTTCCTGCACCTTCAGTTCCTCTGTTGCCAGGCGCAGCATATTCACCTGATCGGAAACATCAGATGTGCCCATGCGCTCCCCTATCGCCTTTAAGACACCTAAATCCTCGACAGCCAGGCAACTTCTTTTTGCCAATGCCTTAACTCCAACCTCCCAGGCGTCTCGGGCTACCATTGATGGATCCCGTTTTAAAGCCCGACAGGTCTCCTCAAACAGAATATTAACTGGATAGCCCGAGATTCTCGCCGTACGTTCCATCGCATGGACCAGAGGTGTGCGAGCATACCCGATTTCCTTCTCCAGAAAACTCAGATCGATTCTTAACTGGCGCAGTTCGGCGGAACGGCGCGAGAGTTCCGCCCCCTTGCGTAGGCCGCTCCATCCCATAGCCCCTATTACAATTCCCACACCAACCAGCTTAGCCAGCACGAGTGATACCCCCATTCCGGTCAAGGCTGATAATCTCATCCACCGTTCCCGGACCCTTCCGCCTCGACATCACCACCACGGTTTGAAAGCTATTCTGCTGCAGAAGATCTTGCATAACCGGACGTCTGGCCACATCTTTCAAACTGCTGCCATGAGCCGAGGTGATAATTCGAACCCCGGCATTCAGACATTCCCTTATCGCTTCAACATCTTTGGCCTGCCCGACTTCGTCCGCGATAATAACCTGGGGAGCTAAAGCCCTTATGGCCATCATTATTCCTTCGGCCTTCGGGCATCCGTCCAGGATATCAGTCCTGATTCCCACATCCAGTTGAGGTCTGCCCTGAAAACATCCGGCAATTTCCGAGCGTTCATCCACCACCACCACATTTACCCCGCTGGTCCCGCAGCAGTTCGATAATTGTCGGGCTATATCCCTTAGAATTGTGGTCTTTCCACATCTGGGCGGGGATACCAAAAGGGTATTGGCAGGCAGTTTATCAGCAGTCATAATATGCTTCATAACCTGATCCCCACAGCCCGGCAAGTCCCTGGCAATTCGCAGAGCCAGGCCGGAGAAATCTTTCATGGAGGCTACTTGTCCATTATCAAGAACCGTCTTACCCGCCAACCCTACCCGATGCCCCCCCGGAATGGTAATAAACCCGCGCCGTAATTCTTCCTCGAAGGCATAGACCGAATTCCCGCTTACGGCTGCCAGGGTTCGGCTAATATCCTCCTCAGTCACTATGTATCCTCGGGCCGGGTCTCGTGATATTTCCCCGGCAAATCCCAGAAAACGATCATAACTCATGAATTGCAGAACTACCGGCTGCCCCAGCCGCAATCGAATCTCTTCCAGATCCTTAAGGCTATTCTCGGCCATACACGAAACAGCTTCCCTGATCTTCGGTGCCAAGCAGGGAATAACTTGCTGTCTAATCTTTTCTTCTATTGGCACTAATCTGCTAATACTACCACCCCTTGCTCTAAAGATATATTGGCAACGGGACCAATTTATTCATATTTGCATTGACAAGACTCGAACTACAAAACCCATTAATGACGATATTTATCAGCTGTAGTCAATGACCCGGGCAATCCTCTGTATTAACCCAGATAAAGTTCGGCATTTTGGAATTCAAGGCAGGAGACCAAAACCTTACGTTGAATACTAAATGTAATAAAACAATTGCTTTCCAGCACAAACAAGTTCCCGGTTTACCGGGCAAAATTAATAATAATGGAAAAGGTATCATGCGCCTAAAGAAGATTTTAACCCGCAAGGATGCAGCAAGCTTACTGGATCAAATCATTAGTAATTGTGGAGTGCAGGTAGCTGTGCTCGACGAGCATGAGCACCTGTTAGTTGGCCCAGCCCCGGATAAAGACTGGCCCCGGGAACCGATAATACTTGACCAAAAAACCGTTGGGTGGGTTGCCTGTTCTAATTGGAACCCCATGCCACATGCTCTGGTTACTTTTCTGGTTAAGAAAGAATCGGAGACTAGGGCCCTAGCGGAAGACACCCTCCTTAAATACAAGGAAATCACCCTATTACATAACATCACGGAAAGTATAAGCGTGTCGCTCGAGCTGCAAGAGGTAGCCCAACTGGTAGTCGCCCAGGCTTCGTCTCTTATCCCGGCTACCGGCACGGAGATCATGCGCTGGAATAAAGAAAAGGGAACCTTTGATACTCTATGTGCTATTGGGACCTGTTTTGATCCATTAAACGAAATCAGACCAGTAAGCGGGATTTGCGCTTATGTACTTAGCAAGGGCAAAGCGGAAATCATCAACAATATTAGTAATGATAAACGTTCTAATGAAACAGATAAAAAAGCGGCCTCCATGATCTGTGCACCACTGAAAACCAAGCATGACACCATGGGGATCATGATCATATCTAGCCAAACTCCACGCGAATATACTGCAGGTGAACTCCGGTTGTTGGAGACCCTGGCCTCACAAACCGCGGCTGCCATACAGAATGTCGAGTTATACGGCGATTTGAGGGACGCCTTTTTCAGCACGGTTCAGGTTCTGGCTGATGCTATGGGGATAAGGGACCCCGGAACCAGAGGTCATGGAAAGAGGGTTATGAATTACTCGCTCTCCATCGGAGCAGCAATGAAACTCCCAGCCGAAGAGATGGCCCGTCTAAAACTGGCGTCTGTTCTGCACGATGTCGGTAAGATCGGAATTGCGGACAACATTCTGTTTAAAGCGCGGGAGCTTACCTTCGAAGAACAGCGTATTATTAAGAAGCATTCTGAGTATGGTCCCGAACTATTAAAGCACGTAAAACAATTGCGGGACATAATACCAGGGGTGAGAGGTCATCATGAGAGGTATGACGGTAAAGGATACCCGGATGGGCTGCAAGGTTTGAATATTCCGTTAACCGCCCGAATAATAGCGGTGGCTAACGCCTATGACAACCTGACCAGCAGTGCGCCGGGCAAGATATCTATGGATCCGAACGCTGCTATAAAACAGATCTCCAGAGGCTCGGGAACTGAGTTCGACCCGTCGGTGGTTAATGTTTTCATTAACACTATAGCAAAAAAGGCTAACTAGTCCTTCAGAAACTCTCCTCGCAGCAGGATTACGTTTTTACCATAATTCCGGTGGTACTCAAATTCATTCATAAGGCAGCTCAGAATATAGACCCCCTGACAACAGGTCGATTTAACCGCTGTAGTTTCCTGGCAAGGTACAACTACGTGAAAAGGGTTAAACGGAGGTCCTGTATGTTCAATTTTCACTTCCAGGTGGGTGTTAATCACGCTCACTCTTACAATCAAGGCCTGATCTTCTTCATACTCGCAAGATAGTAACATGTGTCCGGCCAAATCTGTAATAGCCAGGGATAATGCCTCCATATACCCGACCGCCAGTTGGTTTGATTCCCCAAATACGGTTATGATGTTTGCTAAACCCTGAAGTTGTTCCAAATCATCGTTAATATACACTGCGACTTGTCTGTTCAAACAATTTCACCGAATCCTTCCTCGTATCACTACGGGGTTCAAACAACGGTTAACTTAGTTTCCCATGCACTGCCAGCCATATGCAGGGAGGATCTTCCGAGGTAAAATCCACCCGATGACGCTGGTGGGCAGGAATAAAAAACCAATCACCTGCCATCATTTCCAGACTGCCGCCACCCTCCCAGACGAGAATTGCCTGACCTTGCAGCAATACCACCCACTCATCCTGGTCCTGGTCGTACCAGAATCCTGGCGGCGATGCCTGCCCCTGGGAAATAATCCGTTCAATTCGAATACCCGGGCCACTGACCAGGGTCTCCACCAATTCCTCATCCGGCAATGGGAGCGGCTTATCATAAATATTTATTCGGGTTGCCTCCTTAAATTAACTTGATTATATACCCCGCCCGTTTCAACAGGAAATGTTTATTTTCGACATTTTTATTCCAGGTCGGTTTACCTGTTATTCAGGTACCTTACAGTAAGCATGGTTATGTCATCAGACTGAGCTGCACCGGTGGTAAATGCGTTAATGGACGTTCTGGAGATCTCGATTATCCCCGCAGCAGTTTCGCCGCAGCTCGCGTGCAAAACTTCGACTAATCTATCCTCGCCGTAAAGCTCCTCAACGGTATTCATGGCCTCGGTAACCCCGTCGGTATACATTACCAGGCAATCCCCAGAATTAAGAATCAGTTCTCGGGTGCTGTAGAACATGTCTTCCATAATCCCCAAAGCTATTCCGTTAGCTCCTTCGACCCGTTCTACCTGGCCATTGGCCCGGGCCACGAAGGGAGGATTGTGACCGCCATTACAGTATTCTACCCTTCCGGTTCGGGTATCCAGGATGCCGCAGAAGACAGTAACAAACATGGCCGAATCATTATCCTGGCAGAGTATATCATTGGCCATAGCTAGAATTTCATCGGGTTTACTCTCATGCGAAGTCTTTGACCGCAGCAGGGTCCTGGTAACCGCCATAAACAGCGAAGCGGGTACTCCCTTGCCGGAAACATCGCCAATTACAAAGAAGAGCCGGTCATCATCAATAAAGAAGAAATCATAGAAATCGCCGCCTACTTCCTTGGCTGGTTCGAGAATTGCGTAGAGTTCTAAGTCCGATCTATTCGGAAATGGGGGAAATATCCGAGGCACAATGCTCATCTGAATCTCTCTGGCCACCATCAGCTCGCCTTCAATCAACCTCTTGGCAGCTTCTGTGGCCCGTTCTCTTAAAAGGTTGGAAATAAAGAAAGCGAATACCCACATCCCGGCACCATTGGCCAGAATCATCGGCATTATTACTTTTTTGACTACCGCCAGAGCCTGATCAAAAGGTTTACTGAAAATCAGAGCCAGTCCCATATGTACGAGTTCGACCAGCACCGCCAGCAGGACCGCACCTTTTACACCGACAAATTCGCCCTTCTTCAGTTTGTAAACCAGTCCCCCGGTGATACCTGCTACCAAAGTGGCCAGTGAACAGGCCGTCTGAGTAAACCCGCCCTGGGTTAATCTATGTCCGGCACCGATTAAAGCGGCTCCAATTCCCACCACCGGGCCTCCTACCAGACCGGCGATTAACGGTCCCAAGTCCCGAATATTGGAGATAGCTCCCAGAATGTTAACCCCGCTCAAGGTGCCGTAAATGGAAAACAACCCGAATATAATGATCATAAATGCTACATTCTGAGCAGAAAACTTTTTCTCCAGAATTTCCGAATACACCTTACTCCGGGTCACTACATAAGCTATCACCATTATTACGGCCACTGAATTAATCAGGCTTAAAATCATTTCAAGACTGGTCTTCATAATGTTCCTCCCCCATCTCGATCAATCCATAGATTCTACTTTTTTATTAACCAGGACCGGGCGCGCGTAAAGCGCAGACAATCCGACCATGTTTAGTGCCGAGGTCACAGCCTGTGACGGCTGGGCGACAACCAAAAAACCACTCGCACTTTTTGCTTCCTTATAATATTTGACTAAAACCCTTATAGCTGCGGAACTGATAAATTCCACACCGTTTAGATTCATAATGATCCGAAGATTCCTGTGCTCGAATTCCTGCCTGATGGCTTCTTCCATCTGGGCCGAGCGGGCAAAGTCCAGTCGTCCTGCGACTCTAATCTCAATAGCATTGTTGGCCGGTATTCGCTCAATTGCTAATTGATTGTCCATAATTCCCCCACTCCGGGAAAGGCGTGCTATGGTCGGCTCGTTCAGTGCGCGCCTTTCAGTACTCCTTCCTAAAGTACAAGCAACGAAGACTATTGTTTCTGGTTCTGAATATACTGCTGCAGGCGGGCAATTATTACGGCGACCTCAGCCCGGCTTAAGGTTTCATCGGGTTTGTAATCGGTACTGCTTTCGCCCTTGATAATCCCTGCAGCGAGGGAGAAAGCTGCTCCTTCCCTGGCCCAGGCCGGAATCTCATTTTGATCCCGGTACTGATTCAGTACCGCCACATTTCCGGCCGGTTTATTCTTCTTGTTATAACCGGCTGCACGCTGTACCAGAGCGGCCATCTCAGCTCTGCTAACGGGGGTCTTCAAGTATGCGTCTCCGTCATTTGCTATAATACCAGCATTTTTCAGCCCTGCTGCCGGACCTGAATACCAGGATTGATCGGGACCAGCAACTGGCTCAACCGCCAATAGATTAGAAAGAACCACTGTTATTTCCGCCCTGGTCATCCTGGCATCCGGAGCAAAATGGGTATCATCTGTTCCTCCCATTATGAACTGGTCGGCCAGGTTTTCTATAACGGCCTGGTCAGGGTTGCCAACCAGGTCGATAAAGCTGGTTTTATCGAGTTGCTTGCCGGTCGTTAGAACCTCCAGCCATTGTTTCCCGGTCATGCGCTTGAGGTAGAGGTCGTTTATCGCCACCGTCCTAACCCGCATCGATTTAGCGGCTTCCCCCGGCTTGATCTCAGCATAGCTCCCCAGTGAACTCATAACATAATGGCGTCCATTATCACTGCCGATGTAGAGCATCTCATGCCCGGGAAATACCACGAAATCGCCAGGCTGCAGTTTGTTAAGCAATAGGTTGCGGTAGGAGTTACTTCCGGTAATCTTTAAGGTTTTTCCGGCAGAATTGGCCTGGGAGGCGGAGTTGCGCGGAAGATATACGCCAAAACAACGGTATAGTTCCATCACCAGGGCCGAACAGTCCCGGCCGTTGAGCATTCCTCCCCACCCGTATCGATCACCCAGCATTTTAAAGGCCTGCTTAAGTACATTGGCCCGGGTATAAGCAAGATATCCCAGAGATACATCATTAGACATCGGAATCGGCACCATTTTAATATTTAGCTTTCCTTCGGAGTCCCTTACCGGCAGTTTTACTATGTAGTTTCCGACTGTAATTCTCTGATCCAGGGATTGAGGAACTTCTGCGGCAGGCACCAGAGGCAGTTTGGTTCCCATGGTAAACTCTAATTCTGAAGTTTCCGGGGAAAGCGGGTTGTTATCTAATTGCATACGGTTGGCGGTTATTAACAGGAATTCGTTGGATCGCTGGTAAGCCAACCAGCTGGCCCGATCAGTTATAGCTACATCCTCGGCCGGCACCCAACCTATGACATTGTACATCTGGGTATAATACCATTTGGAATCCAGGCTCTGGTGCAGGATGACCAGGGGCTCGGCTGCAAGTACCGAGGTATCCTGGAACATGTCATAGCCCGGGTCGTTGGCTTCATCTCCAATAACATCAAAGGTCGGATAGATCTTCATATTGGTTCTTCGTACAGTTAAACCGTACTGGACCGGGTTATCGGCCGCCAGCCCCTCCAAATTAAGCTTGGCGTGCAGGCTCTGCCAGTAAGAAGTACTTACAAGCTTCGATTCCATATAGCATTTGCCCGTCGGAAAGGGCTGGTCAATGAACTTTTTCAGTCGTTCGCGGGGAAATGAAGTAGGATATAGGCTTAAGTCGTAGACTAAATAAGGCAGTTTCTGCCGGGTTTGGCTATTAAGTGATTCTATCTCTGCCGGAGTCATTACTACCTGATTGGGGTTTTTGATTTTACTAAGCCAGAAATCGACCTGCATCATTTCCTGGGTTGCTCCGGGCATAACCGGAACATCATAGGCCATCACTGGCACAACCGGATAAAGCATAACCAAACAAACCATGACTGCTGCAAGTTTTACTATGTATCGGTGCAAAATACGTCCTCCCCTCAATTATAGACCGGTAATTGCTGCTAAGAATTCTTGTTCGCCAACCCCGGATGAATTCCTGCTAAACCCGTTGGAGTCAGGGACGGTTCTTTGGCTCTTATCTCCAATAAAGTTCTCTTTCTTAACGCCAGTCGGTCATATATAGTTAGCTTATTTCCGCGGATTAGTTGCCGGGTTTGGGTTAACTCAAACAATCTGTATAATATTAATGATTGGGGGTTAACCGTTGGACGACTACTCTTTAACCTATACGGTCAAGATCGATGATAAATATGTCTTTCTGCGTGACGTCTTGAAGTTCGAAATGAGGATATCCCATTCCCTGTTGAACAAGCTTAAAACGCAGAACAAGATTATGGTTAACGGACAGGTTACCCTGGCCAATTATAAGCTGAAGCCAGGGGATCTGGTTACGGTTGATCTGTCGCTGCCTGAAAGGAGCGATATTATTCCTGAAGACTTACCTCTGGAGATTATCTATGAGGATACTGATTTTCTGGTAATTAACAAGCAGCCCGGGCTCTCCATTCATCCTTCTAAAGGCACCGCGGGCGGTACCCTGGCTAACGCAGTAACTTATTACTGGCAGCAGAAAGGAGTATCGGCTGTATTCAGGCCGATCAACCGGCTGGACCGGGATACCTCGGGACTGGTTTTGATCGGCCAGAGCCAGTACGCCCATCAGGCCATTTTTCAACAGCAGAAACAAGGAACGGTCAATAGAGTCTACCAGGCGATTGTTGAAGGCGTGATGCCCGAGGATAGCGGATGTATTGACCTGCCAATTGCCCTAAAAGATCCGGATTTAAGAGAGAGAATAATTGACCCCGCCGGTAAACCGGCTCTAACCAACTATCGGGTCATAAAAAGGTATCCGGGTTATACTCACCTGGCCTTAACACTTGGTACCGGCCGCACCCACCAGATTCGAGTTCACTTAAGCCATATAGGATATCCCATTCTGGGTGACGATCTCTACGGCCACCCATCACCTCTTATCGGCCGTCAGGCTTTGCATGCGGGTGATCTAAGCTTCACTCATCCCCGCAGCGGAGAACCCCTGCATTTTATTGCCCCGTTACCCGAAGATATGCGCGAACTAATAGACGCTTTGAACAAGTAATCGTTCTTCCTTTTACAAGGTTTTCGCAAAGATACGGAAGGATATTCAAAAATGACTGTCGTATTGGTTTAAAAGAGCTATCGCAGCATTTATGAAGGAGTGATGGATATGGCTTCAGAACAGTCATTCGATGCAGGTGATCTAAAATCCAGAATACTTAGACCGGACGCAGAAGGATTCAGGGTCGCGGCCCAGGCCATAAAAGACGGTAAAATCGTAATAGTCCCTACATATACTATCTATGTTCTGGTCTGTGACGCTTTTAATGCGGAACCCCTGGCTAAATTGCGAGCCCTGCGCAAAAGCCCGGCCGATAAACCGATTACCATAGTTATGGACAAGACCAGGGTTCCTGAGTTCGCCGAGGTGGATGAGCGGCAGCGCAAAATTATGGATATATTTCTGCCTTCCCCCGTCAGCCTTTATGTTCAGAAAAGAGATTCCCGGCTGGACGCCGCGCTTACATATTCCGACGCTATTGTGGTATGGTATCAGGACTGTGAAGTCGGCACACTATATAAAGAGCACGGCGACCTTCTAGGAATCAGTTCATCCAACTTTAAAGGATTGCCTGATGCTACTACCCTCGAAGAAGCCATCGCCTATTTCGGCGACGAGGTGGACTATTACATGGATGGCGGCCCGGCCCGGGGAATAAAGCCCAGTGCCCATATAGACATTCGTGAAAAACCAGTCAAATTGATGCGGGAAGCGCCCCACTATCCTTTAAGCAAAATAAGGGAGACCCTGGCGCAGTACGGTCTGGAATGAGCCACGCTGGCTTAACTAAATGGAGACGTTAGAATGGCTAAAGGTTTTTTATTTCGGGGGATAATTGAAGAGGTTGGCAGGGTTACCGATGTTACCCCCAAGGCTGAGGGACATCTGTTGCTCGTTATTCAGCGCACACCGGGCGGTAAAGAAGTTCAAACAGGCGACCACATAGCGGTTAATGGGGTCTGCTTGACCGTTGCGGATGCTAACGACTTGATCCTATCCTTTAATGTCTGGCCTGCTACCATAACTAGGACCGCCCTTCCTAATTTAAAACCCGGAGATATGGTTAATCTGGAAACTAATAAATTGGAATCAGGGGACGGTTTTCCTTGCCCTGCAGGTTAAAAAAGCCGTCCCCTGGCACATTTTATTCAGCCTGATGGAGGAAATCGCGGACTACCTGCAGGTATTCATCCGGCTTCTCCGCCATATGCATATGAGAGGCATTTTCGAAGATATAGATTTTAGAGCCCGGGGTCATACTCTGGTAATAACTTGTAACCTCCGGGGTTGCTTCATCGTACTGGCCGCAGGTGTATAAAACCGGGACCTTAATCTCCTTTAAACGGCTGCTGCAGTCAAAGTTCTTAAGAGTACCGGTTGCGGTAAATTCACTGGGACCCCACATGTATTCGTAGACTTCGGTTCCCATGGTTTCCATCGCCTTATTCAAATAATCCGGCCAGGGATTACTCCGGCATACATGCCTCTGATAGAATTCTTGCATCGCCGCTTGATACTCCGGGCTGGAGTAATCGCCCGCGGCCTCGCTGCTGCTAATGGCATCCTGCATGTTCTTCGGTAATTCCGGAATATATGAACGGGCTCCGGCAGCGAAGCGTTCGGCACTCAGGGCTGGCCCGGAAAACACCAGACTTACAACCCCCTCCGGTTTAGTAAACATATACTCGGC
>JBLMZW010000016.1:0-7371 GCA_050259035.1 Chitinophagales bacterium | reverse complement strand
TTACGCGACCGAATGAGCGACCTGCCCAGACTGATAGAGTATTTCGTAGGCACACTGAACCGGAAATTGGTCCAAAGCATTCGAGGCGTTACCCCCCAAGCCATGGAATTGCTGCTATCGTATGATTGGCCGGGGAATATAAGAGAGATGATTAATGTTCTGGAAGGAGCCATGAACTTCTGTCAGGGATCAATGATAGACATAGAGGATCTGCCTTTCTTCCTTCGTTCCGCCCAACTGCAAAACAAAATCGAAAAGTCTTCATTACTTCAAACCTCGATGGATGATGCGGAAAAGAATCAGTTGCTCACAGCCTTAACGGAATGCAACGGAAACCGTCAGAATACCGCTAATAAGCTTGGGGTCTCCAGAACTACGCTCTATCGTTTAATGAAAAAACACAATCTGATTAAATAGTGAGACGTTAAACGTAAGAGGTAAGACGTAAGCGGCCTCCGGCCGCTGGGGAACCACTGGGATCGCCAGGCTCCAGCCTGGCTATAATCTGTGCCGGGCTAGAGCCCGGCGTTCCCATAGATATTCTAACAATGTTGTTCCTCGCCATTTATCGGCAGCCGTTTCCACATACGGTCAGCGAACACCATTACAATGATTATAATAGTAAGCAAAGTATACTGTATCAGGGCTGTTCTCGGTAGATAATCGTTAGTTGAATTCATTGACGCGTGCAGCAGAATAAACGGCAGCAAGCTTTTGCCCTTCACCCTATTGTAAAGCCAGGTAAATATGATAGCCAATCCGATTTCGCCGAAGGTGACTATAAATAGGGAATGCCATGAAAAATCACCTCGATAACCGATGAGTAATCCGGACCAGTGGAACGCACCCCAAAAGAAACCCAGGATGACACTGGCTATAAGAGGATTGAAACGGCTTTGAAGCCGTGGCAGTGCAAAACCTCTCCATCCCGGCTCTTCCGCCAAAGGGCCGTTGAAAAATATCGTCCAGAAAAAAGTGACCAGTATAGCCAAAAGAATCGGAACGTCGGGTATGATAGGTCCTTCTGGAACCGGAATACTGAAAAACTCCGCGATTACATTGCTGACAAAGGTTAAAACAGGCCAAAGTAAAAGGGCAAAAGTATACCAAACCCAATTAATTTTCCAGTTCAAGACGGGCCTCATGAGTTTATGTACACCGACGCTGGAGGCAAATGCGCTGGAAGCCACATACGCTGCAAGCAGCACCAGGATGATATCGCCGGGTATTACGGTCCAGGACATATCGTGTTCCCACCAGATCCTACTGATCCACCGAAGCCCACCGGCACAAATTATAAAAAAAATGAAAGCTATTATCCTGGTATGCGAAGGAGCTTTAGCTCTGCCGGGATTCAGTACAGTCATTATAAGCATGGCGGATAAAGCCGGGCCAAACGAGCCGATGTGCAGGAATGTGTACACCTCCATCTTCAGGAGGTCGTTCATCACAATGTCAATCAGCCATATGCATAATATTGACATTGTGAAAAACATGATCAGAGGGTATCGCCTGATTAGATTAAAGAAACTATTGAAGTTCTCTGCCGGTTGCATCGGCTCGTTACTCGTATTCATCCATACCCTCCAAAACAGTTAAATTAATGGTATATTATAGCATTAATAACGCATTTCTTCCATCTGGCCGCAGGATTCAGAGTTCATATGTACACAGTGGGGGCCTATTTTAACTGGGGCATTTTAAAGAATAATTTTCTTGACAAGTGTATAGTGTAACTATACACTTTACGCATGGGGTTTATATGTGGCAATCGCTTTTGCAGAAGACAACATAAGCCGCTCAGGGAGATTCGAATGGCCCTGGAAGAAGTGTGTTAACAGCCGAAGCATACCGTGAGTTTATCGCAAACCCACCATTATCTAGAAGACTGAAGAAGGGGGCAATGAAAGTGATTGAGTTTTACGCAGCGCATAAGGTGTTGGTGTGGCTTGCAGCAATTTTGCTGCCCATAATAGGATGCCTGTTATATTACGTCAGTTTCGGGGCGCATACCGTATCTGCTAAAGGAACGACGCCCGGTACTCTGGTTCGGAGATTCGGGGTCCGAGAATGGCTTTCTCACTGGCTGATGCTGCTTGGGTTCCTGACTCTGGCCACGACCGGTTTCATGCAAGTTGTTCCGGGCGCAGAACTGGAGCCGTTAGGTCCATTTCATGGGTGGTTGGGTTTCATAATATTTCTAATATCATTGATAACTTTACTTATTTGGCTTCCTGACGCGTTGTTCCGCCGTTATGATTGGTTGTGGCTGCAAAAAATGGGCGGATATCTATCTCATAATCCCAAATCACTGCCGGCCGGGCGATTTAATGCCGGGCAAAAGATCTATTACTGGTCACTTTTAGTGGTGTTAATTGGCCTATTGGTTAGTGCCATTATTATGGAACATGGGTCTCATACTTTGATAGGCAGAAGGGAGCTCTTCTGGTGTATTCATGGGCTGTTGGGATGCCTGGCAACTGTTATGGTGATCGGACATGGTTTTCTTTCGCTTTTCGTTAACCCGGACACGGCCCGCGTGCTATGGAGCGGCCGGGTTGGGAAAGCATACACAGATAAATACCATTCACTCTGGAAAGCGCAGCAGTAGGCCAATTGGAGGAAATAGCGATGAGGCATAGTTTTATATTAAATCGGCACAAATTACTAGTATACTTCCCCCAGTCACAACACTTAGATCGCTGTCACTAAGTTCCTGACAGGCCTGCTTAAGCTCGCTATCAGTAAAGTTTAAACCTTCTTTCTCTAAGAATACCCGCCGTTCCTTTGCATCCTGGTACGAAGCAACCTTTTGTGCGAAGGTTTCATCAGTCTTCATTCTTTCAATAAATGACTCTGCGGATTCAATGCTCATTTAATTACCCCTTCCCAAGATAATCGGATTCCCATCTTATGCCGTCTGGCCTGACTTTAATCATGGGCCTTAAGCTGTGCGATGTGAACTCTCGGTTAATAACAGCCGAATTAAACCCAGAACAGCTATTAGGTAATGAAATGTAATATGTACTTAAATATAGTGCGTTAGAAAAATCGATTAAAAAAGTAAAAGGACAATATCTATCCTATGTCCATACAACAGTCCGCATAACAAAAAGGATTAACTCCCCCGGATACAGCATTTAAATCGCTGTCACTAAGTTCCTGACAGGCCTCTTTAAGCTCGCTATCCGTATAGTTAAAACCTGCTTTCTCTAAGAATGCCCGTCGTTCCTTTGCATCCTGGCAGGAAGCAACCTTCTGTGAAAAGGTTTCATCAGTCTTCATTCTTTCGATAAATGCCTGTGCGGATTCAATACTCATTTGATTACCCCTCTCTCAAAATAATTGGATTCACATCTTATTACATCCGGGCAAACTTCCGATTTTATTGTAACCTTACTGCCATCGTTTTTTAAAGGAAAATAAAACTGATTTACAGCCATTTAAACGACTCCGATCACAATTGTGTTTACTATTTGTCGTGTAAATCTGCCGCTCTATTCTTCTCTAGTTTTACGATTGACTAATACATCTAGCTCCGCTTAAAAATCCGATAAATCGTGTTGACTCGACCCTTTGGGCCGGGTTTATACTGGTCGCACAAAGTCAAAACAGCAAAAGGGAGGAAATCATTCGGATGATCGAAAAAACAAAGAAACTAAATCGAAAAAAGCTTTTATTTACCGGATTGATAGTAATCCTCGCTTTATTAATTGTATTCAAAATTGCCACCAGTAAGCGGGAGCAACCTGTCCAGGCGCCAAATATCACTAGTGTTCAGGTCAAACAAGTTCAAATGACTAACTCAAGATCTGTATTGTATTTTAAAGCTAATCTGGAACCGGTTCAGGAAGCTATAGTAAGCAGTAAATTACCCGGGCTAGTGGTTGATGTGAACTTCGAGGACGGGGATATGGTGTCGGCGGGTCAGGTGCTGGTATCTTTAGATGACCAGAATTTTCAGAACCAGCTGCGGGCCGCTCAAATCAACCTTAAGAAGCTGCAAACAACCCAGCAATCGGTTCAGAAAAACTACGAAAGAAAGAAGGCTCTTTACGAAAGTGGAGCCTTATCCACTTTAGAATTGGAAAACGCAGAAGATTCTTTAAAAATGGCTGTGTCTAATCTAGAGACTGAACAAGTCAACATAGCCTCAATTGAAAACTCCATAAGCAATTCGGTTTTGCGTGCGCCAATAGGCGGTGAAATAGCAGAAAAAAACGTCATTCTGGGGCAATATCTGAATCCAGGAACGATTGCGGCAAGAATCAAAAATAACCGAACCATTAAAGCCACCATAAACATCAAAGAAAGCGATTTGAAAAAGGTAAAAACCGGGCAGAAGGTCATTCTAAAGTTATCCAAGGATGACAAGGACGGATATGAAGGAATCGTCAAAACGGTTGCTTCCTCGGCCAATAACACTTCCCGTGTTTTTAAATGTCTGGTCGAGGTTGATAATTTTGAGGGAAAACTCCATTCCGGTATATTTGGCTACATCGTAATACCTGACCAGGACCAGGGGAAAGTCTTGTCCGTACCGCTGAGTGCTCTCTCCGGCACCGAAGGTAATTATTCTATATTCGTCCTGGAAAATAACACTGCCCGCCAACGTTCGATAGACATCGGAAATATTCAAAACGATCAGGTTGAGGTCAGGTCAGGTATATCCGCGGGGGAAACCGTTATTATTACCAATATTAACACCCTTCAGGACGGAGACCCGGTACAGATTAGTGGACAGGGGGTTTAAAAGATGTTTTTAACCAGCCTTAGTCTTAAACGCCCTGTCCTGGCTTATGTCGTAATAATTGGGTTAATTGCTGTGGGAATAACCAGCTTTATTAACCTGGGCATGAACGATATGCCGGAGACCAATGTTCCTTACGTCATGGTAAGCGTTGGCCTTCCTGGCGCTTCTCCCGATCAGGTTGAGGCCAAGGTGACCGAAAAAATGGAAGAAGCGATAGGGCAAATTTCCGGCGTGAAGCATATTACCAGTACGGTTAGTGAAGGTTCTTCCATGACCACGGTTGAATTTGATGACAGCCGGACGGTGGAAAGCGCCTCGCAAGACGTGCAAGCCAAAATAGGCAGCATCCGGGCCTCTTTACCAAGCGATATAACCGATCCGGTTATTTCCAAATATGATTTTAATGCCAGGGCCATTATTTCTTTAGCCGTAACCAGTGACCTTGGCAGCAGGGAAATGGCCAATTTAGTCAACAACACTATAGTGCCTGAACTGAATACAGTAATCGGAGTGGGCTCTATTACGACCTATGGCTTACAAAACCGAGAAATTCAGATAAAACTGAATAATGAAAAGCTGGCCGCTTACAATCTAACCACTGATCAAGTCGTGGCCAGCCTGAAAAGCGATAATATTGACAAGCCCAGCGGCAAGGTCAGCGATAAGTCCCGGGAAATTACGTTGCGCACCTACGGCAGTATTAAAAACGTAGATGATTTTAACAACATACTCGTTGCTACCCGCAACGGGGTAGAGATTCGGTTGAGTGATGTCGCTGAAGTAGTTGACGGCTATGAAGACCGTAGCAGCGTATCTTATTGGAACGGCAAGGAATGTGTTGGAATCGATATTGTTAAGCAGTCCGGTGCTAATACGGTTGCGGTGGCAGATAACATTAAAAATAAAATAAAGCAGCTACAGACCACACTGCCCGGCGGGGTCAAAATCGACATCATAGATGATAATTCCGTTTTGATAAGATCTTCGGTCAGCAATATGGAAGAAACTATGCTCGAAGGGTGTATACTGGCTGTACTGGTAATCTTCCTGTTTTTACGAGGTCTGGGAAGCACAGCTATCAGCGCTATATCTCTTCCGACTTCTATTATTACTACTTTTGCCGCACTAAAATTCATGAATTTTACCCTCAACAATATGACCTTAATGGCCATGTCCCTTTCCATTGGGCTGCTAATTGACGATTCTATTGTGGTTATTGAGAATATCGTGCGTCACCTGCACATGGGTAAAACACCTTTCGAGGCGGCGAAGGAAGCTACCAGTGAAATCAGCCTGGCGGTCATGGCTACTACCTTTACTATCGTGGCTGTGTTTTTACCAATGTCGATGATGAGAGGCATGCTGGGCAGCTTTTTTAAAGAGTTCGGGTTGACTATCGCTTTTTCTGTTCTGGTATCCCTTTTTATTTCCTTTACACTGGTGCCAGTGCTGGCATCCCGCTATGTTAAGCCAGAAGAAGAGAAGCCCGTTAAAGGCCTTTTAGGCAAATTCCTTAACTGGTTTAACTTGCAGTTTGACTACCTGGCCGGTTATTATCGGACTTTACTGGGCTGGGTCCTTTCTAATCGCAAAAAGACCATGGTTATCACGATTTTGCTCTTTTTCATGAGCCTGGCTATGATACCTTTAATGCGCGTCAGTTTTAGCCCTGCCCAGGATTCCGGCAAAGTATTTATTAGCGCCAGCCTGGATTCGGGGATGACATTAGACGCAGCCCTGCAAAAGACTAAAACAATTGAACAAATTGTACGTAAAAATCCCGATGTCAAGGATATCTATACTACTGTTAAAGCCGACAAAATAAGTATGAATGCGAGATTAACGGATAAAGAGAATAGAGAAGAAAGTGCTGATCAGATCGCCAATCACCTGCGAACCGAACTGCAGAAGATTCCCGGGCTTGATCTGTCAGTTTCCGGAACATCGAGTGGGATGAGTGGCAAACTTTACACCCTGCACATTCAGGGCAAAGATTTTAATCAACTATTGGCATACAGTCAAAAAGCCAAACAGATATTAGCCAGGATACCTGGCGCGGTAGATGCTGGTATTAGCTATAAAGCAGGGAAACCGGAAGCTCAAATGGTCGTCGATCGTGACGCCGCCGCCGATCTAGGCGTTAGCCCCAGTACGGTAGCAGGTACTTTAAGCACATTATTTAACGGAGTAATAGTTGGCCAGTACGAACTGGGCAGTGACCGATATCCCGTGCGGGTACGCCTGGCCGATGAACAGCGGCTCAACCTGGATAGTATTGACGGGATTTACGTATCCAGTGCCAATTCCGTCAACGGTATGGTCTCCCTTGATCAAGTTACGAAGAAGGTCTATACCACTTCCTCTTCAGCCATTAACCGTTATGATAAGAATCGGGAAATCCAAGTTCAAGCCAACTATGTAGGTATGACTTCATCGGAATTGGGTTCTACGTTCCTGGGTAAATTGAACACCGACCTTAAGCCGCCTAAAGGTATAATTCTCGGCCTGGGTGGTGACCAGGCCGCTATTAAGGAATCTGTGAAGGGCCTGGTACAGGCCGTACTTCTAGGTATCCTATTCATATTTTTAATTCTGGCGGCCCAGTTTGAAAGTTGGAT
>JBLMZW010000015.1:0-6776 GCA_050259035.1 Chitinophagales bacterium | reverse complement strand
CTTATTAAATGACCTGTCAAGGGTAGATTTCACTATTTACATCGATTAACCGACCTAGCTGTTCCCTGATTATTATGTGAAAACGTTCCAAGACATCGGTGATTTTCTCCCCAGGTCCATTCGTTTCCCACCTTATAACTTTGCCTGTTCGATCGATATATCCATTTTTACCATCAATACTAACCGACGCTAATCCCCCATTGAAATCTCCGGCTCTTGAATACTGTGGTCTTAATACTGTCTCGCCTTTTATATTGATATAACCCCATTGTTTTTCAGAATCTTCACCCATCAAACCCATAAAAGAATGTTTCTTGTTCGAGTCACCAAAATTAACAGCAGCCAGTCCTTCAGAAAATTCCCCGGAGGCATATACGGCGGCAAACTTTGGCTTAATAACGGTCTTTCCGGCTTTATCAATAAAGCCCCATTTCCCTGCGCCTGAATATTTGTTCATTGGATCTGTTGGATTGGCCACAAAGACTGGTGCAAGACCTCCTTTAAACTGATAAACCATATCATATCGGGCAGGGATCACAAGCTTTCCAGACTTATCTATAAACCCCCACTTTTCATCAACCAGAACCCCGGCAAACCCTTCCGAAAATGAGTGTACACTTTGGTAAACTGCAGGAATAGCTACTTTCCCACCACTATTAATAAACCCATATTTACCCTTAATCTGTCTATCAGCCAATCCATCATTGAAAAACGAGAGACTTGACATTTTTATAACCGGATTGCCTTGTTTATCTATAGCAAACCAATGGCCGTTTAATTCAACTGAAGCCAAACCATCCGAAAAAGTATACGCCTCTGTAAATTTAGCGGGAATTACCATTTCCCCTTTCTCGTTTATAAATCCCCACATATTTTTGGTTTTTACCGGCGCCAATCCTTCGGAAAACGACCTAATCTCTTCGAATTGAAAATCTACGACTAGTTCTCCCTGCCTGTTTATAAAACCCCATTTACTATGGTTTGAAACCGCTGCCAATTTATCATCCCCAAAGTCCCGAATAATGCTATCAAAACTTGCGGGTATTACCATCTGCCCTTTTCTATCCATAAAGCCGTAAAGGCCTTTACTTTTTATCAAATAAAGTTGTTCCGTCGGGCTTATGGTCCTGACTGCCCCGTGGATTTGGTGCCGGTAAACGTCCCATGATTTATAGGTGCCAACAAAAATGAGCACCAAAATTAATGAAATTTCCCAAAAGCGCTTATTACTTAATAGTCTTAACCCGGCAGGTTTACTATTAATTGTTGGAATCCGTTGGTTTTCATTCGTTTCAACAGCAGATTGATGAAGCACTAGACATCCGCCAATTAAATCATGAAGGGCTTGTCGGCGGGTAGTAAATATGATAAACAATCCAATGATGAGACACGTAAAGAGATAAGACATTGACAATAATATGATCATATCTACCCTATTAACAAAGCGATAAAATTCATAAAGTATCCCTGCTGTCACCATCATTACGCACATGGGGAGAAGCCCCATAAGTATTATGCGGGCAAATGAACGTTTAAATGATATCCTATTCCCAGAAAGGTCAGTGACTATTAAACCCATAACCATTTTCCCAAGGGTGGCTTTTTTACTAGATCCCTCCATGAGGGCACAGTACAAAACAAAGAAAATAGAAAGGCTACCCATATTCGGAACAACCATTCCACACAATAGACCAATCACTACATAGATACCATAATCTATTATGAAAGCAACCAGGCGACGCCAGAATCCAGCATATTCGTAGCCAATGGCAGGGTTTTGCTTAGAAGATTGTTGCTCCGGTTGTTCATCAACCAGTTCCAACTTACAGTTGCATGCTTCAAGCCCATCGCAATATTCAGTTCCGCATTCAGGACAAAACGGCACTCGATAACCCCTAACTTATGTATTTATAGAAATCCTTTGTACATCGCAACAATAGTCTGTGGATTATTGTTGAGACATTTCGGCATATGGTACAACTATCCTTCTTTTAACTTCCATTAGATTATTTTTATGTAAGCCGAAGCAGAGGATAGGATAACACACATAATGTGGTTAAGGCCTCCTCCCCCCAGGGATACCAGTGGACCGGATTATGCGCATGCTGGAGAAGATACGGGGGTTTTTCGTTGATTAAACGGTTAGTATGTTTATATTCAGACATGCAGTCATTCCCACGATTATTTCTGATGGGTTAGTATGGGAGTTTACGAAGGGTTTATGCGGGTAAATCTGAGCGAAGTTTATCCCAATGCTTTGCTGCTGATAATGCAGTTTGGAATGGGCATTCCTTTCTCATTCGCATTTTAGAATGGTTTTTGCGCTCTCATATTTTTTACTTATCATTTCTTTAGCTTCAGGACATAACTTATTCCAACTTCTTTCTATTTTGCTTAAGACCCAGGAAGCACCTTCATTTACACCTAAATTTCTTTTAGCGTATGCGAGGTGTAGCAGGGAAGGTATTTGGTCTATATGAGCCATAGCATCAGCGCTTGCTATACAAACAGCTTCTTTAGTAGTCTTTTTAAAATTTTTACTTCCCCTATGTTGAATGATGCAGTCCTTTACTTTATTTATTTTTTCTTCTGGGTAGTTAAATTTCTTCAAAACATCTTCTGCTTCCGTTGCCCCATGTAAATGGTGTTCTTCATATAGGGATTTGTCCTTTATACTTGCATAGTCATGTAATAATGCCGATATTTCAACTACCTCCTGGTCTGCTCCTAATTTTTCAGCTAATAATTTTGAATATTTGACTACATAAATAATATGGTGTTTCCATATTCCATACCCAAACATATTTGTATCCATTTTGCACTGTTCTTCAACCATAGTCCTTATGATACTTACTAATTCTTCGGAGTTCAAAAGGTTGTCCCCCTCCATTGAGGCGTGTATAAATTATCAATTGTATTCTATCAGTAATTACAAATAAATCCAGCAGTTATTAAGTGTCTATTTAAAATGTCCTTCAGTTATCTTTGCTTTGTGTATTAACTAGTTTTTGATACCACATACATATCACGGGCTTTTATTACTTTAACTCTTCTTCAAGACATTGACCGCTTGCCATGATCTCCTTCGCCGCATTTATGCCTACATATCTAAAATGCCAGGGTTCAAAAATGACGCCAGTAATGTCTGTTTTTCCTTCCGGGTATCGAAGTATGAAGCCATATTCACTGCAATGCTCAGTAAGCCATTTCACTTCCGCCGTTTTAGCTTGTTTTTCATCTAGCTGTTGATAGTCTAACGAGACAATATCGGCGGCCAGGCCCAAATTGTGTTCGCTTGTTCCCGGATAAGCGACTATTTTACGAGCTTCAATTTCAGCCTGTTGGCGGTTTAATCCTTTGGCTATTTGTTTATTAACCTGATTGTTGAACAATTTTCGTTGGTATTCAGTTGTTCGGTAGGCCGAACAAACGACCGGTGATAAGCCTTCGGCCCTTGCGTCCGAAAGCATAGAATTCAGTTGTTCTATGGCACGCTCATCGAATTGAAGACCATTGGCTAGTTTTTTTAGCCCAGATTTGTATGTATCAGGAAGAGGATTTTCAGCGTTAACCAGTGTCAGCATCCAAGTCTCGTTGTTTTGGTTGGATGAAACAGGGTTAAATGCCTCGGCAAGCCTAATTCGTTTTGAAAGCTTAAAATTCTTTTTGATTCGCTCCACAGCTTCTCGGCTTGAAATAGTTTTAGTTTTCGTATTCGCTGCATACGACCGAACTTTCACGTAATCTGAAATGTCCAGCAAAGACAGTACAAGTATGAATGTAATCAATAAGCACGTTAATTTTTTCAAAAACACAGCCTCCCTGTTATGAAGATGGATGAATCATAACAGGGAGGTGTCAAAAAGTTGTCCTACAGTTGTGTCGAAACTGTATTATCTGCCCTTACCGAGAGTTTTTATTTAACTTCCTGTATCGTCTATTTGTTTATTTACCACCAGGTATTGGTCCCTTTGTGAAGCCAGGGCAAATATATGTAAGGATGTTTCATTATTGCTTCTTACGCCGGCCGCTTCTCCTTCATTCTTTACCGCTATAACTCTGATCGTATCTCCTGCGAATTCTTTTGACGCCCAATTTTCGCCCAATTCTAGAGATTGCCCTCCTTCTAAGCCCAGATAAACTACATACTTATCCAACAATTCCTCCCAATTGAGATCAGTAAGTGTGGTTCCCTCCTGATATGAAATAATATCGGCTCTCCATATTGCCCCCGTTACAGCGTTTATAGTCAGTCGAACGTTCACCTTTTTATTGTCAAACATTATCGTCCAATAGCTATATTCAGGTGGTAATTCCCTTATTATGGTTTGGTTCTTCTTGATGACCGGCAGATTCTCACAAAGCGAAGCATGAATTAGAGTAAACTGGCCTTCAAGCAGTTCCGGTGAAATAATTCCCTGTTTGGCGAAATCCGACAATCCGGTCCCCGCTGCGTTAATAGCCTGTTCCATACTGAGCTGACCGTCAACTGGATCGTGGGGCTGAATACTTTTCCTGGGAGCATTCCAATTTGCCAATATCTTGGCCATCTCTACTTGGGAAATAACAGGCTTTGTCGTTGGGTAAAGATTTTTTGATTCATTGTCAGTCCCTGGTATGGTTTCTACTGCGGATGTGTTATTAGTACTCCCGGCCAGCAGAATAGATTCCTGCCGGTCAAGCAAGGTATTTGTTACTACCCACCCGCAAAAAGCTATCATAAGTGAAAACACAATACCCATGATGGTATATATCGCCTGTTTATTCATAGATCTCACTCTCCTCACAGGGCAGGTTTATTTCAGCCAGGGTGCCTTGGTGTTCCTGGCTGGTGAATTCGAGTGTTGTGCCATGGATTTCTGCAATCCTTGACGCCAAAGCAAGTCCTAACCCCGCTCCAAACTGCTTGCGTGAACGGGATTTATCCACCATGTAGAAGGCTTCAGTAATGTGTTCCACTTCATGAGCCGGTATTCCCCGTCCGTTATCAGCGATGCTCACGCAGTATTGCCGATCGTATCGTCTGCCTGATATTATTATTTCGGTGCTGCCCGCTTTTATGGAGTTGTCGATGAGGTTTATGATAAGAGTTTTAAAAAGGTCATAGTCGACCCGTATGTAAGCGGGGTCTGCTTCAAAGAGCAGGTTCACTGCCCTTTCTGTAAACAATGGCTTTAACGTCTGAACTATGTCTTCCAGCAATTCATGAGCCGACATAATCTCTAGAACAAAATCCTGGCGGTTCAGCACAATCAACTCCATTAGTTTCAGGGACAAAGCTTCCAGTCGCAGACCTTCGTCCAGGATATAGCGTGCCGCACTCTTCACATCGTCGTGTGAAAGATCTTTTTGATAAATCATGTCCGCATATCCGATAACTGAAGTAAGCGGCGTTTTTAGTTCATGCGCGAAATTGGCTACAAAATCTTCTTTTTGCTGAGCATTAACTGATAACTCCTCTACTTTTTCCTCAATGGCATCGGCCATCAAGTTGAAATTATTAGAAAGCTCACCTATTTCATCGCCGCTGGAAACGGGAATCCGCCTGCTATATTGGCCTTTTGCTATGTCTACCGAGGCGATCGTCAGCCTTTTAATCGGCCGAGTAAGAAATGCGGCTAAAACAAATATTAAGAGCATACTTACGCATAGAGTGCTGAAGTATACTCGTCCGAAGTCCCGTATCATTTCTTCCTTTTGCAGACTGACCGAGCTTATATCCGAAGCAACCAGCAAATAAAATGTCTTTCCGCTCTGGATAATCCTTCCGCAGACCATAATATACTGCTTTGAACCAATTTGCTCGACGCGGTACCTCACCGTATCATCGGATACCATATTAAGAAGTTCAAAACGAGAATCAGGCGGAAGGTTGGAGAAAACAAGAGACTTGTCCTCCGCAAAAAGAGCTGCCTGGCTGCCATAGTCGAAGGGTAAAACGTCATAAAAGCTGGCCTTGTTTCTAATCAGAGCTGCCTGCACGGAAAATTTATTGTATTGATATTCGTCGAAGGCCTGTTCCTTTTCTCGATTGATAGCGTATTTGTAGGAAGAAGTGATCAGCAAATAACCCGAGAGAGAAAGAGCCATACTTAGTACGAACGTTGTGCAAAAGAATATTTTCGCGAACAGTCTCACATCCTATCCCTCCAGTCGGTAGCCGATTCGAAAGACGGTTTTGATGTGATCCTCCCAACCGAGCTTTTTTCTGAGGCGCTGGATGTGGGAATCCAGGGTCCGCGTTTCCCCGCTAAAATCTTCTCTCCATACTTTTTCATACAGACGGTCACGGTATAAGGCCACATTTTTATTACGTACAAGCTCAACCAACAAATCAAATTCTTTAACGGTCAGGTCGATGATCTGGCCGTTCTTCCTTACCTGTCGGGAATCAGTGTTTATAATAACATCGTCTAAAGACAAGTTTTTTTCACTTTTACCGTAACGGCGCAAAACAGCTTCTACCCGTGCAGACAGTTCACCAATTTGGAATGGTTTAACTATGTAGTCATCTGCGCCTAGCTTTAGGCCTTTAATCCGATCCTGCAGGGTTCCCTTGGCCGTGATGAATATGACCGGTATTCCCGTGGGCCGAATGTAGTCCATCAATTCATAACCGTCAATTTCGGGCAGGAGAATATCCAATAGTATAAGGTCAAATTCATTCTGTTCTATTAAATCAGCACCCGTTTTTCCATCAAAGGCGCACTGGCACCGGTAACCCTCCTCGCGCAAATTGGTATAGATCAGATTGGCAATTGCCTGTTCATCTTCTA
>JBLMZW010000014.1:0-3304 GCA_050259035.1 Chitinophagales bacterium | reverse complement strand
CCATATTCTCGGCCTTTTCTATTTCCAAAACGACTGATTCCAGGTATTCTATGTCCCGGCGGTTATCTGCTATCATCTGGGCCAGGTGTTCTCTGGCTTTACGGGCCTTGGTATACAGTTTAAAATAGCGCTGCGCATTTTGCATAGACGTAAGATGAGGCTGCAGCTCGATCTCGGTGGTTCCTTCCCCATCGAAATTTTGAAGTTCAACCAGGGTTTGCCCCTTGGTGAGCTGATAGGCATAAGCGGTTAAAAGTTCCCCCCGGGTACGCAGAATTTCGTTCTTTTGCGCCTGAACCAGATCACCCTCCTGGAAAAACAGTTTTTTATAGGCCTTATCGAGGTAGCTTCTCAGGTTGCGCACCATATTGGAACGCATTGATTCCAGCCGGGAGTAGGCCAGTTTTTTCTGATAGTAGAAATCCAGGGCTTCGTTCATGCTCTCGAAGCCGATCAGGGAATCTGAATCATAATGCCCCGGCTGAAAAACAAAGTAATCAACCGGGAGATCGCCGGTCATAACCACCGTGGGCTGTAAGTTACGGTTATTTACCGATTCCTGCATAGTGTCAAATAGTCTGGTAAGTTCGTATTCCCCGCATTCTCCGACCATCATATCCGGGGCGAGCCCGCACAGGCTGCATAATTCTTCACAGGTACGGGGACTGAGCCCGGCAAAAGTAGAGAACAGGGAATGGCTTATGGTCTGGGAACTGTTATTCTCCCAGAAAGCCGAACAAAATTCCTGATAATCGACATCCAGCGGGTTATGTTTATCCTGACTGGGTGGGGGGATATAAGGCGCGCCGGGCTGAACCTCCCGGTAGCTGCTGCGGTCGGAACCATATCTTCTTATTCCGTCTATAATAGTATTACCAGCCGGATCTAACAGAACAATATTAGAGTATTTACCGGTGAATTCACATAGCAGGATTTTTTCCTGCCATTCAAAGAGATCGTTTAAAGCTTCGATTCGAATTTTGACGATTCTGTCGAAAGCGTCTTGCTCAAACCCGAGAATTCGTCCGCCCTCCAGATATTTACGTAGCAGCATGCAAAACGATGAAGGCTGTGAAGGATTCTCGCGTTTTTCCGATGACAGGTGAAGACGATTCCACCTGGAATTGGCTGAAATGACTAGTCTAGCACTGCTACCTTTGCGGCGCCTGATAACCAGCAACAGTTCATCCTGATCCGGTTGGTATATCTTTTCGATACGTTGTTGCGCCAGTTCCACGTTTAACTCAGCAGTCAACTGGCGGATGATTGGTCCGTCAAATGGCATAGTACTTTCCTCCAGTATTCAAGTATAGCCATAAATCTTCTCTCTTACAATACAGGGAAAAATTTCTGGCAATTTGTGGAGGATAATCGGAATATTTATCGAATATTACTTATTTAAATAATGAAAGGTTTTATTGATGGCGGATCGGCGGGGCAATCCCGAGGAGGTACTTGATGTCGGCTGAAATGTTGAGGGCTTTGTACAGCAGCACATTGGGCCAGGTACTTTCACTGGAAGTAAGGAAGAAGGAAGTAGCGGGCTGCATACTAATGTTAAAAGGTGAACGGGAACGCCTTCCTTTTATTAAGAAGTTTTTGACCGCTGATCTCGATAAACACCACCTGTTAGAACAGGTAGCTACGGCTGCCTTTCAGAATCATGTTGATGATGTTATTCATCATATGCTGAAACTATACAACCAAACCGACCAGGATCTTCTGATGGATTCCATCCGAACGGAAATCTCGAAGGACGAAAAACTTCTATCCCTGGTGGCCAAAAGGATAAAACACCCTGATTATTGCACTTTTAGTGAGCGGCGTTTATTGCAGGAACTGAATAAAACAGTTTCCCGCCAGGCCAGAGAATATATCAAGGCCAGCTTCTAATCCTCCCACGCACTATGTATTTACCGGCCATAAAGTGATACACTTCTTAATGAAGCAACCGCAAAGAATTTTCCAAACCAGGAGGAGAAAATGAATACGACGATTTTAGATAGCCTTGAGTGGAAGGAACTGGCTAACCGTGAGGAGTATGAGGGCCCTGAGTCCTTACTGGATGATATTTTAGAGAAGCGGGCCTGGACCAATGAAGAGATACTATGGGTTATAAAAAGAATGATCTTTCATTATGCCCTGCATGACCGGGTTCTTAAAAAGGCTCCGACGGACAAGCTTTTCGACAATTTTGTAAATCTCATGAGGGCGGTATATATGATCATTGATCAGGCTAACCCCGATTTGGACGATAACATCCGCACCTATATCTGTACCAAGCTTCATGATGCCACCTGGGGAATTTCGCCGGGTACTCGTTATTATTTAGAAAAAAAATCCGACGAAATATGATAAATTGTTTGGAATCCTGGGGATAAAAGGTATAATACAGGAAAATAGAGAATATCCATGTAAGCAGTATAACTTTAAGTTATTAAAGTAAATTAGCCGCAGTCTTTATCGCTTTAGTTTAAACTTTCCGTTATTTAGGGGAGTGGGGGGGCGAAATGAATCGGTCGGCCAAGGAGAGAATTATCAGTAAAATTGTCAAAATGGAAGAACGAATCGTCAAATGTAATCGCTGCAAGGAGATTAGAACCTGCTGTAAGAAGCCTTCTTTGGGAAGGGGAGATGTTGAAGCCACAGTGATGGTGGTATTCGCCACCGAGAACGACCTGACTAAAGACCGCATGGCCGCTGCGAAAATGAGGGAGCAGCTGGCTGTAATGGCTGGGAATGCACATACCGTTTACCACACTTATATGGTCAGGTGCCAGCCTAAAACCTGCGCGCGCCGCAAGGGAAAGGAATTTCTCTTTGATGGGCAGATGATAAACAATGATTCCGAGTGTATGCTGACTAATCGGCCATGTGATGGTAAGTATACTCAACCCGACGATAAGGAAACGATGAATTGTCTTCATTTCCTTTTGGAAGAGATTGAAATATTAGGTCCTGAAGTTATTATTACGGTTGGGGAAGAAACCTACCAGTACGTTTTCCGCGCTTTCGGTCTGATAACCCCATCACAGAAGGATTTTACGGATGTCAATAATCAGGTGTTCAGGACCGTGGATCATGTCTTTATCCCGGTTAACTTGGACTTTGATGAGAATGGTGATGCCTTTCCCGCTTTAAAAGAGGTATTCAAGACGTTGTTCCAGCAGTAGATTACATAAATAAAATAGTCCTGGATAAACCGAATAATGCAATCGCTTACAAGGAGGGTTAAATCCCCTCCTTGTTCTTTTATGCCCACTAAATGAATAATAATGGACAAAAATACCAAAAAGGGGCAATG
>JBLMZW010000013.1:0-3023 GCA_050259035.1 Chitinophagales bacterium | reverse complement strand
CCTGCCAAACCGACTGATTATGCCGCCGATGGCCACCGGCAAAACCAAAGACGGTCTGGTGAACCAGGCCCTGCTCGATTATTACCAGGAGAAATCAAGCGGGGGCTATTTTTCGCTTATCATCATTGAACACAGTTACGTGCACCCGGATGGAAAAGCTCATTCCGGGCAGCTTTCGGTGGCTGATGATAACGTGATGGCGGGATTAACCAGTTTAGCTGATGTTATCCATCAAAATGGCTCCAAAACCGTAATGCAGATTAACCACTCCGGCAGCAAGGTACAGCCGGATGTTATCCGCAATTCACCAGGGGCACCTTCGGCTATCCCCAATCCTATGAGCGGAGTTACGCCCAGAGAATTGACCAAACAGGAGATTGCTGGAATTATTAAAGCTTTCCAGGATGCGGCTGGTCGGGTAAAAAGGGCAGGATTTGATGGAGTGGAGATCCATTCGGCCCATGGCTACCTGCTTAACCAGTTCTTTTCACCTTTAACCAATCAACGGACCGATGAGTACGGCGGTTCGGTACAGAATCGCATTCGTATTCACCTGGAGGTCATTGAAGCAGTTCGAGCAGTGGTAGGAAAGGATTTTCCTTTACTTCTGCGTCTGGGTGCCTGTGATTATAGGGAAGGTGGAATTACGATAGAAGATAGCCAGACGGCCGCCATTGAGTTTGAGAAGGCAGGCATTAATATTTTAGATATCAGCGGCAGTTTCCTGAGCTATACCGCACCGCCGAATTCATCTGGACAAGGTTATTTTTCTCCCCTTTCCCAAGCGGTTACACAGGTGGTGTCCATCCCGGTGATTTTGACCGGCGGTATTACCGAGCCTCAGGCCGCCGAAGAGTTGCTTGCCGAAGGGAAAGCTGATCTTATCGGTGTTGGCCGCGCGGTACTGAAGGATTCGTTATGGGCGAAACGTGCAATCGAGTCACTTAGCTGAACGCTTTATCCATGCCCGGAGTATAAATATCCCACATTGGGCTAGGATTTAATATCAAAAGGTAATAAGCCAATCCAACTGAAGAGAAATAGGCCGATGTCTGGTTGCTCTGGAATGTATACATAGCCCGGAATAAATTTAGAGCTTATCTATCTGATATAATTCTTGAAAAGATGTTTCAAAATTCTTTGGGTAATGCAGTTCCTGATCCTTAGAATCTCGAATTTAATTGCTCGGTTTAAACAGGAAAGGAGCTAATCATGACAACGGCATTTAGTGATGCTTCTACTGGCATACCAGGTTTAGACGCAATACTGAATGGACTGCGTTGGGGTGATAATGTCGTATGGCAAATAGAAGATATTCGTGATTATCAGGATATTGTTACCCCCTTTGTGGAACATGCTATTGCGATTAATAAACCGGTTGTCTATATCCACTTTGGACAGCATGAACCCTTGATTCCGCCCAATCCCCATGTAAAAGAATATCAGCTTGATGCCAGGGTAGGATTCGAAACGTTTACCAGTCGGGTACACGCTATCGTCATGAAAGAGGGCGAAGGTGTGTGCTATGTATTCGACAGCCTTACCGAGTTACTTTCGATGTGGGTTACTGACTTGATGATTGGTAACTTCTTCCGGGTTACCTGTCCGTACCTTTTTAATTCGAATTGTATCTCTTATTTTGCCCTGGTTAAATATAGTCACTCCTATGCAACTCTGGCCCGGGTACGGGAAACCACGCAGTTATTTTTAAACCTGGTCTGGGCTGGGGATCATCTGTATATTCACCCGCGTAAGGTCTGGAAACGGTATTCTCCTACCATGTTCTTCCCGCATATGAGTCAGGGTGATCAGTTGGTCCCTATTACCAGCAGCGCCGAAACGACTCAATATTTAAACCGTTTCGAGTGCCGGGGACCCGGAAATGTGGAAAGGTACCTTGACAGTTGGGACCGGGTATTTCTTGCTGCTCAGGAATTAATAGAAGCCAAGATCAATAATTCTTTAAGTTATAAGATGCGGGAAAGTGCGATGGTGGACCGGCTATGCACGCTGGTTTTGGGTCATGATAAGCGCGTGCTTTCCCTGGCCCGGGAGTACTTTACATTAGAGGATCTTCTAAAAATCCGGCATCGTTTGGTGGGATCAGGCTTTATCGGGGGAAAAGCTGTGGGAATGCTTTTGGCTCGAAAAATACTCGAAAAAAACCCCGAAGCAAATAAACTGGGTGAATTGGAACCCCATGATTCATTTTATATTGGCTCTGATGTTTACTATACTTATTTGATTGAAAATGATTGCTGGGAACTGTTCCAGCAGCAAAAACTGCCCGACAATTATTTTTCCCTGGCCCAAACCCTGCAGGAGAAAATACTCACTGGCGTTATGCCGGAAATTTTCTGCGATCAGATTAAACTGATGCTGGATTATTACGGGCAATCACCAATTATCGTCCGCTCCAGCAGTCTTTTGGAAGATGGTTTTGGCAATGCTTTTGCCGGGAAATACGAAAGTGTATTTTGTGTCAACCAGGGCAGCCCTGAAGAGCGCTATGAAAATTTTGAAAAGGCAGTCAAGAAGATCTTTGCCAGTACTATGAACGAAGATGCACTGACCTATCGTTTGCAGAGGGGTATGGCGGATAGTAATGAGCAAATGGCTTTGTTGGTTCAGCGGGTGTCAGGTTCACTCCGCTCGCATTACTTCTTCCCTGACCTGGCCGGTGTGGCTCTATCCCACAATCCCTATACCTGGCATGAAGATATGGATTCCGAGGCGGGTATGGTACGCCTGGTACTGGGGTTAGGTACCCGGGCAGTTGATCGAGTCGACGATGATTATCCGCGGGTACTGGCTCTCGACAAGCCAAATCTGCGCCCCGTTTCCAATTCCCAGGATGTCAGCCGTTTTTCCCAAAGAAAAGTTGATCTGCTTGATATCGGTATAAACGATCTGTCTACTGCCAGCCTGGATACGGTTTCTGAGCAGATGTCGGAATTGTCATGGTGGAATGCAGTGGCCCAGCCGGATTATCATAAGATGAATGTGTACAAGGAGATCGGACG
>JBLMZW010000012.1:0-6054 GCA_050259035.1 Chitinophagales bacterium | reverse complement strand
ACAAAGCTCAAAGGCCACATCTTTTATGTAGTCTATTAAAAAAGCGCCAAACCCATGATTTTTAAACTTAATATCACGACCTAATCGAGCAATCTTTATTGCGGGAATTCTATAATAGTTTAATTCATCTTGTTCGCGTTCTTCTCTGGTTAAAGATATTGAGTCACAACAAATAGAACAGTATCCTGCCAACTTCCCTGCGTAGTATAAAAGAATTGTACTATTTAATCCATTACTCTGTTCTTTCAGAGCCTCTTGCTTTAGAAACAGATCAATCTCAGTATCTTCGCTGTTAAACTCAACTAAATATGATAGATCATCCTCAGAAAGTCTTACCAGTAATATGGCTTTGGGATTAATTGTATCTGAACTCAATTAATCTAATCCCTTTTTTCGTATTTTTTTAAAAAATTTAGACCGCTTTTTAGCTTCCTCAATTTTATTCTGTGAAGGTGGCTCTTGGAGTTCTTTAAAGACTGCTTCCGCATCTTTCCCATATAGCACTGGAGTAGGTGCTATTTGAGTTGCCATTTTGAACGCCTCCTCTTCAGTACCTTTGCTTTTGTCACCGGGTATTGAATTATTATTACTTCCATCTTTATCCATAGCTTACCGCCTTGTCCTATTTTTTGTAAATAAGTATGCCCGGTTTTTCTGTGTTATTACATTGTAACACTTAACCACCATTGTTTTAGCTGCTAGTACCAGAAGGAAAATAAGGAATATGAAGGGAATAAATTCATTATCATTTTGAAGAGTTTTCTTTATGGTTCTTCATTGTGATTTAGGGGGACCAACGAATAAGGAGAAAGATATTATCTATAGTTAAGCGAAGGGGAGGTTTCGAAATGACCATAGTTAAAAGAATTACTTATTACTTCCTATATGTTGTAGCGTTTTTCAGCGTTTCTGCTTTTTCTCACTGGGTTACCCGCCAAATATTCCTCTGGCAACGAGATACCTGGGATCCGCTTTATGCATTGCCTGAACTTTTTAATTCACTGGTGAATATCTTACCCGGGCTGTTTCTAGGCTTGGAGCAGCTATTAAGAGAAAGAAATCGGCCGGGGAAGTGGAAGTTAGATTGGGCAAGATTAATAGTTTTCGGGGTTCCTGCCTTCCACTTAGACTTTTGCTATTTTCTATCCTGGGCTACGAATAAACCACTCCTTATACCTTACATGCCCGCTGCCACGCTATCTAACGTAACATGGATATTTGGTGGTACTATTCTGGGATATATACTGGTAACCAGCATAAAAAAGGAAGCGGTTGTTGCAGGGGATAGTATTGAATGTGGTTTATAGTAAGCCCTATACGGGGCTAAGAAGAACGGCCGCGACCGAACAAAACGAAGGGGATGTTTTAAAAATGACACCGGTTAAACGAATCATTTATTACTTATTATATATTACTGTGGTTGTTGGCCTTTTTATCTTTGCCCAGTGGGTTACCATTTATATAAAACAATTGGACTCAATGGCATTTATTAATCCCATCCCATGCCTTTTAGCCTCGTTAGTGAATATTCTACCCGGGCTAGCCTTGGGCCTGGAACACATATCCAGAGAAAGAAGTCAGTCCGGAAGTTGGAAAGTGGAATGGGTGAGATTGATGTGTCTCGGAGTTCCAGCCTTCTATATAGATTTTAGTCAATTTATTTCTAGTATTACACGTACATTCCCGCCGCTATTGCTGTTACCTGCTAACTTTTCAACTTTTTTAGTTTTCGGAGGTGTTGTTCTGGGATACGTATTAATAACTAGTTTCAAAAAGAAGCCGGTTATTGTAGAAAACAATCTTGAATTCTAACATCTCCACCGTATAACGGCCGCGACCGGAGCTGCGGGTGAGGTTAAGGAATAGACCAAGAAATATGTAGATATTTATAAAACAATTAAGTAGCGGGGAGGTTTCAAAATGACCCAGGGTAAAAAAATCTTATATTATTTGCTGTACGCTGTAGTGCTTATAGGCGTTTTTATTTTTGCTCAATGGGTTACCAATCAGATGCAACACCGGGCATCAATAACTTTTGACCCGGTCGTTCCGTGGCTAATATCTTCATTGGTGAATATATTACCCGGGCTGTTATTGGGCTTAGAACACATATTAAGAGAGAGAAGTCTGCCTGGAAGTTGGAGAGTCAATTGGACCAGATTGATATGTCTTGGAATTCCGGTATTCTATATAGATTTTTGTGATTTTATTGCCTTTGCTACACTTACGTTTCCGGTTTTAATGTATATACCCGTCCCAATACAGAATACTGCTGTGTGGGCTTTTGGCGGTGCGGCTCTAGGGTATATACTGGTAACAAGCTTTAAAAAGGAAGCAATTAATATGGAGGCTAATACGGAGGCTTAACTAATAGTAACTGGGGGAAAGGAGGAGTCTAAATGAGCGATTTTAACTTTGACAGCGTATGCGGTATATACTGCGGGGCCTGTTCGATCATGGCATCCTACCGGACCGGAATAAAAGATCCCCTGGCCTTGTTCTTTAACGAGGCAAATGTTAAATCATTTCTAACTTCCCAGGGCCAGACCTATCCCGAAAATGAACCTTTTGAACATAAATGTCATGGCTGTAAAACATCCACCCTTTTTATCAACTGCCGACCGTGTCCTATACGTGCCTGTGCGGTCGAAAAGAAGGCCGAGCATTGTATTGAATGTGAACAATATCCCTGTGATTTGTTCTCATCACGGATGTGCAATCCTGAGATTGCGCAAAACCTGCCTCATACTAAGGCCGCAGTAAAAAACCTTAACCGTATAAAAGAAGTCGGGCTGAATCAATGGCTGACCGAGCAGGAGAAAGCCTGGCGGTGTCCAGACTGCGGTACTGATTTTTCCTGGTATGCTTCGGCCTGCGGTAAATGTGGACGTGATTTGAATTCATTGAAGGATTACAACAGCCTTTAATTCTTGGCATATAATCATAAACTTCAGGCCAGCTCGGCTTCGGGCTGGCTTAATTGTTCATTCTGGCTTCCTAAGTCATGATTATTCTAATAATGACCACACTATAATCAATAAGTGTTTCTCCAGGGGGTTCTAATGACAAAATGCAGCGGGTTCCCGCCTATAATAGGCAACAAGCCCAAAGTCCTTATCCTGGGTTCTATGCCCGGCCGACAATCGATAGAAGAACAAAGATATTACGCCAACCCGAGAAACCAGTTTTGGAATATTATTTTTGCGGTTATAGATGTATCCTGTCCGACTGACTACTCGCAGAGACTAAAGTGCTTGAAAAAAGCCGGAATAGCGGTATGGGATGTTTTAGCTACATGCGAGCGGGAAGGGAGTCTGGATTCCCATATCCGGGAGCCGGAGCCTAACGATTTTTCCGGGCTCTTTAAGCAGCATCCATCAATCAAACTAGTTGTCTTTAATGGAACCAAGGCAACGGCCCTGGGGAAAAAATTAGTTAGACAAAGCGCCCCAGAAGGTACCGTTATTAAGACCATGCCTTCCACCAGTCCTGTCCCGGCCAGGGAGGTTAAGACCGTGGATGATAAGATACAAGAGTGGCTCATTATTCGAGAATATTTATAGTAACTATGTGTAAGACCGGTGTAATGTATCATAGATTGCGAAATAACGTTTGCCGTGGCACGAAAATGTCACGGCTTTGTTATTTGGAGTTTAATTCATTTCAAATCCAATGCAGGAAATTATCCGAAATTAGAGAAAAGAAATATAGGGTATTTGAGCTTTAACTAATCGCAGCTGAGAGATGGAAATGATTGTACCAATGCCCGTCAAAAACAGTTTAAAAGAGTTTTTTACCTCGATCGGGGCTAACCGCGCGAATCGTGACACTTTGCGCACTACAGCCCGGGCCAGACTTTTCGTCCTTTTCCCGCTTCTGTTCATTTTCACGTTTATATCGATAATGGACATCCGAGCTGAGGGGCCTTCCCCGCAAGCAGTAACTTTAATTTTGACCTTATTGTCCGTTCTTGCGGTGGTATACCTTTCTATTAATCTCGCCATGGCCTTTAATTTAACCAGGCCATCCAAGACCTTAACCTATATCAGTATCTTTATAGAACTAATTGTCAATCAAATAGTTCTTTACCTGAGCGGTTCTCTGACCTCCCACGCAGTAATGTTTATTATCGTGGCCATAGCCGTTTACCGGGTATTTTTGGATTACTGGTTCGCTCTATATACAGCCTGCCTGGGTGGGGCTATCTTTATCCTCACGGCTGTATTAGAAATCAACCAGGTGATACCGTTGTCAATCGGTTTAAACGCCACCGTTATTCACCCCGTATATAGCAACTTCAGTTTGATGATTAGTGTTATCGGGGCTGTCCTGTTGGGAATATTTGTTACCTTCGTTAGCATTAATTATGGAATGAATCAGGTTCTTAAGCTAAATCGCAGGTTAGAAAAATTGAGTATTTTAGATGGGCTGACCGGAATCTCTAACCGGAGGTCCTTCGATCACCACCTGACTATAGAATGGCAGCGGGCAATGCGTTATAGAACGCCCCTGTCGCTGATCATGATTGATATTGACTGCTTCAAAGCATACAACGATAACTATGGTCATCTAAGCGGTGATTGCTGTCTGCACCGGGTGGCGCAGGAACTTCATGGATTGGCCCGAAGACCTACCGATATGGTGGCGCGCTACGGGGGAGAGGAATTTGCCGTGCTGCTGCCGGACACTTCGTTAGAAGGTGCGTCGTCAGTGGCCGAAGCCATGCGGGCGCAAATTGAAAGCGTCGGTATAGCCCATGATTTTTCTCAACCCAACAACTATGTAACTTTAAGTCTGGGTGTTGCTACCGTTATTCCATCTAGTAGCTCCAACAGATCACTGGTAGAATATGCGGACAAAGCCCTCTACCAGGCTAAACGAAAGGGACGCAACCGGGTAGAACTGTATCCGGCTCAGACCATTTCCGCCTCGTGATTTAATGATTTATAAACATTTCAGGTAAACGAGGCGAGATAAATGGCAGGCGAAGCCTGGAGAACCAAAGAATCCTGACAAGGGGACGGTTCTCTTGTCAGAAACGGAGAAGATAAAATGACCAGTATTAGATTTGAAGAGCTGCAAAAGTCTCATTTGCCGGAAGTCCTTGAGATTTATTCATACTACGTTCTAAATACGACGGCTACCTTTCATACGGTTGTTCCTTCGCTCGATGAGATGTGGGCCATATTTTTTGCCGAACATCCAATTTACGGGACCTTTGTTATTTATGATGACGATAAGATCTGCGGATATGTAATCCTCGGCCAGCATAAAAAACGGGAAGCATACAACCGGACCGCCGAGGTTTCGGTTTACCTGCAGCCTGATTATATAGGCAAGGGGATTGGAAGTAAGGCATTACAATACATTGAGGAATACGCCCGAACAAAGGATCTGCATGTACTGGTGGCCACCATCTGCGGTGAAAATAATAAAAGTATCAATGTATTCGAACGAAATGGATTTATAAAATGCGCCCATTACAAAGAGACCGGGAAAAAGTTCGGCAAGTACTTAGACGTGGTAGCCTATCAGAAACTGCTTAAATAAGATTGTAACATGACTGGGAACGCCGTGCTCCTGCCCGGCCCCGATCCTAGCCAGGCTGGAGCCTGGCGATCCGAACCGTCCCCTTATCAGAAGGAGCAAACATATGATAATTGATGGTCACGCCCATGCTGCCGGAGATTTTCTAAAAGGGAATAATATAATAAGGATTCTAGATGAACTTGGCGTTGATTGTGTGGTGTTGGCCGGCACTCCAGAGCTAAATTCTGAAAAAAACAATGATTTGAGTTTCTTTTCAAAGATGTCTGATAAGTTTCCCATGAACTTCATTTACTTCATAAACACGATAATTAAACTGGTGAATTCATTGAATAATACTGCCAAAAAGCTTGACTCAGGAAATCAGTATGTTTTTGATCTGGTTAAACAGTATCCGGATAGAATTATACAGTTTTACTGGGTCGATCCAAATGAAAAAAATGCCCTTGAGAAGCTCGATAGTTGTTACAAGCGGTTCAATTTTAAAGGATTAAAAATACATCAAGG
>JBLMZW010000011.1:0-3459 GCA_050259035.1 Chitinophagales bacterium | reverse complement strand
CTGAGGATGGAGGGTTCACAGACAGCTGTGAGGTAACCGTAAATCCGATTCCCGTTACCGGAATAGCCCTGGATAAAGAGACTATGGACCTTTCTGTAGGAGGAGAACCAGGCACCTTAACCGCAACGATTGCACCCAATAATGCCACTAATATAAACATAGGCTGGGTAAGCAGCAAACCTGAGGTGGCAACAGTAAGTGATGGAGTAGTAACTCCAGTCGGAGAAGGGACAACCACCATAACTGTTATCACTGAGGAAGGTCCTTTTACCGATACCTGCGAGGTAACCGTACAGTTTATTCACGTTAGCGGAGTATTTTTGGATATGGAAAGCCTGGATATGGCTGTGGGTGGCGCCCCAGAAACCTTAACCGCGACGGTTCAGCCGGAGAATGCCAGTAATAGAAACGTTAGTTGGGAAAGCAGCAACCCGGAAGTGGCAACGGTATATAACGGAGTAGTGACCCCGATTGGGGTTGGGGAAAGCACCATAACCGTGACTGCGGAAGACGGCGGGTTTACAGACACCTGTGAAGTTACTGTTATTTTGAATGAGGGACCGGACTGGGCTATAACTCTGGATCAATATCCGGAAGAAGCCGCGGCGGGTAGTAAAATCTCCCTGAAAGCTACAGTCTTGAGCTGCGGCACTGTGGACGCTCCGAAAGCAACTGTGGAAATATATATTGATGATTATTGTATATGTACCAAAAGCGTTTCCAAACTTAAATGGGGTAAAAGTAAAACCCTGAGCATTAGAACTACCGTGCCTGCCGATTTGCCTATGGGTGCGTGCAGCTTAAGCGCGGTTGTTACTCCGGTCTTACCCGTACAGGAAATGCTTGAGAATAATAATACAGATGCCAAGGAAATTAGTATTGTGCTTCCCGACTTAACCATAGACTACCTGGAACCGGCTTCAGGATTAATTGCCGGTAAAGCCATCAACGTGATGGTCGGGATAAGCAACCTCAGAAACGCTGAAGCAAAGAAATTTACCGTGAAACTCTATCTCTCCGAAGATGGAGAAACCTGTGGCGAGCTTTTAGGGACTAAGAAAATATCCAAGCTGGGAATGGGGTCAATGGATCTAAAAATCAGGGCTAAAGCCCCGAAGTATTTTAGTTTAGAAAACTACTACATCATAGCAGTAATCGATGAAGAAAATGTAGTTAATGAAGAATATGAAGAGAATAACCGCCTGGTATGGAGCAATACAGACATATAATTATTTTGGAATCAGGGAAAGTGCATGGCAACAATCCTTTGAAGAAAGATTGCTTTGTGGCCGCACTGCATAAATTTGTCCATACCTGGTTAATAAGAAGCCGACGAGTATTGATTGAAGTTGTCTGACAGCCGACGTTATGAAAAGTAACTGAATAGATCGAATAAAGATGGAACCGGACCGCTGAGCAGTGAGTCCGGTTAATTATTGCTTACAGTCTTACGCCCTATCATCGCTATGAATCATCATGCGCAGCGGGCGAAGCGATGGACCCACTCAGAACGCCAGCAGATAACCCGCGTTGGCTCCTTTGCCACGTTCGATGACAGGTTTTCATGCGTTGTTGCGTATGGAATTTGTGAACGAAATGAAGAATCAACGCGCATTTTAGCAGGATTTCACTAATTTAAGAAGAAAAAACACTAAAACGAAATATGTTAAGGGGTAAGGTTAATTGAAGAAATTACTTTGCGTTTTTATTACATTGATTTTGGCAACCTGCACTGTTATACCTAATGCTCTTGCGAATGCACCTTCACAAAACATGCAAGCTGCATGGATGGCGTCAGTTTATAACATAGATTTCCCAAGTGTAAGAAATAACATGACGGTTCAAAAAAATGAGTACATAGCAAAACTGGATAAACTGAAAGCTATCGGTATTAATACGGTCATAGTTCAAGTTAGACCCAAAGCGGACGCTTTGTATGAATCGGACATAAATCCCTGGTCTGATGTCCTAACAGGAACTCAAGGATTATATCCGGGCTATGATCCTATGGCATTTATGATAGAGGAAGCACATAAAAGGGGCATGACATTTCACGCCTGGTTAAACCCATACAGAATCACAACATCCGGAACAGATTTAAATGTTCTTTGTGCTGCTCATCCGGCAAGACTTCATCCGGACTGGGTTATCAGTTATAACAATGCTTTGTATTATAATCCCGGATCGCCAGAGGTCAAAAACCATATCGTAACATCCGTCCAAGAGATTGTAAAAAATTATGATGTTGATGCGATTATTTTTGATGATTACTTTTACCCATCAAACTATCCTCTTGCCCCGGGCGAGGGAATAAACGGAGCAGAAGCGAATGACCGCAGGCAAAGTATCAATGATATGATTGCCGAGGTAAATACAACGATTAAGAACACCAAGACGAATGTACTGTTTGGAGTCAGTCCTATGGGGATTTGGAAGAACCGTGCTTCGGATCCGACTGGATCCCAAACAACCGGTAAACAATCGTACTATTCATTTGCCGATGCGAGAACCTGGATAAAAAACGGATGGATTGATTATGTATCTCCTCAAATTTATTGGGAAACCGGAAATAAAGCAGCGGACTACGAAACCCTGGTAAGCTGGTGGTCCAATGAGGTTAAAGGAACCAGTGTAAAGCTGTATATCAGCCAAGGTATTTACAGAGACGTAGTTGCCAAACAGATTGATACTCAACTAAAAATAAATCAAAAGTATCCTGAGGTTGGTGGAAGCTTTTATTATAACACAAAGTACCTGCTGTCCGACCTGGGAGGATGTAACGGGAAAATAGCGGCATTTAATCAGCTATCGAGTACTAACATTAATACCCGGATTGATCCTTCCGCGTATGCAACACAGCCAGCAAAAATCGGAACCGTTGCGGTCAAAATCTTAAATGTTCGAAAGGGCAGCGACACCAAACAAGTCGTTGTAGGTAAAGTGACAAAAGGAACCAAAGTGACCATTTTAGACAACAAGAAAGGTTGGTATAATGTCAGGCTGTCTAATGGGAAAATCGGTTGGGTCTATGCTGCTTATGTTAAAGTAGATTGATTGAAGGAGATCAATATAAGTCGATCTCATCAAACTAAGCCGGCTTTCTGAAAGCAGGCTTTTTTGCTTCTAAGAATCATGAGAGTACTTGTGATTTTAAGGCCAACAAGATATTAGAACCGTCCCATTACAGGCCTTTAATTTCTAATAATAGGCTACGAATGCGGTCAAAGGCACTTTAACGAAAAACAAATACCTGTAAGACTTCATGACACAACTCGTACACATCTATGCGATATAATATAGTCGCATGGCAGGTGAAAATATGGTAAGTATTTTAGTCGTAGAAGATGAACAGGCAATTGCCAATCTGATCTATACCAATTTGCGCGAGGAGGGTTACCGGTGCCAGTGCGCCTTTGATGGAAAAACGGGTGCTGATTTAATAGAACAGAATGAATTTGA
>JBLMZW010000010.1:0-16099 GCA_050259035.1 Chitinophagales bacterium | reverse complement strand
CTGCCACCGCCGCTGCAGAGCCGCTGGAAGAAGTTCCGGGCGAGTGCTCAATGTTATGGGGATTAGCAGTTGTATCATTATAGTGCACGGCAAATTCGGCAGTAACGGTTTTACCTAACATCAGAGCGTCCTGGAGCCGGAGCTTGGAAACCACCCGGGCATCATTACCCGGAGTAAACCCATCCCAGATTGGGCTTCCCATAGCGGTGGGCATGTCTGAAGTATTATATATATCCTTTACTCCGACCGGAATACCGGCCAGACGACCAACTTTTTCACTAGCTGATAGCTTTTGGTCCAGTTCGGCTGCCTTTTCGGTAATTTCCTCCCGGTTTAAACAAACCCAGGCATGTATGTACGGTTCCAGAATATCAATTTGTTGCAGACAGCTTCCCACAACTTCACTGATCTTAACTTCCCGGGAATGATAAAGCCGCAGGATTTCGGTTGCAGTCAGTTCGTTTAATTTGCCACTCATAATAACACCTCCAAAGATACTTCTATGGAAGAAGTTTGGCTTTGCCAGTTCGGTGTAATTTCACAATATCAATAACCTCTTGTTCGGTTAAACCGGTCAATTCCAGATATTTATCCAGAGCACCGGGACGCTCGGAATCATGTTTTTTTGCCTGTTCACAACCTTCTTCCCGGGTAAGGAGCCCCGCCCTAACATCCACACTGGCATGAAACGAACCTCGGCCAAACCCCCTCTTAAGGAAACAGGTATAATCGTGGACACCGGCCATCTGGCATTCAACACTCTTATACCCTTTATACGAACCTTCAACCTTGTCTTCTTTCCATCCGTAGTAGTCTCTGACGAATTCCATCTGTCGTTCGTCGTCCCAGAACATGTAATCCCCCAGATGAATCCCTACCACCCCGACCTCCTCCAGTTCTTCCACCGATGGCAGCCGGTAGCAAACCAGTTCTTTCAGTGATATATCTTCATTAACCATATCCTCGGGATAACACTTGGCCGAGACCTTAGTAAAATACTCCCGGTCAAACTTGGTTACCGGGTTGTAATAACTGGCCCGGCCGGAAGACTCGGCGATAGATTCGCCCCATATCAGCAGCGGAATACGGTATTTAACTGCTATCTGCAGGGGAAAGGCCCCTACTCCGGCATGACAGTGCCAGCAAGAATCCCCGATTTTGTATAAGGACTGCCTCGCCAGCTTATTCACCAGGGCTTGATTGGGAGTATACATAATGTGATCCACGTTAAACTGTCGTAGTGCATTCCATAGATTATACCAACCAGTTTCTGAATACCAGCCGTGGCTGGCGGTAACGGCCAAAGGCCTCAAACCGTAAACCTGGGTTATGACATACAGCTGGAAGGTGCTGTCTTTGCCACCGCTGATAGGAACGATGCAATCGTAATTATCCCCGCTCGAATTCTTGTAGCGTTCCAACATTTCTCGCAGTTCTTTTTCACGTTCCACCCAGTTTATATGCATTTTCTGTTCCGCTGACTGACAGGCCTGGCATATGCCCATTTCATCGAAGATAATTCCCTCTGTGGTCTCGGGCATACAACACCTGGTACAGTATTGCAAAACACCATCGTATAATGGTTTTCCGTAGTCAGACATCACGCTACCTCCCCTTTTGCCATTCTGACTTCAGCAACCCGTATTCCAATAAGTTGATATATTGACCGTGCTTATATACAGCTTCTCTTCTGACCCCTTCCTGCTTGAACCCCATGGCCAGGGCAAGCCGTTGCATGGGAACATTCTCTTCCGTGGTACCACAGGTTATCCGGTTAAGGTTTAATGCCTCGAAGCCTTGTTGAATCAATAATCGCCCGGCTTCCTTGGAATAACCCTTGCCCCAGCATTCCTTTTGACCGATAACTATGGCGAAATCCGCGGTTCGGTTAATATAGTTAACATCCTGTAATGATACATTGCCGATGTGGGTATTATCTAACTTAGTTACTATAGCCAGGATCAAAGCATCCCTGGTTTTCTGGCTATATTCTATATACTCCAGGGCTTTCTTTTGGAAATAGGGAAAAATATGGTGAGAATTAAAGCGACAGACCTCGGGATCATTGAACCAGTTCAAGTAATTGCCCGATGCATCGTTTTCCTGCAACCCCCTGAGATATATGTTTTCTCCCACCAGGAAGGCGCTCTTCTCCATAGTTAAAGCTCACCTCTGTTCGTCCAGACTTTATTGAAGGCTACCACCACATCATCCAGGTCTTTTGGCGCTAAGGCCGGGCTTATTAATTCATGAAAAATAAGTTCTTTGAAATGCATTCTCTCTGTAACCGGGCATAGTCCCTGTGGATAGCTGATATTGCCTTCATACCTGGGACATTTAAATGGGCACCCCATCGAACCATAACCCTGCATCTCTTGAAAAAGGGGCATCAGGTATAATGGTTTGACATAGCCGCAACTTACCTTTACCCCCTCAGTTAAACGAAGTTCGGTAGGCATTAATTCGGCTTTTACCGCCTCAATAAAACGTTCTCTGGATACCCCGGCTATTTCTCCCCGATATTTTAAGGGGTGAACATAATAAGCGTGTTCACAGCCAGGTCTGACCCGGGCCGGTTCCAAGCATGGAATCTCTGCCAACAACCGGTTCAGGTATTCTATATTCTTTCTTCTCTTATCGACCAGTTGGCCCAGTTTCTTTAGTTGTTCCCGGGCTATAGCCGCCTCTAATTCCGTCATGCGGAAATTAAAGCCCAGCATATTGATGAGGTTCGCCGTTCCTTTGGCTGCCACCACCGCTTCGGCATGGTTTCTAATCAGCCGTACCCTTTCCGCCAATTCATCGTCATTAGTGACAACCACACCGCCTTCACCACAGTGTATATGCTTGTGGTAATTGAGGGAAAACACACCAATGTCACCTAAAGTACCGGCATATCGAGTTCCATATTTGGCCGCCGGGGCCTGGGCCGTATCCTCGATTACCAGCAGGTTGTGTTTTTTGGCCAATTTATTAATTCGTTCCGAGTCGTAAGGCTGTCCGAAAATATCCACCACAATAATGGCTCTAGTTCTCCCGGTTATTCGGCTCTCAATAGAATCAACGTCGAGACAGAAATAGTCTTCTTCAATATCGGCAAAAACCGGAACCGCATTAAAAATCAGCGGAGCAGTAGCCGAAGCCGACATGGTATATGGAGAGACAATCACTTCATCACCCGGGCCTACCCCTGAGGCACCTACCGCACAGTACAGCCCGGAAGTAGCCGAATTAACCGATATAGCATGGCGGACGCCAAAATATTCAGCCCATTCCTTTTCCAGAGCTTGTACCTCTGGACCGCCATAAAAATCGTCATGCCAGGCCCCAAGGAATTTGGAAAGCACGCCGGACCTGATAACCCTTTGCGCCGCCTGCTCCTCTTCCCTGCCAACCGGGCGGTAAGCGGGAAATAGTTCACTCCTTACTTTTGGGCCACCCTTAATCGCTAATTCCGACATATGTATCCCTCCACTACTTTGACTATGTTATCTGCGGCACCTTCTGCCACTCGAATGTCTATTACCGGAAACCCTTCCAAACTAATTATCGAATTAATCGTTTTTCTTAGGTCCTCTTTAGTCCTAATTGACGTTAGAATCCCTAAACGATCCAGAATAAAAGGATTCTCTCGTTGCAACCCAATCATAATGCTGGTAACCGGTTTTCCTATAACCACCGCTTCCAGGAGAAACATTGAAGACATGCCGATGATATAATCGGAAGCTGTAATTAAATCCACAGCCGGGATCTCATCTCCGATTATAATTGGTTCAAGTCCACAATTATCCTGGTTAATGTAGGCATATTTACTACGCTCCTCCCGGGGATGGAGTTTGACCACAAACTTGATCCTTTTTCGGGCCTCAACCCCATCCCCGGAAAGGGCTTCGACTAACTCTCGAATGATGGTGTCTTCCGTAAACCCCCAATATTCTCTGGCCCTTTCTTCTCCACCATAATCCCTGGATAAGGGTTCCGATGCGAAGGTAATTAACATTTCGTCCGGATCAACCCTTAAAGTACTTCTAACCCGCTGATTAACTCCCTCGTTTAGCATCTCCCGACTTTTCCTGGCTAGCCATTCCAGGTAGGGATGCCCCACTACAGCTATTCTATCGGCATCAATACCATCTGCCATTAGCCCCTGGCGAGCATTCTCATCCATAGCCAGAATCATCGTAGGAAGAAACGGGTGCTCTTTTCGTTGTTTATACTGAACCGCTTGCGCTAACCCATAGGGGGAAAACCTAATCCCAAAGTTCATCCATTGATCTAAAACCGCGAATGACGGTATCCCCAGATGCATACAAGCTTTCCAGATATATTTTTCTGTAGGATCATCCGCACTGGTTCCAGTGATGACCGCCTGCGGTCTAGCCTGTTTAATCCAGGAAGTAATATTATCTAGATTTATATCATCAGGAACTGAGGCCAGATCTGATCCTCCTAGACCTTGAGCACGGAACCGGTTAAGGGCTATGTCTTTCCCCCGCAGGACAACTTCATAACCCCGGTTGGAAAAAGCATCTGCCAGGGGAAAAATCACATTCGCACCGCCGGGATCGCGGGCAAACATCAATAACCTGTTTATCATAAGGCTTCACTCTGCATGCCGATACAAATTGTCATAGCCCGATAAGCGTCGTTCAATGTACATTTCAACTCGCACGTTCCATCTAAATATTGAACGATATTATCATAAGCCAGAGCCATGGCATCACCCAGGCCAGCAGGGAATTCCCTGCCCTTTCTGATTCGACGATAACCACTGTAAATCTGATCCTCTACCACCTGATGTTCCTCAATTACAAAACCCGAATCAACTACCCTGATCCTTTGTTTTTCAAAAAGCAAATCAAGTTCAAAGAGGCTGTACGCCCGGCAGTCCACTGCTTGAAGTACCAGGTTCTCTCCAGAGTCAAACTTGAGAACGGCAGAAAGGCTGGGATCATCATCGTAAAAATCATTAATCCGTTCAAAGATCGACCAACCGGTTATTTCCCCGAAGAGAAAACGCAGTAAGTCTACCAGATGGGAACCATTATGTAACATACCCTTGCCATAATAGCAATTGCCAGCCAACAATCTCCCGTACTCACACTGATTCAACCGCGCCTTCAGGGATTGAAACTCGGGAACAAAGCGGCGGGTGTAATTGACCAGAACTGGGATTTCGTTGTTTTCGTATATTCTTTTTATTTCCATAGCATTAGCCAAACTTTTGGCTAACGGTTTTTCCGCTAAGACAACCCGTAGAGGATAACCTACCAGCTGCATTAAAACCTCATAATGGTATTCATCCGGCGCTGTTACTACCGCAATATCCACATCCTGGCCCAGAGCCTCATCCAGCGATGCAAAAGCCTGGCCTCCCCATATCTGGGTCGCCGTTTTAGCCCGTTCATAATCGACATCCGTGAAACCAACCAGTTCCAAACGCTCGTTTTCCACCACCGCATGGGCGTGGGTTAAAACCTTGCCACTCCCCGGTAAATCAAAAAGGGCGGCAATTTTGCCTGCCCCGATTATTAACACTTTATATTTATCACTCATGGTTTTTTTCTCCTCACTCCGGCAGTTATCTGCCCCAAATCCGGGTTATCGAGCATCAGCCGCACCACATCAAGGGCGGAAAAGTCTGGGTTTACCGGATACAACCGCTCATAGATGTTCTTAATCAGTTCGTAATCCTCAGGAGTGTCCAGGGTAATTTCCAATTCCGGGTGATAGAGTTCCTCCGGTGCCCGCCAGTTACCCAGGCGATATTTTTCCGGATGCCTGTATATGTATAACGAAACATGTTCATGATCGGTCGGATCGTTGGTTATCCGGTTGACCTCATCCAAGACCTTAACCGGGAATACCTGGGTATCAAATCCGCGCGGGAAAGTTCTTTCTATAATATTAGCGGTATAGTCATATTCAGCGCTAAAGAACATTTCTACCAGATGATCCACATGCCGCCAATCAATCACCGGGCAATCGCCGGTTATCTCCACAATAATATCCGCTTGAACTGACTGTGCCGCTCCCAAAACCCTTAATAGGACATCCTCTTCACTGCCTCTATAGTAAGAACAGCCGAGTTCCTGGCAGAGATTCACGATCGGTTCATCTGTTTCGTTAACTGTAGTTGCCACCACCACATCATCCAGATAACAGCTTCTTTTTAATCTTTCAATTATCTGCTGCAAGTCCGGTTTACCGCAAAGGTCTAATAGAACCTTACCCGGCAGCCGGCTTGAGGTCATACGGGCTTCAATAGTAGCAACTATCTTAAGATTATTTCCAGAATACAACGGGGTCACCTCAATTCAATTTCGGGTTACTTTCGTTCACATTGATTTCTTCCGCACCGGCATTATCCTCATCCGCCAGGCGCAATACCACTATATTCCCTTCAAATTCAATCTGGGGTGCCCCCGATGAGTAATCCAATATGTACTTCCCGTTGGTAGTATCGAATTCCATCCTGGTGGCCAGTTCAAAATCAGATAGCCCACTACTGGAAAGCATATCAGGACTGTCAGTGGAAATAAAATGGTCGGCATATTCTTCAAACAAGGAAACTACATTCTCTTCATTAAGATTCTCTTCCCGGACAACATAATTAACATCCAGCCCGCCTTTAACCATCTCTTCATATAGCTTCCGTTTGTCGGGATTATCCTTTTCCATTTGGATAACCACGAACCTGGTGGGGGAATCCACTATAAACTGATTAAGATTCCTTATCTCCAGCATATCTTCAGTAACGTAATAACGAGCACCTTCCCTTATTCCGTAAGTCTTGGGCAAGCTGACATTGACCCCGATAGAAGAATTGCCGACAGATAACCACCTTTTTTCATATGTGTCTTCTTTTCCCAGCATGGTTTCAATGGTGATAAAAGGGTAGCCGGAGTTGTCAATAATTAGGGCAAAGGTTCTAGGAGCAAACCTCCCGCACATTTGAACAATATGTCCGCCCTCGTTGATTCCATAGGCATAAGTTCGGCTCTGATTTATTGAAACCCCTTCTGATGTAAGAATTTGTTTCAAAGCACCCAGAGCCCAGAGGCAGTCCATAGCCTGGATAAAGCCATAATCAGGGTAATTTTTCCAAAAATCCAGGCCTTCAGCTTCATCAAATTGTATACCAAATGGGGTTAGATCCTGACCGGCAAAGAGTTTAAGAAGATCATCCGGATTGGATGGTAGAGTTGCAGGTCTTATTTCCTCCGGAAGTAAATAGAAAATCTTCTCCAGAGTCTCAAGTGGTATGGTGTATTCCCCGGAACCGCCTTTTCCAGTCCAGCCTGCTCCCTGATAATTCAAACCTATGGTAATCACATTATAACGATTGGACCAATTTGATCTCAAATCATACCAGAACTGACTGTTTGCAACAGCCCGAAGGTTCTGCACCACCAGAAGAACACCTGTCTGCTCATTAATACCCTGATCCGGACTTTTAACATACATATTAAAACTCCTCAGGTGGCCAAACTCGTTATTATGAGCCTTAATGGTGTATTGTTGTTCTTTTTTAAACATTTTCGGCAATCTCCTTCAAACTTGATGCTTTTTCTAGAATCCTTTGTTTTAAATCTAAAATAATTTTATCCAGGGCATAGATACAAATTTCCGATGCCTGAGTTAATTCGGAGAAAAACTTACGGGTATATTTCATAAAGTAGGTCATGTCCTCTTCGTTCTCTAACTGGCCTCGGGATGCCAATCTGGTCATTGCGGTTGATGTTATCGCCTGCAGGGTAAAAGATACGCGGGAACGGAAAGTCACTTTCCGAAAACTATCATTTAAAATCTCCTGGGTTTTTATTGCCTTCTGCTTTAATTCAAGTTCTTCTTTTTCCATTTCATCTAAAAGGTTTAACCCTTCTTCCATGGTTTCTATCGTTGCCTCATAGTCTTTTTTAAAATTCTGGACATGATCCAAAATATGTTCTAATGTTATCGGCTCAGGTATTTGGACCATCTCTCCTATTGGACGGATGCCGGGGCTGTTAACGCAGTACTGATCCAATACCTCTCGTAAGGTCATAATCTCACTGCCCGCGATCTTGGCTCCACCTTCGGTTGCATCGATGCAATGCACATTGACTTCTCTTAAGGTATTTTCAAACCATTCGAGGAAGTGTTTCAGCAAAACTGTCGTCTTAATTGGACTGCCGTTATAATCTTCTACCCAAACAATATCGGAAGGATCTTCGCCTTTAGAATCCCCAGCCGTGCCGGAAACATAGTAGCGATCCCCTTCTCCCAGAGCTAAATCCTGCCCTACTAGAATTATTGGTTCACATCCAGCTGTCAGGGCTGCGGAAAAAGCCAGGTGGGCAACAGAAAGCCCGGTAACCAGACTGCCCTTGTTACCGGTCATGACGTCCATCCAACGGCTCAACGGTTCTGTAACCCGAAATGCCACCAGGTGTTTATCGGGAAATGCTTCGAAAACCCTGTTATCCGCAACATTTAAGGCAGTCAGCCAGGTTTGAGTTGGAATGTTAACGCCCTTATAGAACCGGTCGTATACCTCGGGTATTCTTTCAATGGTCATTACTAAATCCGGGATAATACCTTTCTTTAATAAAACCTGAAAGGTGGTATCCGACGATATAATTAGGGCCTTACCCTGAGCTTCCTTTAGCAGATCAATATTTTTGTCCAGGGAGGGCCCGGCAGCAACTATGATTGCCGGAACTCCCTTATATTGGTTCTCTATGTTCCTTATCCCGGGACTGTTAGCCATAACCTCAACATTTAAAAAAGAATTCTTTACGCCATCGAGTGTATCCTCAATCGAGTTTCCCATGGCATTATATCGGTACTTGGTATATGATATTGCTTTATTAACCAGATTGCGGTAGGTTTTGCCATCATAACGTTCAAACCCGGGGCAGGTCAGGAATTCGACCCGTCCCATACTGAAATTCAATTTAGTTTGCAGCACAGTCTCAACATCCAATTCTAATTGTTCCTCTGAACCTGTAATAAACATAAAGTAAGGCCATTTTAAGGCTTCCGTGGCCACATTGGTATGAAGGAAAACATCAAAAAGGTTGAGATCACTCTCAATGATAACTGTGATAAAGCCTCTATGTCTTATATTCATTAATTCCAGAACGTGGTACCCCATTCCCAAACCCATAATCCAGAAGCTGCTAAGCTTATTGAGTTCTACTTTCTCAATCAGCCTTTTGGCCTCTTCCCGAGGATTATACAGGCTGTGCAGGTAAAACCTCCCATGATCATCCTGGGCTGAAATGGTAGGGCAGCCTTCAACCTTGGAATTTTCTATTTGAAACTTTGGTTCTGTCCTGGTCTGCAGCCGGTGATAAATATGAGGATATCGCTCCTGAACTATCTGAAGGTTTTGCTCGTATGTATCCATGTTCCCTCCAATAGGCTCTATATTTTACCAAATGGTTAATCAGCCAAGTTTCTTTGTATTATATCGTTGAGTTGTTATTATGACTTTAGAATTTGACCGGGGCAAAGTAAAAAGCCGGGATAACCCGGCTTTTCGTTGATAGTTCCTGGTATTCCTTTTTTGTTTTAGCCTTAGCCTCCCAGTAACTGAAGAACCATCTGCGGTCTCTGGTTGGCCTGGGCCAGCATTGCGGTAGCCGACTGGCCGAGGATGTTCCACTTGGTGAACTCCATCATCTCCTGGGCCATATCCACGTCTCTGATGCGGGACTCGGCCGCGGTCAGGTTCTCGGAAGCCACCATCAAGTTGTTGATGGTATGATCCAGCCTGTTCTGAACCGCCCCCAGAGTGGACCTCTGATTGGATACAACACCTATGGCATTGTCAACCTTGGTTATCGAACGTCCGGCTGAAGCCCGATCGGTTACCAGCAGGTTGTTAACTCCCAGTGCCAGTGAATCCATCCGTCCAATGGCTGCGCTCATATCCTGTTTCTCGTTGGCTCCGATCTGGAACACCATAGTATTATCTGCCAGATGAACATAGGTGGTATACTTGTTGGAAGTCCCGCCGGTTAAAGTGTATTCCTTGGTTGCGCTGTCCCAGGTGGTATCTATACCGGCCGCCGGGTCAAATATGACATCGACGTTCTTATGGACCGTCCCTACCAGCTTATTGCCAGTGATCTTGACATCTTCTGCCACCTTCTTGGTAGCGTCATGGGCATCGGTTACATCCACTTCGAATTTATTCTCGGTACTGGCCTGAATCGTGGTGAGACTCAGTGCGTTCAGCAGGGACTCATCACCGATGAACTTGATTTCGCCCGCATCGCCGGCAATAGCGGAACGGATCACAAATGTTCCTTCAACTGTTTCCACTCCGGAGGTCTCTGCGTTAGTAACATAACTTACAAAATTCTGGGTGTCATCGTAGGAATCTAAGAGCGTCCCCTGCCCCAGTCCTTCACTGATAGCCTTGGTTAGCTTATCCCTGACATCCATGATGGTATCGGTGGAGAAGAAGGTTACACTGGTCGACTTACCGTCGCCCTGGGTCAGAGTGATGGTCTTCGGATCGGTCAGGAGGAAGTTGCCGTTGGCGTCCCAAAACTTATCGATGTCGTACAGTTGGGTATCAAGTGAAGCAACATTTCCTAACGCCACATTGTAAGTAAAGGAGGCCGCTCCGGTCAGATAGGAATAGCCTGAACCCTGTATTCCATTACCGGTTATGGTTACCGTACCGGTCAGGGTGTCGCCCTTGTACTCGTCAGCCTGCCTGGTATCAAAGGTTATAGTCTTGAAGGTGAATTCCTGATTATCCAGGACCTCCTCGTCAACAACAAACTCTGCTACATTCAACCCGTCATACTGGAAACGAACTTCAGACACCGCGTCAATATTCGCAGTTTGAATAGCGGCAGCAATGGTAACCAGGTTTTTATCTCCGACCGTAACATTGGTCATGGAAAGAGTTCCGGTATCGGCGGAGAAGTTGATCCCATCGATAGCAAAGTTAGTTCCTGAAGTACCCGCTATTGTTATATCAGTAGCTGTAATATTACTAATTCCACCGGTCTGGGTCATTTTATAACCCTGATACGTATATACAGTCTGTCCGGCTGACATTGATTTAACTTCAAATTGCAGTACATAGTTGTTGGCAATAGCTGTGGCTGCCGCTGCACTAACTGACAATCCACCCCAGAAGGCCCAAGTTGTGGCCTGGGCAGCGGTAATAGCCGTTGACTGGAAATATGAAATGGTGGCTGTGAAACTAACATCCCCTGCTGCAGCCCCGGATGTCCCTATTCCTATTATGGTTCCGGCGGTAAAAGCCGCAGTAAGATCAGCGGTGGTTACGTGTTTGGTATCAATGGTATAACTGGCCAGGGCTCCCGTAGAACTGACTGAAGTGCTATAGGCCAGGTAATCCGCGGAAACATGCTCAATTCCGGAATCATCGTTGATTGCCAGATTCAAGACACTGTCGCCGCCGTGTTTAACCTTGAAAATGTCAGTCTTTTGAATCTCAGCTTCACCAGGAGTTGCGGTGATTTCCAGCTTATAGTTGCCGCCGCCGGCCGCCTTCTGCCCGAACTGGTCTATGGTCCGCAGGCCGTCACGCATGATTATCTTGGTTTGCAGTTTGTCAGAACTGACCAGAGCGGATGCCGAGCCGTCCAACAGTTTCTTGGTGTTGAACTCGGTGGTGTTGGCGATGCGGTCAATCTCAGATTTTAACTGATCGATTTCCTTCTGGATTTCCTGCCGGTCATTGGCGGTATAGGTATCATTGGCCGCCTGAACTGACAGTTCTCTCATACGCTGCAGAATGGAATGGGTTTCATTCAGAGCACCCTCAGCAGTTTGCAGAAGTGAAATGCCATCCTGGGAGTTTCTTACTGCTTGATTGAGACCGGAGATCTGTCCTCTCATCTTCTCGGATATGGCCAGACCTGCGGCGTCATCCGCCCCTCCGTTGATCCTAAGACCTGAAGATAACCGTTTGATGCATTTAGCTGACTCGCTGTTGATTCTGAAGAGATTGTTATAGGCATTTAATGCTTCAATATTATGTCTAACTCTCATATACTCATCCTCCTTGATGATTTTTCTCCCGCTTCCCTGCGAGAGTTACTCGAACCACCTGTGTTTACTGATAGTTGGACGCCCTACCAAGCAAAAAACAGGTGATCACCTTCATTACATTGATAAAAATCCACAAGATGATACCTGCTCACTATATCTTTATATCAATCCTCCTTGATTGTTATTCCCCGCATCCTTGCAGGGTACCGGTATCTCAATCAAATACTTATAACCCGTCCGACGATTATAAACCTGATAAGATACCTTATTATAATATTAATATAATTATCGAGTTTTTTTAATAGATTGTTAAAATTTATTCAAGTATTTTTTCCGTCATGCTTCAGACTCCAATAATTGTATCGTATCAAGTTATTAAAAACTTTAAGGGTTATTTTTTTAAGCAAGTTAATCTTAAAGATTTTTTTGTGTATGGAGAGTATTAATAAAAGAAGGCCGGGAACAAGCCCGACCTTCCATTTCATACGGTTGAATTGAATTATCGTGTTTTCTAACCCCCACCGAGGAGTTGCAATACCATCTGCGGTCTCTGGTTGGCCTGGGCCAGCATGGCCGTACCGGCTTGATTGAGTATGTTCCACTTGGTGTACTCCATCATCTCCTTAGCCATGTCAACATCTCTTATCCGAGATTCAGAGGCAGTCAAGTTCTCCGAAGCTACCACCAGGTTATTAATTGTATGCTCCAGTCTATTCTGAACTGCTCCCAGGGTGGCTCTCTGGGTGGATACCTGCTGAACGGCGTTGTCGATAGTGGTTATAGCCCTTCCTGCTGATACCCGGTCGGTTACTACTATTCCGTCTACTCCCATGGCCAGACAGTCCAGTCGTCCGATAGCCGCGTTCATGTCCTGCTGTTCGTTGGCTCCGATCTGGAAGAGCATGGTATTATCCACCAGATGGACATAGGTGGTGTAGGTGTTGGCGGCACCACCATTTAAAGCAAAGGTTTTGGTGCTTTCATCCCAGCCTACGGTTATCCCTGCGTTGGCATCAAACTTAACATCGACCCCTTTGTTTATTTTACCGACCATCAGATTCCCGGACATTTCCGAGTCGGTGACAATGGCCTGGCCGGTATGGGCGTTGCTGATGTCCACGCTGAATCGGTTTTCAGTTGACGTCTGAATTGAGTTAAGGCTGAGTGCATTGATAATGTTTTCATCCCCGAAGAAATGGAGTTCTCCTTCCTTACCCGGAACAGCCGACCTTATAACGAAGGTTCCAGATACGGTTTCCAGCCCGGTATCCTCGGGGGTGGATACGAAGGTTACAAAGTTATCGGAATCAATTAATCGTCCCTGCCCCAGACCGTCCGGAGAGTCGCTTTTAATAGCGGCATTTAACTTATCCCGCACATTTTGCATGGTATCAGTGCTGTAAAGGGTTATGGTTGCCTTGGCCCCGTTGCCCTGCTGAATCTCGATGGTCTTGGGATCCTGCAGCATGAAGTTCCCATTGGAGTCCCAGAACTTGTCGATATCATACAGCCGAGAATTCAGGCTGGCCAGATCTCCGATTTTCTCCCCAGTGGTAAAAGATACCGCGTCTTTGGTATTGGTCTGCCAGGTAACGGTGGTATCAGCGTTCAAGGCCGCCCCGGTACCTTCCAGACCGACCCTGGTTTCAAACACCTGACCGGTGCTCTCATTCAAGCTGAAATGGTTGAGCTCTATATCGGATGCAACGGCCGCCGCATCCACCGTCCAGTTAAGATCCAGGTAACTGTCTGCAGCTACTGTCTCGGTAGCCGGGTCTCGCAGTTTGGCGGATAAATTAAGATTGGTATCACCTGCAGCTCTGGCAGCCACCGAATTGGTTACAAATTTGTCACCGATGGTAAGCTTACTCGCGGCACCCAGGGTAATAGAATAGGTAACACCTCCGACTACCGCATTAGCGGAACTGCCGGCGGTCAGGTCGACGACCGCTTCATGGTATGCGGTGGCGCCGGTTTGGTCCATTTCCCAGGATTTAGCCATGGCTTTGACATTATTACCGTCTATCTGGAGGATTTCGAAATAGGTATTGGCGTTGGTATCTTCGGCTACACCCACCGTAGCGCTGACCCATCCGTTTTGCTTCTTCTGGTTATAGGCGTATTCTACGGAACCACTAGCATTAGCTACTGCTGCTCCGGTATCAGCTGTCATAGTGAAGTTGCTGGCTGTCCGCCAGCCGTCTCCGTTTATCCCGTTAATAAATGGTTGCGTGGAAAGGAAGCTCTGGCTGGTAGCGCGTTCGGTTAGATCAGTAGAGGAAAAAGTAATTGTAGCCTCTTCGATGCTTCCGGTTACCTTGTCCACCTGGAAGAACTTCAGTTCCTGATCAGTCTTGTTATCCATCGCTCCATTATTAAATGTCCAGGTCATGTTGTAATTGTTGCCGGTTAGGGCCAGTTGCTGGTCATTGGCATTATCAGTTTCCCCGGTTATATTCATAACCCATTTGTCACCGATACTGAAATTCTCGGCCTCAGCCAGGTGGAAAGCCCCTGCGGCGAAGGTTATATCCCCGACGGTAAAGGTATTATCCGCACCGTCAGTGCTTAGAACCAGGTTATTAACTTCCTGCTTGGTATAGGTTCCATCCTGCAGGTACTGGTTGGAAGTAACGGTCACTGTTATTGTATGGGCAACCGTATCCACACTGGTAACATCAAAGACCATGGAAGCGTTGGCATCTTCTGCCCCACCGGCGATGCCGGCATCTGCATCGGCTATTTCCACCAACCCGTAACCGTTAGTGTTTTTTTGCTGATAGGTGCCGCCGACCCAGAAGGTCTCCCTGGTAGTCTGAGTATCAGCATTAAGATCCACCACGTTTAAGCTGTAGGATCCATTTCGCATGTTGGTCTGGCTTAATTCAGTTATGCCGCTGTTGGAGGTGCCATTGGTCTGATCAATGGTAACTACCCCACCGGTGTTATGTTTTACTTTGAATATGTCGCTTTTTAAGACCTGGGCGGTGCCAGGAGCAGCTGTAATCTCCAGTTTAAAGTTTCCGCCTCCGGCGGCCTTCTGTCCGAATTGGTCCGTTGAACGTAAACCATCTCTGGCAATAACCTTGGTGTTTATATCGTCTGAACTCCATAATAAGGCTGCACTGCCATCCAGGAGCTTTTTGGTGTTAAACTCAGTAGTGCTGGCAACCCGGTTTATCTCTTGCTTTAATTGTTCAACTTCTTTTTGAATCTCCTTGCGGTCGGCGGATGTGTATGTATCGTTGGCTGCTTGAACCGCTAGTTCCCTCATGCGCTGAAGCATGGAGTGAACTTCGTTCATAGCTCCTTCAGCGGTTTGCATAAGAGAGATGCCGTCCTGCGCGTTTCTGGTAGCCTGGTCTATTCCTTTTATCTGTCCCCTCATCTTTTCGGAAATGGCCAGACCGGCCGCATCGTCTGCCGCCCGGTTTATTCTCAGACCGGAAGATAATTTCTCCAGGGCTTTGGTAGCCAGTCCCTGGGTCCGGTCCAGGTTGTTGTAAGCGTTTAACGCCGGAATGTTATGGTAAATCCTCATTAATTATCGTCCTCCTTGAAACAAAATCCTTTCAATTTTGGTTTCTACCTGATTTCCCAGGCTGTAAAGTTTTCCCCCCTGCCGGGGATAATCCGGTATTTTAAAAATTCAACCAGCCGACTCCTGCACATGGCTCACGGGCCAAAGCTATCGCCGGTGGAGGCCGGTACTGGTCAGTTCTCACCTCCACAGATAGAACCGCCCGGTGGGCTGGGAAGGACAATAATTGTCTGGCATTCGGGGAATAAAAAGATCCCTGCTGGCAGTCATTCAAACCGCCGCAGTTAGGAATTGCTTTACCGGTTATGCCTTTAGCGACAGGTTGCCGCAGGCATGTCCCGGCAAGAAATGTACAGAGGCCCCTTGCCATATCAAGTCCTCCTCCAGGTTAGGACGCCTCAATCAATCGGCGTCCGGGGGCCTCTCCCAAAGGAGTCCAGCCCCACCAAACAGTGTATTTGTTATCTGTATCGAGAAACAGTTAGAAATACTTTAACACTAAAAAAGACCCTTGACGGGTCTCTTTTATCA
>JBLMZW010000009.1:0-19472 GCA_050259035.1 Chitinophagales bacterium | reverse complement strand
CAAGAACAACGAAATCTTATAGTTCAGGCAGACCGTTTGCTGCAGGATTACGAAGCTATTTTGACCCTATCTACTTCCGGGGAGGCTCCCCTGGGACTGACCGCACCGGACAAGCCGGATACCTGTTTAATCTGGACTATGTGCCATCTGCCTGCGGTAAACCTTCCGATATTCAAAGGCCCCAACGGTTTGCCATTTGGAGCCCAACTGGTAGCTCGCAGGTATAACGACATATTACTGCTGAAACTCCTCTCACACTTAAAAGAACTTGGCCATCTTAAAAACGTAAAATATGACCTTGACCCGGCAAAAAAGGGCTCAGATGAGAAGGGAAACGTTGCATAATAAAAGGAATGGTAAATGATGAGTAAGGGTAACAAAATTGGTGCCATAATTCAGACCAGGATGGGTTCAACCCGGTTGCCCGGTAAAGTCATGTTGAATCTCTGCGGGAAGCCAGTGATCCACCATGTTATTGACCGGGTTTTACAATCGAAATATATAGAACAGGTAATCATTGCGACTACAGTTGATGAACGTGATCGGATTATAGTGGATGCAGTTCGAGGGTATCATTCCCGGGCTACGACTTTCCGGGGCAGCGAGGAGGATGTCCTGGACCGCTATTACCAGGCAGCCGTGGAAAACGCCCTGGAAACTGTAGTTCGAATTACTTCTGATTGTCCTCTAATTGATCCCGGAGTATCTGACCTTGTTGTTTCCAGATATTTAGAAGGCAATTTTGATTATGTCAGCAATACAATAGAGAGAACTTACCCCCGCGGCCTGGATACCGAGGCTTTTTCCTTCCAGAGTTTGGAGAAGGCCTGGAAGGAAGCAAACAGACCGGAAGAAAGGGAACACGTCACTCCTTACATCTGGAGATACCCTGAGAAGTTCCGCTTAGGGAGCGTTGTTTCCGAGGTGGACTTTTCCGGCCACCGCTGGACATTAGACACCGTAGAGGACTGGGAATTCATTCAGGCAGTCTACAATTATTTATACCAGGGAAGTAATGATTTTCTCTTGCCTGAAGTGCTGGCTTTACTAAATACCAGACCGGAACTGACCGGGATAAATGCCAATGTTGAACAAAAACCGGTATAAGAATGAAAAAAACCTGGTAATTCGTGCCGATGCCAGCGCCAGCATTGGTTCTGGCCATTTGATGCGTTGCTTGGCTCTGGGGCAGGCCTGGCGAGATAACGGAGGACAGGTCGTCTTCATTACCTCATGCAATTCTAATCAGAAAGAGTTATTGTTACAAGAAAAGTTTGAGGTCATAGAAGTGGCAAAACCCCATCCCGATTCAGGTGATTTAGCCCTCACCACACAGGTATTAAGTTCATGCCCTGGAGCGTGGCTGGTATTAGACGGGTATAATTTCGACCCCAGCTATCAACTGGCGATAAAAAATACTGGACACCGGCTAATGATCACTGACGATATGGCTCATCTCAATCATTACTATGCCGATGTTATCCTAAATCAGAATATCTATGCACTTGATCTTAACTATCCCTGTGAATCCAAGACCCGCCTTCTCATGGGAATTAAATACGTATTACTGCGGCAGCAGTTTAGGCGGTGGAAGGATTGGCAGCGAGAAGTTCCGGATAAGGCAGCCAAAATACTGGTTACTTTAGGTGGCGGAGATTCAAAGAACGTAACCGAATCAGTTTTAAAGGCTATTAAATTTATGGAATTGCCGCCTGTTCAAATCAAAGTCATTATAGGTGGAAACAACCCACATTATGATGATCTCAGAATGATTAGCCAGGAATTCCCCGTAGATATAGTATTAATTCGTGATGCTCAGAACATGCCGGAATTAATGGCCTGGGCTGACCTGGCGATTACAGCGGCAGGTAGTACTGCATGGGAAATGGCTTTTATGGGATTGCCTTCTCTGGTGATTATCCTGGCCGATAATCAACGATGGATAGCCGAGGCACTGGAAAAGAAAAATGTAGCCGTTAATCTTGGTCATTTTGAAAACCTCGCACCGGATGTAATGGTTAATAAACTTAAATGGCTAATGGCGGATGTGGAGGAGAGACAGCGGATGAGTAACAGTGCTCGAACGATGATAGATGGAAAAGGGGTTTATCGAGTTCTGGACGCTTTAATCCCGGACCAGGAGGAATTAAGTTGAGAATATTATACCTGGCGAACAATTGGGTGGGTTGGAAGGCAGCGGAAGTGATAAAAGAATCGGGTGCTGAAATTGTTGGAGTAGTGGTCCACCCTGAGAATAAGCAAAAGTATGTTAATGAAATATTAGATGAATTATCCTTACCTGCAGACCGCGTTTTTCCTGCTTCAAGTTTGCATGACCCAGAGGTTATTAAGACGATTGTTTCATTAAAACCAGACATAGGCATCTCTGTTTTCTTTGGTTACATTATTAAACCCGAAGTGATTAGAATTTTTCCTAAAGGCTTGATTAATCTGCACCCTTCGTTGTTGCCGTATAACCGGGGAGCAAATCCCAATGTTTGGAGCATAGTTGAGGGTACACCGGCGGGGGCTACTCTGCATTATATAGATGAAGGAATTGATACCGGGGATATAATCCAACAAATACAGGTTGAAGTTGAGCCAATTGATACCGGGGAAACCCTGTATCATAAGTTGGAATCTGCCTGTATTGAATTGTTCCGACAGACCTGGACCAGGATTAAGGTTGGGGAAACCACTAAAAAAGAACAAGGTGAAAAAGGGACAATGCACCGTTTATCAGATTTAGATATGATTGATTGTATTGATCTCGAACAATCAGTTAAAGCAGCTGATTTGATAAACATATTACGGGCTCGAACCTTTCCTCCCTATAAGGGAGCGTATTTCATCAAAGACGGTAAAAAAGTATATTTAAAACTCCAACTGGAATATGAGGATTAGACTAACCTGGAGGGATTGTTCATGAACGAAAGGTTTAAAGTCGGAAAAGGGTTCATTGGCCAAGGCTATCCTGTTTATATCATCGCTGAATTATCGGCCAATCATAACCAGGATTATGACCAGGCAATTGGGTTAATTAAGGCCGCCCATGAAGCGGGTGCTGATGCGGTCAAACTTCAAACTTACACCCCGGATACTTTAACTATCAAGTGCGATCGCCCGGAGTTTCAGATCGGTGGGGGAACTCTCTGGGATAACCGTAACTTATACGATTTATACAATGAGGCCTATACCCCCTGGGAATGGCAGCCCAAGTTAAAAGAATACGCAGAAGAACTGGGGATGGACTTCTTCTCTACCGCTTTCGATGATTCGGCGGTAGATTTTTTAGAGCAGATGGAAGTGGCGGTTCACAAGACCGCTTCTTTTGAAATAGTTGATTTGGCCTTGATTCAGAAGATGGCTTCGACCGGCAAGCCTTTGATAATATCGACCGGAATGGCTAATCTGGCAGAAATTGAGGAGGCCGTCAATACCGCACGCAAGGCGGGGGCGAAAGAGATTGCCCTTTTAAAATGCACCAGCGCCTACCCGGCACCCTATGAAGAAATGAATTTACGGACTATTCCTCACCTGGCGGAAGCTTTCAGGGTTCCGGTCGGTCTTTCCGATCATTCCATGGGGATTGCAGTTCCGGTAGCCGCGGTAGCCATGAGGGCTTGTATCGTGGAAAAACATTTTACCCTGTCCCGGGCCATTCCCGGACCCGACAGCGCATTCTCTCTGGAACCGCATGAGTTTAAAGCCATGGTAGAAGCCATTCGAATTACTGAGAAAGCCATAGGAAAGGTTCATTACGGGGTTAATGAGAAAGAGGCTAAAAGCAAAGTATTTAGACGCTCGCTGTTTGTGGTGAAGGATGTTAAAGCCGGTGAAGCATTCGCCGAAGATAATGTTCGCTCCATCAGACCAGGATACGGGTTACACCCCCGCTATCTGGGAGAGGTCATAGGCCGCAAGGCCAAACAAGATATTTCTGCCGGTACCCCCCTGGACTGGTCTTTGTTATAGGAAAGTGAAACGTAAAAGGCGAGACGTAAGAAGTAAAACGCAAGAGCTTCCACGTCTAACGGGTGAGCCGTAAAAGGTGGAACGTGGGGCCTGTGGCCGCTGAGGCGCCGGGGACTTACTTCGATTAACATGGGAACACGCGGTTTCACTGGCCTTCAATCAACTTTCCCTCTATCAATCCATCTGCCTTCCGGGCGGCACGCAACCCGGTCTATATCAGCCGGGCTTAACCTTCCCTTCTTCTATTAAGGTTTTAAGTAATTTATCCGAAAATAATTATAGGCATTGGTTTTGACGGAAGCGGGGAGATATATGGAAAGCATCAGAGGCAAAAACATACTCGTCATAGGAGGAACGGGAACCATAGGGTCAAGGCTGGTTAGAAAACTTCTTGACCTGGAACCCGAGGTAATTCGGATATATTCTCGTGATGAACATAAACAGTTTCTTATACAGACAGAATTAAGTCTTCAATCGGGGGGCCGACCTACATACAGCATGGGAAAGATTCGCTTTCTCCTGGGGGATGTCCGGGATAAGGACAGGCTGAAAAGGGCGATGGAGAATATCGACATGGTTTTTCACCTGGCTGCCTTGAAGCATGTGCCAGCCTGCGAGTACAATCCATTTGAAGCAGTTAAAACCAATGTAATCGGTACTCAAAATGTAATAGAATGCGCGATAGAAGAGGGTGTTTCAGCGGTTCTATATGCCAGTTCAGATAAGGCGGCCAGCCCGACCAATACAATGGGTGCTACCAAACTTCTGGCTGAAAGATTGGTTTCTACTGCCGATCTTTATAAAGGTCCACGTAATGTAAAATTCTTTTCGGTACGCTTCGGTAATGTTCTAAACAGCCGCGGTTCGGTAATTCCCCTGTTCAAAAAGCAGATTGCCGCCGGCGGCCCGGTGACGGTGACCAACCCGGAGATGACTCGGTTCATCATGGATGTTGACCGAGCGGTTGAATTAATGCTGAAGTCGATGAAGGTATCACTTGGGGGAGAAACCTTTGTGTTTAAAATGCCGGTGGTAAGAATAGGAGATGTAGCCCGGGTGATGGTAGAGCTTTCAAGAAGAGACGTTGAGATCCAAAACATAGGGTTGCGGCCTGGGGAAAAAATGTACGAGGAAATGCTATCGGAAGAAGAGAACAACCGGACCCTGGAGATGGACGACATGTTCGTGATTTTTCCTTATCACAGCAATTGCGGCCAGTGTCAGGTCCACTATCCCGGAGCAAGGAAGAGCTCTATCGGAAGTTATACTTCCGAGGGTCAGGAAATAATGCCAGAGGCCGAATTGAGGGCTTTATTGACCAAAAGTCTCAGGTAGTTAGTTTACATAAAGTTCTAAAAAGGGGTGCAGCATGAGGATTCTGGTAACTGGAGGAGCAGGATTTATTGGCCGCTGGGTGGTAAAAGGACTGTTAACCCGGGGATACCGGGTAGTGGCCTTCGATGACCTGTCAAACGGCCGGCTGGTTAATATTGAAGAATTCAGGAGCAACCCTGGTTTTGAGTTTATAAAAGGCGATATTAGAGATTGCCAGGCCTTAAGCGAGATTTTTGCCGGGGAAAAGGTTGACCGGGTTTATCACCTGGCAGCGAGCATTAATGTCCAGGATTCTATCGATGATCCGCGCACGACTTTTGAAAATGATGTGGCGGGCACCTTTAATGTTCTGGAGGAAGCCCGTAAATATAGCTGCAAGGTGGTTTTTATGTCCACCTGTATGGTTTACGACCGCAGTCTGGATGATGCGGGTATTAATGAAGAACACGCAGTTAAACCGGCTTCCCCTTATGCTGCCAGCAAGCTGGCCGGGGAGGCTTTAACTCTTTCCTATTACCACGCCTATGGGTTGCCGACGGTGGTTATAAGACCTTTTAACACCTACGGACCTTTTCAGAAGTCCAGCGGTGAAGGTGGAGTGGTAGCCATTTTTCTTAAAAGACAGTTAGAAGGACAATCCTTAAATATTTATGGAAATGGCAACCAGACCAGAGACCTCCTTTATGTTGAAGATTGTGCTGATTTTGTAATTAAAACCGGATTTTCTACGGAAGTGGATGGACAGATAATTAACGCCGGTTTGGGCCAGGATGTAACTATCAATGAACTAGCGATGATGGTGAGAGGCAGTTTAGATATGATTAAGCATGTTCCGCACATTCACCCGCAGAGCGAGATAATGAAACTCCTATGCAACTACGATAAGGCCAGAAGGTTGTTGGATTGGAACCCCAAGGTTTCACTGGAAAAGGGATTGGAGCTAACCGGGGTATGGATAAAACAAAACCCTGATTTGACTACTTAAATATATGGGGGTGGGACTTATGAATAATAATCAGGAACAACTGAAAAATCTAAAACAGGAATTGGGCAATTTGGACAAAATGATTGATGAGACTATTGATTCCCTGCAGTTTGGAACCGGAGGATACGAGAAGCTTACCGGGGTAATCGAGAAAATGGATGAGCAGTTTAAGGGGATAGGGGAGATTAAGGACCGGGTATCAGAGGAGGATGTGGCATTTTTTAAGCGGCTCCTGGCTTTATCGCAGGAGACCAATGCGATTCTGGTGCGCCTGATAGAGGCAATGTCGGCCGGCGATGTAGTCCTTCTGGTCGATCTTATGCAGTATGAATTAAAAGAGCGCATTGAAAAATGGACCAGACTAATAAGCCGTCTGGAAATAAGCATGAATTAATCAGGTTTTAAAACAGGAAGTGCAGTAAATGAAGATAATTCCTTATGGAAAGCAATTCATCGATGAAGAGGATATAGCCGAAGTAGTTAAGGTACTCCGGTGTGACTGGTTAACCACGGGACCCCGGGTGGAGGAGTTTGAGGATGCAGTTGCCCATTATTGCGGGGTTAAATTTGCGGTGGCTTTTAACAGCGGTACCTCGGCCTTACATGCCGCCATGTATGCCGCCGGATTAGGGCCCGGGGACGAGGTAATAACCTGTCCGCTAACCTTTGTAGCTACTGCCAACTCAGTTCTATACACCGGTGCCAAGCCGGTTTTTACTGATATTGATCCAACTACATATTGTATAGATATAAATCAGATAGAAGATAAGATTAACTCGAGAACCAAAGCTATCCTCCCGATTGACTATGCCGGCTACCCGGTTGACCTTGCCCGCTTACGGGAAGTAGCTGAACGTCATGGCCTGCTAGTCATCGAGGATGCCGCCCATGCCCTAGGAGCAGTTCGCAACGGTATCCCGGTTGGAAAAGAAGCCGATATGACGATGTTCAGTTTTCACCCGGTAAAACATATTACCACCGGAGAAGGGGGTATGATTGTTACCGGCGATGAAGAACTGGCTAATAAACTAAGGTTATTTCGCAGTCACGGAATAGTGCGGGATCCTGCAAAAATGGAGGCCTTTGATGGCGGCTGGTATTACGAAATGCATGATTTGGGACATAATTATCGCATTACCGATATTCAATGCGCCCTGGGCCTTTCTCAGTTTAAAAAGCTTAACAGTTTCCTAAATAGGCGGCAGGAAATAGCGGACCGGTACCGGGAAGCCATGGGACAGACAGACTGGTTGGCTATGCCCCCGGAACCGGATTATGGACGCCACGCTTATCATATCTTTTCGGTTCTTGTTCAATTTTTCACAGAAGGAAACATATCAGAAGCCAGAAAAAATCTTTTTGATTACTTACACTCGCGGGGAATAGGCGTTCAGGTTCATTACTTGCCGGTACACCTGCATCCCTATTACCGAAAAAACTTGGGTACGAAATCCGGTGATTTTCCCCATGCTGAAAAGTTTTACAGCCAACAGTTGAGCCTTCCGATGTATCCTTCATTAAGCAGCGATGAGCAGGATTATGTTGTTCATTGTCTATTAAACTTCCTCCTAGATAGAAATGGAAAACTTTAAAGTAAAACATTCAAACTCTCGATACCTATATTAAGTCTTTATTGCGTTTTAGCTGTGGGGGGGCTTGAGGAAAATGGCAGTTTCAGGTATTAGCGACTTTGCTATCGGCGGTCTGGTTTCCGGTATGGATACCAATACGATTGTCGAAAAAATGATGAAGAGTTACGAGAAACAGGGCGCAACTCTGTATACCAAAGAGAGTGACATAACGAGGAAAAAAACCATCCTGCAGGAGCTTAACCTGAGCCTTATGCGGCTGAAGAACTCCGCCTTTGATCTCAGGCTGGACACCCTTTACAAGAATAAAAACATTACTTCTTCTAATGAAAATGTGGTTTCGGCCACCGCTGGACCCGCAGCCGTTAACGGTCAACATACGGTCAAGGTAGACCAATTGGCCCGCCAGGCCCGGGCCATCAGCTCAGTATACAGCCCACGGGTATCCAATAATCCGGCCAATACGGCAGGAATTACTGGAATCGCCGGCGCTTTGAGCCCAACCCCGGTTTATCTAAAAGGGGCGGTGGCCGAGAGTGCAACCGATTCCGACATGATAGCCACCAGTATTAATTCAACCAACAATCAGCTGCAACTCACCTATGACGGTACCACGGTTACCGTCTCCCTGGCCGATGCCACTGCCAATACAACTACTCTGCAGTCAGTAGCTGATGATGTGGAAAGCAAAGCAAACAACGCTCTTAACACGGCCTTCGGTACCAATAATGTGAACTATCTGGTGGTTCAGCCTTCGAGTGAGGCGGGGTCAGGCAATGACTTCCTCTATATTATGAGCAATTTTAATGGTTCCCAGCACTCCGTGAGCGTGAGTTCCACCTGCAGCGCGGCAGCCGCTCTGGGCTATAATTCCGGGGTTACAACCGTAGCCGGGACTGATGCCACTGGAGGAACACATAACCTGACGTTTTCTGACGCTGCAAGCTACGCGCTAACCAGTGGAGCGTACAGCGCTAATGTGACGGTCAATGCTACAGATGTTATGAATTTAACCATTAACGGGACAACCAGTAATGTTGCCCTGACTACCACTGCTGCCGGGGGAACCGCCGGGGTATATGATTATACCAATGATACTCAGATGGCGGAACTGGCCACCAACCTGCAGACAGATATCAATACCGCCTTTGGTTCCAGCGCGGTTACCGTTGCCTGGGATTCCACTAACAAAAAGCTAACCGTTACTGATGCCCTGGCAGGAGCCAGCAATACGATTACGGTCAATGCAGATACTACAGGAACCCCAAGCACAACTTTGCTGTTGACTTCCGGGACGGGTGCATCAAGTACCGCAGGTGTCGACGCCAAAGTGATTGATGTATTTACGCCGGATAATGGGGTACAGTCCACTAGTACCGTAACCGATACCACCAGTGCAGGAACAGCATCAACCATGGCCGGGCTTTTGACAGCCATTAACGGGGGTACCAGGGATGCAGGGCACACCACCACGGGTGGAGGACCCCTTATGTCCGGAGTAACACTTACCGCTTCGTCCGGGCTGACCGCTGGTACTGCTCAGATAAATACAACCCGGGGTAATGAACTTAATACCCAATTAGCTACTTACGCAACCTATACGGGGGCTTCAAATATAGGGACTACTACTATTGCTACTTCCCAGACCCTGCAAAACGCGGGCTTTACCACCGCTGCCTCAACAAGTACCAATGGCACTTTTACTATTAACGGCAAGACCATAACCATATCGAATTACGCCACCACCAGGGTTAATGATGTTTTAGCCATGATCAACGGGAGCGGGGCCGGAGTAACCGCAAGTTACGACAACACTAACGATAGATTTGTCTTAACCGCTAATACTATAGGCGGGGATCAGACCATAACCGTGGGATCCGGTACCGATACCAGCAATTTTTTAACCATTGCTGGTCTTAGTGATTCCCTGGGGGGAACCTATACCGCCGGGCAAGACGATGGAAGTGTTGATACTACAGTAGCGTTAAATTCATCGGGTTTATCTAAATCCGTTACTACCGGGACCTTCAGTATAAACGGGGTTAGCATTTACGTTAATCCGACCACTGATACTTTGGATGACATTATCAGCAGGATAAATACTTCATCCGCCGGGGTGACGGCCTCCTATAATTCCACCAACGATACCCTGCAGTTAGTCAGTAACGGGGACGAAACCAACTCGGATGTTATTAAGATTGGCAGTGCCTCGGATACCAGCAATTTCTGGTGGGCCACCAATATGGTTTATCCCCCCAATGAGGATTTGGATAGTGATGACATACTGGAGAATGAAGTAATGATAGGATCTCCTGGACAGCATGCCAAGTTGGAGGTTGATGGGGTTAGTTATACCAGGGCATCCAACGACATTGACGATATTATTGCCGGAGTAACATTAAAACTTAACTCAACTTCATCCTCTACGGCGACTTTAAACATAACCAGCAATACCGATCAGGCCTTCGAGAAGATGAAAGCGTTTATAGTTAACTACAATAAAATCATGGATATGACCTACCAGGAGGCTTTGACCAAGGACGAGCGAAAAAAGGAAATCCCTGAACTGACTGAAGATCAGGAAAACAGTATGTCTGACGATGATATCGATGACTACAATACCAACCGGGAATCGTTGTTAAGACAGGATATTCTCCACCGGGACACGGACGTAAAAGGAATACATAACACTCTGCGCCGACTGGCGAGCCAATCTGTCGAAGGCCTCGATGGTCAATACAATTCTCTTAATTCACTGGGGATTAATACCGGAGCTATTGGAAGCGAGTATGATTCTAATCTTCAAGGGTATTTATTGACCAATTCAACTGATGAAGCCGAGATAGAAACCGCTCTGAAGAACAACACTACTTTTATGACCGCTCTGGAAGAGAACCCGGATAAAGTAATGCAAATATTAGGTAATTTAACTCAATCCACTGTTTCGGTTACCGGAAAAAGTTTAACTTCATCGGTTACTTTAACCGGAGCGCTGAAGTTTAGTGTAGGCGACGGGACTACGAGGGCAGAGATTAATATAGCATCCGGCACCTATACCCCGGCCAAGATAGTAAACCAGATAAACGATTCCATATCCAAAGCCGGAATAAGTTCCATTAAAGCTACGATAAACTCAGCCCAGCAGATTGTGCTGAAGGCAGCAACAGAAGAAGACGCAACCAGTGGTCAGGCGGTCCTGGATATTACTGACTTGTCTGGAGGCAGTCTATACTCGGCTCTGGGCATTCAACCTGGATTATCTCGAGGAACTCAAATATCATCCTCGACTGGTATCGCACGACAAATTGAAACCTTGCTAAATAATTACACCAAAAGTGGGGGCATTTTAAACACGAGGATTAAGACCGGGGGCACCCTGGACTCGGAACTCAGTAGCATAGAAAAAAAGATAGACGCTTTCGAAGAACGTATGACCCTCATCGAAAAAAGATTGTGGGATAGGTTCAGTTCTTTGGAAACTTATATGGGCGATAAAAATACCCAATCGCAATGGTTAACAAGTCAAATCTCGGCGCTGACTGGCAACTCAAGCAGCTCTTAAAAGTATTCTTTAGAGGGGTGGGGTTTAAAAAATGAGTATGAAGATCGAACAGGCAGGCTCAACTAAACCGCTGGTGATTCCTGGACTCGATACCAGTGAAGCCGGAAAACGCCAGATAGATGCAAGTCAAAAAAGCCAGTCGGAACCTCAGAAAGACAGCGCAGCTGCGACACCCGAGACTATAAACAAAGCTGCCGCAGAGGTTAATCAGACCATGGAAGTACTCAGTCACAGCCTTCGCTTTCGAGTAGATGATAAGACGGAGCGAGTTCAGGTTCAGATTGTAGATATCCAGAATGACCAGATAATAAAAGAAATCCCTCCGGATCAAATGCTTGATCTGGCGGCTAAAATCAAGGAAACCGCAACAATGTTCAATAAAATGGTAGGATTTCTGGTTGATGAATTTATATAAGAAATGTAAACAGGGGGTAAATAGATGAGCAGCAACCCGCAGGCATACTCGCAGTACAAAACGTCCATGGTAGAAACATCCAGCCCCGGTAAATTGCTCCTTATGTTATATGATGCAGCTGTTAAAAATTTAGAAAATGCCCAAAGAGCCATGCAAGAGAAAGACCTGATGAGGGCTCACCAGGGACTGGTTAAAACCCAGGATATAATTGCGGAATTAAAATGCACTTTGAATATGGATTTTGAAATTTCCAGGAATCTGTTCAGCCTTTATGAATATATCTATAATCAGCTGGTTCAGGCCAATGTGAGAAAGAGCCCGGAGTTGGTTGAGGAAGCATTGAGTTTCATTATAGAATTGAGAAGCGTTTGGCAGGAAGCTTTTAAAGCCACATCCCTGGGCCCAAAAGCCGAGATGAAAGCGGTTGGAGACGGGGCTAAACCCATTCCGGTTGCTGTAGGTTCTCTTGATCTAAAGGGTTAGGCGGGTGATTTAATTGTATCATTCATTACTTAAAGCCATGGACGAACAGGAAATCCTTCTTAACGATCTATTAACTCTTACCCGCGAGGAAAAGGAGGTTGCCCGAAAATTATCGGTTGAGACGGATTTCAGGGAACAACTTCTTGATTTGACGGCTAAAAGAAAAATATTATCAAATGAAATAGAATCGCTGGATAATCGTATTATTATATTAAGGGATGATCTTGACCTTAAACCGGGAACGGGCATGCATACAGAATATTTAACGAGGCTTCGGAAACTAATCGATATGTTCTCACAGATAAGGGATAATGACAAATCAGTCTCGGTATTGTGGAATAGCCATCTGAAAACTCTGCGGAGTAAAATGGGTAAGCTGCGGCAAAATGCTCAGGGTTATCAAACTTACATGCAACCAACTTCCGTCAATGAAGCTCAGTTCTTGGATTGGAAAAGATAGGCAACCGTTCAGAGGAAGGAAGAAATTTTTGAATAAAACGGTTAATAACCTACTCCGAACTCTTGAACAACAGGAATCCTTGTATAATCAACTGGTGCTTACAGCGCAGCAACAGTTGGAACTAGTTAAGTCATCGGCCTTTCCAACGACCGCTAATGAAGCTTTTGAACTGGTCCACAAAAGAAGGCAGCTACTTACTGAAGTCGAGAATCACGGAGTGGAAGCAATTAAATTAGAAGAAGTATTGATTGGATATTACGGTCTGGATGATTTCGTTCTTAAACACTTCCAGGATCGAATGCCATTCGATGAATACGCCTCACTGGTTAAACAATTTGCACGTCTTGCCAAAGTTATGACAGAATTGATGGCATCTGACGAAGAACTCCAGGATGTTATGCGACACAAGATCGAAGAAAATAAAATGCAGCCTAAGCATGATACCAATCTGCGACAGGTTTCTGAAGTTTATAAATCCAACCCCAAACCTCCAAGCAAAAACAACATTGATTACAGAAAATAAAAGACAAACAAGAACCAGGGCTTCGAAGTTAATTCGAAGTCTTTATTATATCTAAATACTTTGTAGGATATTCCATATTATTACATTTATTAACAACAAAGAAAACTGTCGAAGGAGGTTATCCACAGTTTCGGCTCAGAAATGAGGCTTATCAACAAGTTTATCCACAGAATTAACAGATATCTTGACTGGTTACAGTTACCAATTTCGACATTAAGTAAATAGAAATTATTTTGGATTTCTGATATTAATAGAATAATAGAACTGAATCATAAGTATAGAAGGATTATTTAGTCCTCAAAACGAATTAATTATTGAATAGCAGCGAAGGGAGTGGTTAGATGAAGTTCGAAGTTCGAGGCAAGAACATTGAATTGACCGATGCCTTACGCGACTATGTGGAAAAAAGGCTTTCCAAGTTAGAAAAGTTTATCGAAGACATTAAAGGAGCGCAGGTTTGCCTGTCGGTTGAGGGGGAGAGCCATAGAGTAGAGGTTACTCTTCCTTTGAATGGAATAATAATAAGGGGTGAGGAAGAAAGCCAGGATATGTACTCTTCTATCGACCTGGTGGTCGATAAACTGGAAAAACAAATCGAAAAATATAAAACCCGAATAATAAAAAGATATCGTGGAATCGGATTCAAGAAAAACGTGGTCAGGGACTCCGGTACTCTTTCCGAAGAGGCGGATCAGTTTACTATCGTTCGCACCAAACGCTTCGCGCTTAAACCCATGGATGTTGAGGAAGCAGTAATGCAGATGAACCTTCTGGGGCACAGCTTTTTCGTCTTTTTCAATGCGTCAAGTGATGAGGTGAATGTAGTTTATCGAAGGAATGATGGAAACTACGGTTTAATCGAGCCTGAATTCGATTAATTGCTTGATTAGTTGAAGGAAAGGCTTGCAGGGTGTATATTAGAATGAATAGGGAACCTTAGCTGGTTCCCTTTTCTTTTGGAAAGAGGTAATAGTAATGGGTTTGTTAAAGGATATTTTTGATGATAACAAGAGAGAAGTAAAGAAACTCTCAAAGGTAGTCGATATTATTAATAGTCTTGAGAATGAAATGACCGGTTTAACCGATTTGGAGCTGAGTGCTAAAACCGTTGAGTTTAGAAATCGGTTGGAATCCGGTGAGACCCTGGACGATATTCTGCCGGAAGCTTTTGCCGCTGTCCGGGAGGCCTCAAAAAGGACTCTGGGCATGAGACATTTTGATGTTCAATTGATTGGCGGCATGGTTTTGCACCAGGGTCGAATAGCAGAAATGAAAACCGGTGAGGGGAAAACTCTGGTTGCCACCCTTCCCGCTTATCTTAATGCTCTGGCTGGACGCGGAGTCCATATTGTTACAGTGAACGATTACCTGGCCCGACGGGACTCGGAATGGATGAAACCCATATATGAAAAGCTGGGAATGTCTGTAGGCTTGATAGTTCACGGACTTACCTATGATGAGAGAAGAGAGTCCTATGCGGCCGATATAACCTATGGTACTAATAATGAGTTTGGCTTCGATTATTTAAGAGACAATATGGTAATCGATATAAGTCACATGGTACAGCGAGACTTGTATTATGCCATAGTTGACGAGGTCGACTCGATTCTAATTGATGAAGCCAGAACTCCGTTGATTATTTCTGGAGAGGCAGATAAACCAACTGATCTATATTTTAAAATCGCCAAGTTTATCCCCCGCCTGAACAAGGAGGAAGATTATCAGGTTGACGAGAAAGCCCATTTGGTTACCCTGACCGAGCAGGGGGTTACCAAAGTAGAAAAGTACTTTGCGGTGGATAACCTGGCAGATGATCGCTATCTGGAATTGGCTCATCACGTCAATCAGGGGTTGAGGGCCTATTCCTTAATGAGACGGGACCGCGATTATGTGGTCAAGGATGGCGAGATAATTATTGTCGATGAGTTCACCGGCCGATTAATGTTTGGCCGTCGATACAGCGATGGATTGCATCAGGCTATCGAAGCCAAGGAAGGGGTAAAGATAGAACGTGAGAGCCAGACCTTAGCTACTGTAACCTTCCAGAACTATTTCCGAATGTTTAAAAAGCTTGCCGGAATGACCGGTACGGCAGCCACCGAAGAACAGGAATTCGTTAAGATTTACAAAATGGATGTGGTCGTTGTTCCCACTCATATGCCTATGATTCGCATGGACCAGCCTGATGTTATCTACCGGACTGAAGAGGGTAAGTTCCAAGCAGTAGTAGAGGATATTGTTGAAAGGCATAAAAAGGGACAACCAGTTTTGGTTGGAACCATCTCCATAGAAAAATCAGAGATGCTTAGTCAGAGGTTAGCTAAACGGGGTGTGCCTCACCAGGTTCTGAATGCCAAGCATCATGAAAAGGAAGCCCAGATTATTTCTCAGGCTGGGCAGATAGATACAGTTACGATTGCCACTAATATGGCTGGTCGCGGTACTGATATTGTCCTGGGTGAAGGGGTAACTGAATTGGGCGGGTTGTACGTTCTGGGTACGGAGAGACACGAAGCCCGGCGCATAGACAACCAGCTGCGCGGTCGGTCTGGTCGCCAGGGAGATCAAGGGGAATCACGATTTTACGTTTCTATGGAAGACGATCTATTGCGGCTCTTTGGAGCCGACAATATACAGGGAATGTTGGATCGCCTGGGAATGGACGACAGTATTCCAATTGAACACCGGCTGATCTCGCGGGCCATTGAAAATGCTCAGAAGAAAGTTGAAGGCCGTAACTTTGATATCCGGAAGAATGTTCTGGAGTACGACGATGTAATTAATCAACAGCGCGAAATGATCTACGCGGAACGGAAAAAGGTCTTAACCGAGGAAAACCTTAAAGAAACTGTAACCTCAATGATCGATGATGTTTCCGAGAGTATCGTTAATGTGTTCGCCGGAGAAAAGAAATATGCCGAGGAGTGGGATCTTAATGGCTTAGTAAATCTTATCGAACAGAATTATGCTCCAATTCCTGATTTAAGTGTTGATACATTCAAAGGTATGACCCGCCGGGATGTAAGGGAGTTCCTAAGGGAGCAGGCATATGAAATGTATGACCGGAGGGAAGCCGAAATCGGTCCTGAGACCATGAGGGAGTTGGAAAAGGCGGTTCTGTCCCGGGTAATTGATGAAAAATGGATGGATCATATCGATTCCATGGATCAATTGCGGGAGGGAATCAACCTGCGGGCCTATGGTCAGCGGGAGCCTCTTCAGGAATATAAGTTCGAAGCTTATAACGCTTTTCAATCCATGGTTGAGGCTATCAAGGAAGATGTTGTCCGTTACATGTTCCGGATTAAAATAGTCACCCAGACCGAGGAACGTGTAATGGTGGAGAATCGCCAGGATGACAGCCCGAAACAGCCCGTTAAGGCTGGTAACAAGGTGGGCAGGAACGATCCCTGCCCCTGTGGAAGCGGGAAAAAATACAAGAAATGTTGTGGGAGAGGGGTTAATTAATGGACCTTACAACGCTGCTGGGGTTACTTATCGCTTTTGCCGGATTAATCGGAGGCTTCGTTCTTGAAGATGGAACAGTTGGACAGTTAGTACAGAAGACTGCGGCCATGATTGTTCTTGGCGGCACCATCGGAGCGACAGTAATCAGCTTCAGCCTGGAGGAACTTAAAACCGTACCCCGTTTTTTAAAGAAGATTTTTACTGATAAAAAAGTGGATCTGGCAGAAACTGTTGATAAGCTGGTTGAGACGGCCGACAAGGCCAGAAGAGAAGGATTGCTCAGCCTGGAGAGTCAATTAGCTGAAATTGATAACGATTTTCTACAAAGAGGTTTGCAACTGGTAATAGACGGCACCGACCCGGAATTGACCCGAAACATGCTGGAGATGGAGATTGGTGCCTATGAAACGCGGGAAAAGGTCGGAATGGAGATCTTCAGCGCTGCCGGCGGTTACGGTCCGACCATGGGGATTATCGGAACTGTAATGGGACTGGTTCAGGTTTTGAGTAATATGTCCGAACCGGAGAAATTAGCCGGTGCTATTGCCGTAGCTTTCATAGCGACCTTATACGGGATTTCGACTGCCAATCTTTTATGGCTCCCTTTCTCGAGTAAAATCAAAGTTAAATGTGCCCGGGATGTTAATCACATGGAACTGGTTTTGGAAGGTATACTTTCTATTCAGGCCGGGGAAAACCCCCGGGTTATTAAGGAAAAACTCATGACCTTCCTCCCTCCGGAGGAGAAAGCAGCTATGCTGAAGAACGAAGGCGCGGGAATGGAGATGTAACATGGCACGAAAAAAGAAACCGGAGAAGGAAGAAAACGCTGAAAGATGGCTCCTGACCTATTCCGACCTCATTACCCTTCTCATGGTTTTCTTCGTTATTATGTATTCTATTAGTACGGTGAATGCTCAGAAAATGGCAGCGGTTGCGCAGGCTTTGAGCCAGGTTCTGTCGGGTAAGGAGATGACAGTCTTGGAGGAACCCGGTCCGTCACTGGCTCCTGGAAAGTCGGGACAAAAACTTAAACAGGAAGCTGCCCAGAAGTCTGAGATGGAGAAGATCAAAAAGCAGGTCACTGAATACATAAAAAATCAATCCACCCTGGATAAAAACATAAGCAAGAATATCGTAATAATTGAGCAGGAACGGGGTCTGGTAATTAGTATTAAAGATACTTTATTGTTCCCCGAAGGTTCCGCGACCTTAACTCCCCGGGCCCGCAATATAGTATGTGAAGTAGGCAAAAGCCTTAAATCCATATCAAATTATATAAGGGTGGAAGGACATACCGATAACCTTCCGATTCATACTCAGCAGTTCCCATCCAACTGGGAGCTCTCGGTGGTCAGGGCTACCAATGTTGCCCATGTCCTCAACGAGGAGACGGGAATTGCTCCTGAGCGGCTTTCGGCTTCAGGGTACAGTGAGTACCGCCCTCTGGCACCGAATGACAGTGAATTGCACCGCCAGATGAACCGGCGAGTGGATATAGTTATTTTGAGAAAAAAATATGATTATTTTGAGCCCTAACGGCTTAGTATGAACTTAGACAGTTGTTGAAGGAGTGAAGGAATTGATTGAAGATCCGAAAACCATAGCAGAATACATTGAGGTCCGCCTTAATGAAATAGGGAGGTCTCTTTGACGTTGAAGTCATTGCGGGGGAGATCGCTGAGTTAGAGAAGAAGACAATGAATCCTGCTTTCTGGGAGGACAATCAGGAAGCCCAGCGGGTTCTCCGACGTATGAGTGAACTTAAAGAAACCCACGATAAATACAATCAGTTGCTGAACCAGGTTAGGGATTTAAAGTCCTTGATGGAATTGGCTGAAGATGAAGACGAGCAGGATATTTATAAAGAGGCAGCCCTGGAACTGTCAAGTCTAAAAGATCAGTTCGATGATTTCCAGTTAAGCATTCTCTTTACCGGGGAATATGACCGCAGCAATGCTATTGTTTCCCTGCACGCAGGTGCCGGAGGAACTGACGCTCAGGATTGGGTTGATATACTCTTACGAATGTATAGTCGATGGGCGGAGGATAATCTGGATGGTTATGAACTCTGGGACATCTTGCCTGGAGACGAAGCTGGCATCAAGAGCACTACCATTCTCATCAAAGGGAAATATGCCTACGGTAAGATGAAATGTGAACGCGGGGTTCACCGCTTAATTCGAGTTTCACCATTTGACGCCAGTGGAAGGCGGCATACCAGTTTTGCTCAAGTCTCTGTTCTACCCGAGATTTCTGACGAAGTGGAAGTAAACATCGACCCGGAAGAGATTAAAATTGACACTTTCAGGTCAGGAGGAGCCGGAGGCCAGCACGTCAATAAGACCGATTCGGCTGTTCGCATAACCCACCTGCCCAGCGGAATTGTGGTACAATGCCAGAATGAGAGATCTCAGCATGCCAATAAACTGGCTGCTATGAAAATACTTCAGGCCAGACTCCATGATCTAAAACAAAGGGAACATGATGACAATCTCCAGAAATTAAAAGGCGAACACCGGGATATAGCATGGGGAAGCCAGATTCGAACCTATGTATTGAACCCTTTCAGTCTGGTCAAGGACCACCGAACTCAGGTTGAAACAGGAAATGTAGACGCGGTTTTGAACGGAGATATTAACCAGTTTATTTCCGCATATTTACATGCGGAAGCTGA
>JBLMZW010000008.1:0-5876 GCA_050259035.1 Chitinophagales bacterium | reverse complement strand
GTATCTTTTAGTTCAATTTGCGGGAACCGATCGTCTGTACCTGCCCGTGGAAAAACTGAATATGTTGACCAGGTACAGCGGAGGCGAAAGGGAACCGCGGCTAAGTAAATTGGGCGGCAGTGAGTGGGAACGCACAAAGAAAAAGGTAAAAGAGTCAGTACAGGAGCTGGCCGGGGACTTGATTAAACTTTATGCTGCACGGGAAAGGACCAGAGGGTTTGGCTTTTCTTCAGATACGGTATGGCAGGAGGAGTTCGAAGAAGGTTTTGAGTACGAGGAAACCCCGGATCAGGCCCGGGCCATTGTTGAAGTCAAACGGGATATGGAAAAACCCCATCCTGTGGATCGTTTAATATGTGGTGATGTGGGATACGGCAAAACCGAAGTGGCTATGAGAGCGGCTTTTAAGGCGGTCATGGACCACAAGCAGGTTGCAGTTCTGGTTCCTACCACCGTTTTAGCCGAACAACACTATCAGACTTTCCAACGGCGTTTTGCTTCTTACCCGGTGGTTCTAGAGGTCTTAAGCCGTTTCCGCACCGCGGGACAGCAGAAAAAAATCGCTGATGATCTTCAGCGTGGGGTAGTAGACATTGTTATTGGAACCCACCGCTTGCTCTCCAAAGATATCCAGTTCAAAGACCTGGGACTGTTGGTGATAGACGAAGAACATCGTTTTGGAGTTCGACAAAAAGAAAAGATTAAGACCCTGAAAGCCCAGGTTGATGTTATTAGTTTGTCGGCTACACCCATACCCAGAACTCTGCATATGGCATTGACCGGGCTGCGTGATCTGTCAGTTATTGATACCCCACCGCCGGAGCGATTTCCTATCAATACTTATGTTATGGAATATAATCCGGAGATTGTTGCCGGGGCTATACAAACCGAACTGGAACGAGAAGGACAGGTATTTTTCGTTCATAACCGCATCCAGGATATTGAGAGGGTCAGAAAAGAGATACTGGAATTATTGCCGGATGTTCGAATAGGAATGGCCCATGGACGCATGCAGGAAACCGACCTGGCAAATGTTATGAACAGATTTCAAGAGGGTCAGTTAGATATACTTTTATGTACCAGCATTATTGAATCAGGGTTAGATATGCCCAATGTGAACACTTTAATTGTCGATCAGGCAGATCGAATGGGGCTAGCCCAACTGTATCAGATCCGGGGACGGGTAGGCAGAACCAATCGTGTCGCTTACGCTTATCTTACTTACCGCCCCGACCGTGTGGTTACTGAGACCGCACAGAAACGGCTGAATGCTATCCGTGAATTCACTGAAATCGGTTCGGGTATGAAGATAGCTTTACGGGATTTAGAAATCAGGGGGGCGGGAAACCTCTTAGGGGCAGAACAGCACGGTCATATTGAGGCGGTCGGGTTCGACTTATACTGCCGGTTACTCGAAGAAGAAACCGCACATATTAAAGGTAAAAATATCCCTAATCGTGAACTTCCCCAGCTGGATTTAAAAATCGATAGTTATATTCCGGATGAATACATTAACGATCCAGGGATACGTATTCAGATATATCGACAGGCTATGTTAAGTGATAACCTTAACGAGATCCAGACTATTGAAAGTGATCTTCGGGATCGTTTTGGGCACTTACCCAAACCGGTCAGTAATCTGTTGCGTATCGCTCGTTTACGCTTAATGGCAAGGGATAAAAAAATTAGATACATCAATACTGATAATCAAAAAATTGAGTTAAACCTGGGAGAGGCCCTGGGAGAAAAAGCGGTTGGATTGGCCATACTAAAAGGAAAATATGATTTCGACATCAGTGTCACCAATCAGAATACATTGGTTCTTAAGGGGTTTCGTGAATTGTCATTAGAAGCTCTAGAGGATATACTGGCTGCTATTTAAGTTTTAAATTATAGTACCAACCCAAGAATGACAAATAATGTAAATATCTGATATTGGCAACCTTAGCTGGTAACCGGTCGACATGGTATGACTTCTTATTTCTTTGGTAAGAATAACCTTGGCAATATACCGCTGTGCAGGCCTTAATTAAAATCACTTGCGAAGACTTAGGTAAAAAGTGAATAAATGGGGATTTTGGGTTATATACTATGACTGAGAAAGTAAACTGAACTTGAATGAAATACAAGGAGGGATGAACGCCAGTGAAAGCCACAGGAATCGTAAGGAGAATAGATGATCTGGGGCGGGTGGTAATTCCCAAGGAGATCAGACGAACCTTGCGTATCCGAGAAGGGGATCCTTTAGAAATTTTTGTCGATCGCGATGGTGAGGTTATCTTAAAGAAGTATTCTCCGATCGGTGAGCTTGGGGATTTTGCCAAGGAATATGCAGAGTCCCTACACGAGGCTATTAATCATATAGCCTTGATTGCCGACCGTGATAATATTATTGCTGTAGCCGGGGCTCCTAAAAAAGAGTTTTTAAACAAACCAATAGGGCCAGGCGTAGAAAAAGCTTTAGAAGAACGTAAGTCGGTTACCATCAACGACCTCAAAGAACATGCATACTGCAAAGTATGCCCGGTTTTTGAATCCAGCGGCCAATGTAAAGTAACTTCCCAGGTAATTGCACCGATAATATCGCAGGGGGATCCAATTGGAGCAGTTATAATTATGTCAAAAGAATCCGGAACTAAGATGTCTGAGCTCGAACTTAAGCTGGCGGAGACTGCTGCAGGGTTCCTGGCCAAACAGATGGAACAGTAATCGATCCATCTGAGACATTCAACAATCAAACGGCCTCGAAAGAGGCCGTTTTACTTTTTTTATAGGTGCTAACGGCGAAACAAGCCCTTGGTGTTGTTGGCGAGGAGACCAGGAGCGAGCAGCGTTTGGCCCGGCCTAGCAGGTTAGAAAAGCTCCGGTTTGTTGCCGGAGCTTTTATCTTGTATAATGCGTGATAGTGGGGAGGAGAGAGATGGATCAGAAGAAACATTTCCTGCAAGGCGCCGCAATACTTGCAGCAGCCGGAATTATTAGCAAAGCCCTGGGGGCATTATATCGAATACCTCTGGCAAGATGGCTGGGCGCTGAGGGCATCGGCTTGTACCAAATGGCGTACCCCTTCTACACCACTATATTATCTCTAACAACAGCTGGCATACCCGTAGCTATTTCGATATTAGTGGCTAGAAAAGAAAACGCAGGTTTAAATGGTGACAGCTATAAAATCCTTCGTGCCTCGTTTTATCTGCTACTGGTTATAGGATTGGTATTATCAGTTTTGTTTTATTTCGGGGCTGATTTTATAGCCAGATCGGGAATTAAACAACCCAAGGCCGTCTTACCCTTAATGGCTCTTGCCCCGGCCATATTTTTTGCTGCTATGATGACAGTTTATCGCGGGTTTTTTCAGGGGCAGCAATGGATGATCCCGACTGCGGTTTCCCAGGTAGTAGAGCAGATATTTAGAGTTGTTTTTATCCTAATCCTGGCCTACCTGCTTTTATCTCGAGGTTTGGAGGTTGCGGTAGCCGGTGCCACCTTTGGTGCTGTGGTCGGCGGGTTCGCCGGTCTTCTGACCCTGGTAGGCTTCTACACCTGGTACCGTAATAAAATAACAATCAAAAAACAACTTGTTTATTCCGGACAGTCATCCTGGAGTTTGGGCAAAGAAATGCTTCGGTTGGCTATCCCGGTTTCGCTTGGTGCTGTAGTATTGCCATTAACCCAGATGCTGGATACTTTCATTGTGCCGAGAAGATTAATTGAATCGGGCTATACAGTGGTCCGAGCCACAGAATTATATGGTGAGTTGTCGGGTATGGCATCTACTCTTATTAACCTGCCAATAATCTTGATTGTAGCAATTGCGGCTAGCCTGGTGCCTGCGGTGACTGAAGCTTTAGTCAAAAAGGATACTCTGGTCTTGAATAATAGAATTAATGAGAGTATACGGGCCAGTCTTTTAATAGCATTACCTTCCGCGGTCGGTTTATATGTGTTAGCTGATCAGATTATGGATTTGCTGTATTCTTCTACAGAAGCGGGGATCCCTCTGGCATTTCTGTCATTTTCGGTACTAGTAATTGCTATCTTCCAGGTTACCAGTTCAGGCTTGCAGGGTTTAGGCAAGCCGGGAATTCCGATGCGGCATCTGATAATTACCGGTCTACTAAAGGTTTTACTGAATTATTCTCTTACCGCAGCGCCCTTGTTGAACATACGGGGCCCGGCCATTGCCACTTTTATAGCCTTCTCGATTGGATCAGTTCTTAATATAATCTACTTGGTAAAGTTAACCGGGATTCGTTTTGAATGGGCAAGGTATATAAAGCTGATACTCATTACTATAGTGATGGGAATTATAGTCAAGATTTCTTACCAGGTTCTGGTTATCGCAGGGATTCCTTCTAAGGCCTCCACTGTGATAGCCATTGTAATCGGTGTTACAGCATTTGGAGGGGGATTATTCGTCTTCAAAGAATTGGATTGGAACATGTTTAAGGGGTTAAAACATTTTAATTGAGGTGATTTCTTAATGGAAGAAACAGGTGTACCTGGTTTAGTACAAATAATGAACCGGCTGCTGGCTCCCGGTGGGTGCCCGTGGGATCGCGAACAGACTCACCGCTCATTGACTCGGTATCTCCTGGAGGAAACTTATGAGGTTATTGAGGCCATTGAAGAGGGTGATATGAATAAGTTAAGGGAAGAACTGGGAGACTTACTATTACAGGTGGTTTTTCATTGTGCTATTGCCCAGCGTGACGGTTATTTCGACTTGGATGAAGTTGCCAATGGAGTAACCAATAAAATGATTACCAGGCACCCTCATGTTTTTGGAGATATGGAGATTAACACCAGTGACGAGGTCTTGTACAACTGGGAAGGATTCAAACGCAATGAAGGGAAAAAGTCCATACTGGAGGGTATCCCAACCATCCTTCCCGCGCTGCTAAGGGCTTACAAACTTCAAGAAAAAGCACAAAGGGTAGGTTTTGATTGGCCTGATGTCACTGGAGCAGTAGATAAACTTCAGGAAGAGGTGGTTGAGTTTACCGAGGCCGGTCGGGATCAGGAAAGCCGCCGCAATGAAATGGGGGATTTACTATTTGCCCTGGTCAATATAGCGCGTATGTCAGAAATTGAACCAGAGGAAGCCTTACAGGAGACTAACAATAAGTTCATCCGCCGATTTCAACACATAGAAAAAACCCTGGAGGCTCGAAACGAGCCAATTGAAGAGGCCGGTCTGGAGAAACTGGATACTCTGTGGAACGAGGCTAAAGACCTAGGACTCTAGTACCAAAATCCGCAAGCTGTCAATGATTTTTCAAAGGAAAAGAAGGAAAATAATTTTTCATATCGAATACGGTGATAGGAAATCCGAATAATGAATCTTCAGGAGGGGATAGGCTTGAATAAAACCGATCTGATTAATGAAGTAGCCGGTAAAGTTTCGATGACCAAAAAGGATGTTGAAAAAGTTATAGGAGCTGTCTTTGCATCCATAGAAGAAGCTCTGAAAAACGGTGACAAGGTTCAGCTGGTCGGGTTTGGTACCTTTGAAGTAAGGCAGAGAAAGGACCGTACCGGAAGAAACCCACAAACAGGACAGGAAATTAAAATACCGGCAACCAAGGTTCCGGCATTCAAAGCGGGTAAGGCCCTTAAAGACGCAGTCGATTAATGCGCCTGGACAAATTTCTCAAAGTCTCCCGCCTTATTAAGCGGCGTACAGTTGCCAAAGATTTTGCCGAGCATGAACGTGTAACTATTAATGGCCGCATAGCCAAGGCCTCAAGCCTGGTTAATATAGGGGATGTTCTGGAAATACAAATGGGAGCCAGGAGAATAAAGGTTGAGATTCTGGATATCAGAGAAAACATAAGGGCGGAGGAAGCCGCCAACCTCTACCGGGTCATTGAGGA
>JBLMZW010000007.1:0-8518 GCA_050259035.1 Chitinophagales bacterium | reverse complement strand
ACAGGCCTAACCTTTAACACCAAATTCACAATTCGCCACCTACTCCTTAATTCCTGCTTATTTCACAAAGAAAATCTTTTACATATCCTGGTTGCTCAGTTCTAACAAATTCGCTACCAATAAATTAAATCCTTTTTTATTGGATCATTCATTTGTTTCCAGATAACCTTTACCCTTCAATTTAGCTACGTGTTTCTCCAAAGCATTCGATATATTAACATCGTAATATTCTTCCATAACATACATCATAGATACTGCGGTTTGGGCCACGTCCAGTAATTCGTCAACGATACTGTTTATTGTCATTGTTTCGTCATAATTTACCTTTTCTCCACTCATTCCTCGAAATTTTCCTATGGCCTGTGCTAACTCTCCGGCCTCCTCCATCAGTTTCAAGGCGGTGGATTCCAACGTGGGATTGAGGCGATTAAGCCGGGGCAAACTAATCGTTTTGGTCTCCATTATACTCCCCGTCCTTTATCAATTCTACCACTTCTACCCCTGCTTCGTTAAAGAACTTTAAAGCCAGGTTGTCATCAAAGTCCCCCTGGTGAACTATACGTTTAACACCAGCGTTAATTAACATTCGGGCACATAAAATACATGGCTGGTTGGTACAATATAAAACCGAATCCATAGTTGATACCCCATAGATAGCGGCATTAATCAAAGCGTTTTGTTCAGCGTGCACGCCGCGGCATAGCTCATAACGGTGTCCGGAGGGAATGCCCTGTTCCTCTCGCAGGCATCCTACATCCAAACAGTGGGCTAATCCCTGGGGAGCTCCGTTATATCCAGTCGCTATGATTCGATCCCCACGAACTAATACAGCACCGACATTCCGCCGTTTACAGGTTGAACGTGCCGCAACCAATCGTGCCAGTTGTGAAAAATATTCATCCCATGAAGGCCTGGTTCCAGGCACTTTTTCTCCCCCTATTCTTTAATCGTATAGCGGGTACTCCCGGCATAGTTCGGCTACAAGAGCCCGCGCTTCATCCTGTCGCTCCTGATTTCCGGGGTAATTCAAGGCCAATGCTATGGCATTAGCCAGTTTAATCATATCTTTGTTAATCAGACCACGCGAGGTAATCGCTGGTGTGCCAAGGCGAACACCGCTGGTAACAGTTGGCTTTTCCGGATCAAAGGGAATAGCATTTTTATTAACTGTTATATTAACCTGTTCCAGCTGTTCTTCTGCTGCTTTTCCTGTCATTCCTTTACTTCTGACATCGACCAGCATCAGATGATTGTCGGTCCCACCCGAGACCAGCCGCAGTCCGTTTTTAATCAATTCGTCTGCCAAGACGGCCGCGTTGGTAACTATGTTACTCTGATAGGTTTTAAATTCTTCACTCATGGCCTCTTTCAAGCAAACCGCTTTGGAAGCTATAACATGCATCAGGGGACCTCCCTGAATACCTGGAAATACAGCTTTATCAATCTTGGCTGCCCAGTCTTCATGACATAGTATCATGCCGCCTCTGGGACCACGAAGGGTTTTATGAGTGGTTGTAGTTACAAAGTCCGCATATGGCATTGGATTGGGATGTAATCCGGTTGCTACCAGTCCGGCTATATGAGCTATGTCTACCATAACCAAAGCCGATACCTCATCGGCTATTTCTCTAAATGCTTTAAAATCCAGTATCCGGGGATAAGCACTGGCACCTACAACAATCAATTTCGGCTTATTCTCTTTGGCTATTTCCCGTACTTGATCATAGTTTATTTGTTCAGTTTCTTTGTCAACCCCGTATGCCACCACGTTAAAGTATTTTCCCGAGAAATTTACTGGGCTGCCATGGGTGAGATGACCACCGTGAGCAAGATTCATACCGAGTATGGTGTCCCCGGGCTTTAATGCGGCCACATAAACCGCTGTGTTGGCCTGGGATCCAGAATGGGGCTGTACATTGGCATGCGGAGCTCCAAAGACTTTTTTGGCTCTCTCAATGGCCAGAGTTTCCACCTCATCAACATGCTCGCAACCGCCATAATAACGTTTGCCCGGGTAGCCCTCGGCATATTTGTTGGTCATAACACAGCCTTGAGCTGCCATTACAGCCCGGGAAACAAAGTTTTCCGAAGCTATAAGCTCCAGTTTGTTGTTTTGTCTGATTTCTTCCCTGCGAATGGCCTCTGCAACTTCAGGGTCAACCGGGTTCACATACTTTTCAATGTAGTCCACTTAATTAACCTCCCGCTTCAGGTATTTGTGTTCTATTTCCGATATTATTTCGACCCTTTTCTGATGCCGTTCCCCGGCAAATTGTGCCTTTATAAATTCTATAACAATAGTCTCGGCAACTCCGAGACCTACAACGCGGGCTCCGATTGCAAGTATATTAGCATTATTATGTTCGCGGGCCGCCCGGGCACTAAATACATCCTGACAGACAGCAGCCCTGATACCAGGCACCTTATTGGCCGTTATAGCCATCCCTTGCCCGGTTCCACATACCAATAATCCAAAATCGGCCTTTTTATCCCTGACCGCCAGAGCTACTTTCTCCGCTATTAAGGGATAATCAGTTGAGTCCTGGGAATAGGTACCATAATCTGATATTTCGTACCCCAGATCGGTTAATAGTGCTTTGAGATGTTCTTTTAACTGGTAACCGGCATGATCACTGCCTATGGCTAGTATCATGCTTTAATCACTCCTTTTTTTAAAACAGGTTACCTGGTATTTAGTGCTTGTACAATCCTGTTTAATAACGAAGTAATTTCCTTACGACATTCTCGATATATGTTCAAGTCTCCTCCAAATGGATCCGTTACATCCTGGCTTCCCAGACCTGCAAGTTCGTACATAGTGGTAATTTTAGAGTCTAACTCCGGAAACATACTGCACAAATTCCTGCGATGACCATCGGTCATGGTTACGATCCAATCAGCATTTTGCAGCATCTCCGCGTTCACCTGCATTGATTTATGGCTGGTAATATCTATTCCGATTTCTTGCATAACTGTTTGGGCGTTTTCACTGGCGGGTTCTCCGTTATAGGCATATAACCCGGCGGTAAAAACATCCAAATCATTAAGTAAGTGCGGAAAACGTTCAGTGAATAATTTAAGCAAAATACCCTTGGCCATAGGACTGCGGCAGGTGTTGCCTGAACAAACAAAGACCAGCTTACTCATGGTCTGTTCGCCCCTCCTATAACAACATTTTAACCGCCAGCAGGGTTAAGACAACCCCCCCGAAAGCCTGGGCCCGCTTACCTGTAAATTCGCTAAAAAACCTGGCTCCCAACCAGCCCAAGGCCGTCATTGCACCGGCCACCAGGCCAGTAGTAATAACGGTATATACTATAGGAACTCTGGTAGTACCAAGCCCGAAACCTACGGTCAGGGCATCAATGCTGACTGATAGTCCCAGAATAATTTCACCTATCCAACCGCTGGCTTCTTTATGATCATTGTTATTAAAAAGTTTACCTCTTGCTTCCTGAAAAGAAAAACTCTCTTCTTTCACCAGGCCTTTTCTTATCATTTGAATACCTATAAAAGCCAGTACTACTGCCCCTATAATACTCGCCCATTTCCCCAGAAAGGTGCCTGCAACTATTCCTAATTCAAGTCCTAACAATGGCATTATAACATGAAGTATGGCTACTATAGCCACAAAGCGTTTTTTGAAAAGATTGGACACCCCCGCCAACCCCAGACCCAGAGCCACGGAAAAGGCATCCGCGCCAAGGGCGATAGCCACTGCAAATACTGCCAGCATGTCATTCAATATTCATATCCCCCTCATTAGAGAGCAATTAATCATCATAATGTATTTGTATTTTATTAAACCTAATTATAAGATACCCAATTGGAAAATCTTCATTGGTAATTATGCCTTTTGAGCCGCTTTACGTATTCGGTCAGCGACTGCCGCCCCCAGACCAACTTCTTCCGGCAATTCCATTAAGATTACATCTATATTTTCCTGATCTGCTGTCCGGAATATGTCATATAATCTTTTACCATATTCCTCAGCCCCGCCATATATTTTTACTATCATATTTAATCCCTGAGGAATATTCTCTTCTGGCATAATCACTATTCCAACTTTGTTCCCGTTGGATAACATCTGAGCAGTTAACTCTTGAATTTTGGTTCCCTTCTCTATAGCCAGTACCCGGGCTTTGGGCTGGTAGTGAAGCGCTGTTGCCACGCCTTCGCCCAACTGTACCGGGGTGGATAGAAGTGCATTAAGCTGTTCAATAGACACCGCACCTGGTCTTAGAACCTTATACGGTTTATAACTAATATCCAGTACAGTGGATTCAATTCCCCATCCGGTAGGACCGCCATCCAATATAGCGGAAATCTGTCCTTCGAAATCCTCCCGTACATGCCAGGCATTAGTAGGACTAGGACGGCCGGATAGATTAGCACTCGGTGCGGCTATCGGTACTCCGGCACGTTTAATTAAAGCCAGGGCTACTGGATGATCAGGCATTCTAACCGAGGCTAGCCTCCGTCCCGCTCTTACAATCTCTGGTACTTTTTCCCGGGAAGGTGCCACCAGCGTCAAGGGCCCGGGCCAAAAAGTATCCATTAACAATTCGGCTTCCTGGTCCAAACCCTGAACCAGGCTTAACGCCTGTTCACGGCTATAAACATGCAAAATCAGCGGATTGTCAGGGCGGCGTCCTTTTACTTTAAAAATTTTCGCAACTATATGTTCATCCAGGCCATTTCCTCCGAGTCCATATACGGTTTCTGTGGGAAACGCCACCAATTCCCCACGAATTATCAACTCGGCGGCTGTTTCTATAATTTCGGATTCGGGGTTATCCTTATCCACTTTCAAATGGAGCGTCTGCATATGTCACCTTTTCCGGCCACCATAACTCTTTCTCGTCCACCCAGGTCAGATAGAACATAATAATTAATATTCATCTGATCCAAAAGAGCGGCCAATGCAATTCTTTGTTCCTCTCCCCCGATTTCTATTAATAAATAACCATCTTTTTTAAGATTAGTAAAAGCGGCCGGTAAAAGCCTTCGATATATTGCCAGGCCATCCAACCCGCCATCCAGGGCTATTTTAGGTTCATATTCACTAACTTCCACCTGTAGTTCGGATATATCATCAGAAGGTATGTAGGGTAGGTTAGCCGCAATAAGGTCAAACTTCATAAATGAAACCGGAGCTAAGAGATCCCCTTCTTCAAAAAATATTCTCTCGTCAACCCCGTTTAATACTGCATTAGAATTGGCAATTTCCAGGGCCGGTCGGCTTATATCTATGGCATAGACAACCGTTTCAGGAACATAGAATGCAAGGCTAACCGCAATCGCGCCACTGCCGGTCCCGACATCCGCGACAACCTTTTTTCCGGATCTTTCCCGGAGAAGCCTTATACATTCCTCTACCAGAACCTCGGTATCAGGGCGAGGAATCAGCACACTTTGGTTTACATTGAACGGGCGGGACATGAATTCCTTCTGCCCGGTGATATAGGCTGAAGGTTCTCCCCGAACCCTTCGTTTAACCATATCACGAAAAATGGCTCTTTCATCTTCATTAGCCGGGCGATCGTATTCAACATATAAACCCACTCGTTCCAAACCCAGTGCAGATGCCAAAAGAACCTCAGCTTCCAGCCGAGGTTCCGTTATATTGTGCCCGGCAAAATAGTTTATTGTCCACTCCAGCAGGTCTTTTACCCGCCACATCTTGTCCAATTCTCTAATCCACCTGCTTAAGTTTTTCTGCCTGATCCTGGGTTGTTAACCCCTGAATTATATCGTCCAGGTCTCCCTGTAATACCATGTCCAGTTTATGCAGGGTAAGCCCTATACGGTGGTCAGTTATTCTATTCTGGGGAAAATTATAGGTTCTTATCCTTTCGCTGCGGTCCCCGGTCCCCACCATGCTGCGTCGGGTATCAGCTATTTCCGCATCGTGTTCCGCCTGCTTCAGCTCCAACAACCGTGCACGAAGAACCCGCATAGCTTTATCCTTGTTCTTGTGTTGGCTTTTCTCGTCCTGGCATATAACCACCAACCCGGTCGGAATATGAGTCAGCCTTACAGCCGATTGGGTAGTATTAACAGACTGTCCTCCGGGACCACTGGAACAATAAATATCTATACGTAAGTCATTGGGATTGATATCGACTTCAACTTCCTCCGCTTCAGGCAGAACCGCCACCGTGGATGCTGAAGTATGAATCCTTCCTCCCGATTCCGTAACCGGTATCCTTTGAACACGGTGAACTCCCGATTCATATTTCATCCTGCTATAGGCACCTTTGCCTTCTACCACGAATACGATTTCCTTGAAAGCTCTTAGATCTGACTATCTGGCGTCCATTATTTAGTTTTTACAGCCCTGTTTCTCAGCATACCGGCTGTACATCCTGAACAAATCACCGGCGAAAAGAGCAGCCTCTTCCCCACCAGTGCCGGCTCTAATTTCCACAATGACGTTTTTATCATCATTGGGGTCCTTCGGAAGCAATAACAAACGAAGGTCGTTTTCCAACGCTTCTTTTCTGGCGGAAGCTTCTTCGATTTCCACTTCGGCCAGTCCACGAAGATCTTCGTCTGTTTCTTCTTTCAATAATTGTCGGGCTTCTTCTATGTCCGATACTGCCTTTCGATATTCCCGGTAGGCGGCAACAATATCAGTAAGCTCAGAATGAACCTTGGCTATCTTTTGATACCTGGTCATATCGGAAATTATCTCCGGGCTCGAAAGAAGCTCACTTAATTCTTCATATTTCTGTTCCAGACTATCTAATTTCTCTAACATTTTACCCCTCTATTATCAGGCATTGCCCTCCAGTACCGCTTTAAGAGCACACACCGCTACTTCAATTTGATCTTGGTCCGGTTCCCGCGTGGTCAATCCCTGCAGCCACAGGCCGGGTGCCATTAATATTTTGGCCCAACCTTGATGGGAAAACCGGCCGGTAATCTTAATAAACTCATATCCTAAGCCTGCCACTATGGGCAAAACAATCAGCCTCGAAAGAATCCTCCATAGTAATGTTCCCTCACCCAGAAATGCAAAAACCAGAATTGAAATGATCATAACCACCAGGAGAAAACTTGTTCCACATCTAGGATGCAAAGTAGACTTGCTAATAATATTATTAATTTCCAAAGCCAATCCGGATTCCATGGTATTAATAACCTTATGTTCAGCACCATGATACATAAAGACCCTTTGGATATCCTTCATACGGGATATGGCTGTCACATAAACAAGAAATACAGTGATTCTGATGACACCTTCCACCAGGTTCTGGGCGATTACTCCCCCAATATATTGCTTGGTAAAATGCACAACCCCGGTAGGCAACGCCACAAATAAAGCCACTGCCATCACGGTCGCCAGTAACCCAACCCCCAGCATCTCTCCGGCAGATAGTTCTTCTTCTTCCTCATCCATAGCCAGGTTAGCTGAGCGGTTTATCATTCGAATCCCTATTACCAAACTCTCTATAAGGGCAACCGTCCCTCTTATCATGGGCCATCCCAGGAATTTGTGACGGGAAGCGATGGGCTCATTTTTTTCACATTCCAAAGCGATTTCGCCGTCAGAACGACGCACCGCCAGGGACACAGATGAGGGCCCCCGCATCATAACTCCTTCAATTACCGCCTGGCCACCATACTGGAACTTACTGCCCATTGCACGTTCTCCCAAGAGATATAAGAAAAATAGCAGAGTGTTCTCTGCTATTCCTACTTCAACCCGTACTTTTTCTTGAAGGTTTCTATCCTTCCACCCTTCTCAATTAACCTGGTTTTACTCCCGGTATAAAAAGGGTGACATTTCGAACAAATCTCTACTTTCAGGTTTTCCTTGGTCGACCCAATTTCGAAACTGTTTCCGCAGGCACAGGTCACCTTGGTACGATAATATGTGGGATGTATATCCTTTTTCAAGGGTTCACCTCTTCTCTGTCGATAGTCGCAAAAGTTATTATAACAAACATAAGGTTATGAAGACAAGAATTTTTACCATTCATATTTAATTAAACCGTTCATAACGTACTGAGGCAGGATGGCACGGAGGACATTCGTACCCTCTTCAGGTTGGAACAAAAGCCACTCGCTCCTGGTCTCCTCGCCAGCAACTCCAGCGGCTTGTTTCGCCGGCGGCGGGTAACCATCCAACACTAAATCCAAGATAGTAGTGGCAGGTAGTTCAACATCCAGTTGCCCTAACCCGCCGCTGGAAATCGGTCTCAACTTCGCCGGGTGTTGCTTGGGCTGTCGAATGTCGCTCGTCGGCCATTTGTCCCAACCTTTTCATGCCCAATCGGGATGGCACGAACTCCGGCAGTGCGGTGTATGACGAGCCGGTGGAACTCCCAATGAAAATGAGGGTTATGAAGCGGCTGGCGAAACTGGATGTTTCGCCACCTTCCGCCCTAGCTACGGATGGCTAGTCGGAAGGTTGCCGATTCATACCGAATTGAGTTCCGGAGTTCCCGGCGAGGAATCCCTCCGCACTAAGGAGGTTCGTGCTATCCTAGGTTATCCTTCGTAAGGCCTA
>JBLMZW010000006.1:0-64541 GCA_050259035.1 Chitinophagales bacterium | reverse complement strand
TGACCAGCCAAAGGGCAGCAGAGTCTGACCTGTATGATCTGGTAGAGTTCTATGATCAGAACGATATGCTGCTAAATGCTTCATCGCGATTGCCCGGGATTCTATCCTGGGGAAAAATCTGTTTTATCAAAATAGACCACGAAATAGTATCCTGCGCCTTAACAACCACCGAAACGGATGATGCGGCTATGATTGGAGCTGTTTATACCGCTACCCGCTTTAGAAACAACGGGTATGCTAAAGATTGTATTCTACACCTGTGCCGGGATCTGGTTTTGGAATATAAAAAACCATATCTGTTTTACCGATCGGAAGATGATTTGCTACGAGGATTTTATTATTCCATAGGGTTTCGGCCCATTAGTGATTGGATTCTGGCAACCAGGAAATAGCTATAATTCGGTAGGCAAATTATCCATTAACATCTGGCAGCTTGAATTCTGTTCAAGCGCCGATATGGTCCCGGGCTGTGGTTTGGCATAAATGACCGGGTAGTCTATCTCATCGTATTCTTTCCTTACGGGAAAGGCCAGTATCTCTTCATCAATAGAAAACTGGGCATTAACTCCTTCTTTGTTCCCCCGGGCATCCAGTCTAATCCAACGTTCATAGGTCTTAAGATAAACCGCATTTAATGCATGGATGCAATAGCCGGTATCAGGGGTGTCACCCTTGGTAAGTCTTTGATAGCAGAAACCGGTAGGAATCCCCTTGCTTCTTAGAAGAGCGGCCAGAAGGTTTGACTTCGCATAGCAAATTCCTTCTTTGAATTGAAGAACCTCTGATGCTTTGCAGGTTACCCGTAAGCTTGGTATATCGTTGGAATGGGCAATGCCATCGCGAACAAATTCAAAGACGGTTCTAATTATCTCAAGTTCATTCAAAGAACCGGAGAACAATTCCTCGGCCTTTTCCCTGATTAGCGGGTGGCCGTAATCAACTACATCTAACTCTAACAAGTATTCTTCAAGATGGGGAGATTCGCAGGTTAGTTTCATACTTTCTCCTACGCCATAACGAACGCAACAATATACAATAGAATGTATATTTATAATAACATATTGAATATAGGTTTTGTTTTTTCTTAGTAGGGATGCATCCCGTATCTGGTTAGGCCTGTAGTCTCATCTAAACCAAAGAGCACGTTCAAATTCTGCACTCCCGCATGGGCACCGCCTTTACCCAGGCTGTCAAGAACACTAAAGACTACAATTCTGTTTCTCTTCTCGTCAACGTCAAATCCTATATGACAGAAATTTGTTCCCGATACGGCAGACACCCAGGGGTAAGGCTTATACTGCCATGAGGCATTGGCATCCCGGGGCATGTCAAACACTTTAATAAAGAGTTCTTTATCGTAGAACTCTTTATAAATATCCATAAGATCCTGTCTTTTAACAGTTTCACGCGGGAAGCAATGGCAAATGTCTAATATTCCTCTGGTTATCGGGACATAGGTGGTGGTGAAATGAATTGATACATCAGTTTTCCCTATATTTCTGAGTTCCTGCTCTATTTCATAAGTATGTCTGTGGTCTACAACGTTATACGGCACCAGATTATGTCCGATTTCCGGGTGATGCATGGTAATATCCAAATCAGTACCGGCTCCAGCCGTTCCCGAGAGCCCGTCAATGACTATTTTGGTGGTATCAATCAGATTTACTTTGACCAGAGGGGCCAGTCCCAGAATGGCCGCGGAGGAATAACAGCCCGGGTTGGCTATGATCTTTGAGTTTTTAATATTCTCCCGGTGCAATTCAGGGATTCCATAGACTGCTTGATTGATTTGCTCGGGACACGTATGTCTCATCCCGTAGACTTTTTCCCATTCGTCTACATTCTTAAGCCGAAAGTCAGACCCTAAATCGATAATTTTAGTGTCAGTCCCCAGTATGTCCAGAGCAACATTCATGGCGTGACCGGTCGGGAGTGCGACAAAGATCGCGTCACAAGGTGTTATATCCTTTGGGCTTATAAGTTTAATTCCTGAACCATAGAAGTTCCGGTGAAAGTATTCAGCCGGATTCTGGCTGCGGCTGGTGGCCCAGACTACTTCAGTTTCCGGGTGTTCTAGCAATACCCTGAGAACTTCTCCCCCCATATAACCTGAAGCTCCTAGTATTCCAACCTTAATCACAGTAAACACTTCTCCTTTTCAGGCAGTTGATTGCTTAAATTTTCCTATAAACCATAATAGGGCAAGATTATATCCTTGTCTATTTTGTGACCATAGCGTTCGTTCTATAGTCCATATTCGGCACGTTCAATCAATTCGAGTTGAAGCTCACGATTCAAAGTAACAAAGTAGGCATTATAGCCGGAGATCCGAACCATTAAGTCACGGTATTCATCGGGGTTGGCCATGGCGGCTTTCATGGTTTCGCTGGAGACCACGTTAAACTGCATTTGCATGCCACCCAGGTCACAATAAGCTCTTACATAAGAGTACAGATTGTTGACCACTGCCATATGGCTCTCCCGGGCCGACGGTACCACCTTCACATTGAAGGCGATATTATTCGTCATATTGGTCGGTTCCAGCCTGGCTACATCCTTAATGTTATCTAAGAGGCTGCGTGAGGCATGGGCCTGCGGAGTCAAGCCCGGGGTGAAAGGTTTTCCGGCTAAACGACCCGAGGGCAGAGCCCCGGTTAAAGTACCAAAGGCCACATGATTGGACATTGACCAGAATCCAGCGGTATACGGTCCGCCGCGGAAATTCTTATGACGGCCGAAATAATGGCGAACGAATTGAGTCACCCGATTGGCCATATCGACGGCTTCCTGGCAATCGGAACCGAAGAGAGGTACCGTCCTCTGGGTAAGACTTCTTAAAACAGCATTATCACTAAAGTTGCTCTCTACCGCCTGCCGCATCTCCAGGAAAGTGACCTTTTTATCCTGGTATACCAATTTCCTGATAGCCAGAAGGGAGTCGGTAATATCAGCCAATCCGATGCAAGCATTGCCCGAGCTGTTATAGAGCGCTCCACCCTTAGTGACATCGCGTCCTTTTTTAATACAGCCTTCCACCATGGCTGAAATCATTGGAGTAGGCCGAATAACGCTGTGGGCCTCACCCAGCATGTTATTGTACTCACAGGAGAGGTCGGCCAGAAAAGCCAGTTGACGGCAAAACGCATTGAAAAAATCATCAAACATCTCAAAACTTGATACTTCCCCGGTTTTAGGTCCCAGTTCCCAGCGCATTAAGGGATGACGCCCGTTAAACAAGGCCATTTCCAGAGCCGCTACCATATTAAACATCATGCAGTTGGTATGTCCGATGTGCCGCCCGGAAAGAGTTGGTTCCACACACCCGGTAGCGGACCAGTCCCTTAGATGCTCCGGCGGATAATTGAATTCTGTCAGGGAGCGCATTACCATCTCGTCGTTATGAATAGAAGGGGTTGCGGTGGTATTCACATTGACTTCGCACAGCCTTTTCAGGTAGATGATGCTGTTTTTGCCCGGGTTGTAACGAGCATTTACATTGGGGTCGCGGATCCCCAAAATTTCCGTTACTTTAAGGAATATGTAAGTCATATCATTGACCGCGTCCTTACCCCCCGGCGTTACTCCCCCCAGGGTAATAGCCTGGTCGGATGAACTGCCCCCGAAAAGATAGTTCCCGATGTCTGGAATAAGGGGGAGATGATCGGTGCAGCGCATGTAAAAACACCCCACCATTTCGATGGCATGCTTAATATACTCTTCTCTTTCTCCCGGGCTCTTTATCTTTTCCATGTCCGCCGTAAAATAGGGCTGCAGCCACTGGTCCATACGCCCGAGCGAAAAACCGGCATTGGTGTTCTCCATATGCACAGCCACCCAGTGAATCCAGATGGCATTTAAAGCCTCGTCCAAAGTCTCGCTTGGATGCTCCGGAACCCGGGCACAAATGGCGGCCAGATTTTCCAATTCCTTTTTACGCCGGGGGTCATCTGTTGCTCTGGCTTCCTGTGCAGCCTGGTAGGAGAGATTGCGGGCGTAGGTAATAATCCCTTCGAAACATATTATCATGGCCTGAAGGGTGTGTCTCTTTTCCAGGTCAGCCCCGGTATCCTGTCGAAGTTCTTCCTCAATCTCCTTGACAATTCTGCTGGCCCCCAACCGGAGTAGTTTAGGGTAATCAATAATGGTGTGGGACAGGGCTACTGTTTTCCACAGAAAATTGACGGCGAAGCGTTCATCCAATTGCTGGCATAATGGGTAATTGTACTCTTTTCGTACCCATTCCCTAACATTACGGTCGCACCAGTAAGGAAAAACCCGGTGATGCAGTTCCTCGACGTCCTCATCCGCTATTGTATAAGGGTTTAGCGCTCGCTCGGAAACAGTTAAAAGCTCCGCCCAGATCAAGGAACCATGGGTATCGGGATATAATGGTACCCCGATCTCTTTGGTGGTGGTAGTACCGGCTATTAAATCGTTGCTGCGGATGATGGGTCTTCGGTTTTCCATCAGGTGTTTAAAGGCATAAGCCTGCCTTACCACTGGAACCCAGGGCTGGCCGAATCTATCGGTTTCAAAACCGTTTTCCTTAAACCAGCTGGTAAGAATAGAAGCCCGTTCCACGCAGATAGCAGGCATTTTTTCAAAATGAATATCCAAGAAATTTTTAAGCCGTGGGAAATCTTCTAGGGCATATTCGGCCAGATAGGGATCATCAGTCAGATACTGTACCCCCTGGTCAACTTCTTCAGCTTTTATATATTCTTTTCGGCGGACTGGCCCGGCTTCGGGATGACCTGCATCCGGCTCTTGTCTTTCCAGTTTTTGCTTACGCATTTGCTTAATCTGTTTATTCTTTAAAAGGACGGAAAGCAGGAAATTAAAAAGCTCCAGGTAGGCCATATTCCCTCTCGTAACCATTTTGCTTTTAAGCAACAAGAGCAAGACTTCGTTGGGAGGCAAGGAAGCCATCTGCTTTAAAGTTTCCTCATCCATCAATATTAACTGAACCGTTGCTTCGTCTGTTACTCCTGGTTTAACCCGGGCCCTACCATTCCGAAAACATATGGTCTGAGCCACCGAATTGTTTTCGGTTCTAATCCCCACTGAGAAGTCCAGCCACCCCTCGTCAGTCAGCAGGTATTTTCGAAATGCTTCAATATGGCTGTAGCATAAGGCCATCATTTTCAAAGCTGCCCTGGTTGCCAGGTTGAAGGTTCGGCTTCTTAACCCCTTATTAGTTCGCACCTCAATTCCCCCCCATAATTGAAAACTAGACTGATATTCCTCTATCTCTAAAAATACTTTCACACCGGAGAACTTTCTCCGGGGGCTGCCACCGCTGGCCCCCGCCGCGCTGGGAAAACCGATTAGTTATTCCGAGTTTGTCGTTCTTCTCATACCATAGAGGGTTATACAATAAGAGCCGGGTTGACTTGACTCCTTGCTCCTGCAGAAATTGGGCTATAGCGCAAAGATTCTCGTCCGTATCAGTTATATCTGGAATCAGTGGGGTACGGGGAAGAAGGCTGAACTCCCCGCTCATGGACAGCCTTTGCAGTTTCACTAAATTCTCCAATATCAATTTATTGCCCACCCCACAGAAGTTTTGATGTTGCCTGTTATCAAAGATTTTCAGATCGTAGTAAATTATATTGGTGTGGGGCAATACTAATCTCCTGAAATGATCGAAATTAAATTGACCGCAAGTCTCTAACAGGGTATTAATTCCGGAGGCTTGTAACTTCTGCAGAAGTTCGCCGCAAAACTCCATATACATAGTAGGTTCACCCCCGGACAGGGTAACCCCACCTCCGGAAACATCGAAGAAAGGCATATCCCGAAGTATGAATTCCAGAATCTGATCAGAGGTCATTTCTTTTCCCGTACGAGACAAAGCTCCAGTCGGGCAGGCATCGGCGCAATCAAAACAAAGGTTACATTTCGAGCGGTTTACATAGAAAGGGTTGTCCCTGCTCAAGGCTTCGCTTGGGCAGGTCTCCAGGCAGGTATCACAGGCAATGCAATCACCGGCAGCGAATGATATCTCTGCCTCCGGTCTTTTGCTTTCGGGGTTATGACACCATAGGCAGTCCAATGGGCAGCCCTTAAAAAAAACCACGGTACGGATGCCCGGGCCATCGTCCAGCGAGTTACCCTTTAATTCAAGAATTAATGGTTTCCTCATAGCCCTCCCCTTTTATCTCTTTAAGACTATGCGAACATCTCCATTAAACGTTTAATCGTCTGCTCCTTGATAAGGTCTAAATTCTGATCCACCTCGGGAAGAACCCGGCTGTTAATCAGACTGACCAATCCATTCAGAGTAATCCATAGCTGGATGCCTAGATGCCAGGAGTTTTCCGTTTTAGTCAGCCCTCGGGTTTGCCTGATCTCATTAATAACCTCGGCCGTTATTTCAATGTTATTCAGACCTGCCTCTTTTTCGAGATAAGCTATCGGTTCAAGTTCAGTTCCCACATAATCAATATACTTTGGGACGTCCCAGCTAAACATGATATTGTAATAGGCGGAGTTATTAACCCCAAAATCAACATAGGCCCTGATCATAGCCTCTAGCTTTTCCACCGGGTCATTTGATGATTCGTAGCCCGACCTGAATTGCCGGTACAACAAATTGAATCCGCGGGTCTGAAGCGCCAGATATATTTCATCCTTATTTGTGTAATAGTTATAAATGTTGGCCGCCGTCATACCTGCTTTCTGGGCCAGCTTTCGCATGGAAAGGTTTCCGTAGCCCTCCTCGGTCATATATTGCAGAGCGGCCTCAAATATTCGATCCTTGACCTTCTGAATCTGTTCCGGGCTTCGGCTTGCTCTAGGCATAGTAACCCCCTGACTAAATAACTGAACAACGTTAATTTAACATCGTTCAGTTATCTAGTCAATAATTATTGTGATACTTTTACCCTTTAATCAGAAAAGTAAGAATGCGGGTGAAGTAGTCGGGCAGCGGCGAGTCAAACCTCATTGACTCACCGGTCACGGGGTGTTCCAATTCCATGAAGCTGGCATGCAGAGCCTGCCCTTCCAGGCCAAAAGGATTTTTGCGGGGTCCATAAAGAGGGTCTCCCACCAGGGCATTCCCCAGGTAGGCCATATGAACTCTGATCTGATGAGTGCGACCGGTTTCCAGGCGACACTTTATCAGAGTGAAATCCCTGAATCGTTTCTCCACTCTATAGTTGGTTACGGCCGGGCGGCCATTGGCCACTACCGCCATTTTTTTACGGTCCTTGGGGCTGCGTCCAATAGGAGCATCGATTTTTCCCTGTTCACCTTTCACATTTCCGTGAGCCAGGGCCGTGTACTCGCGCACCAGGGAATGTACTTTAATCTGCTCGGACAGATGCCGGTGCGAGGCGTCGTTTTTGGCAATGACTAAAAGGCCCGAGGTATCCTTATCCATCCGGTGCACGATCCCCGGACGAAGTTCCCCGTTTATACCGGATAAGTCGTCTATCTGGTAAAGAAGAGCGTTAACCAGGGTCTGATCCCAATTGCCGTGAGCAGGGTGAACAACCATGCCCCGTGGTTTGTCTATTACCGCGAGATCATTGTCCTGATAGATAATGGTCACCGGCAGGTCCTGGGGAACCAGTTCGGTCTCGCGCGGGGGCGGCAGCTGTATCTCCACGGTGTCTCCCGTACTGACCCGGTAACTTGGTTTGCTGGGGTTATCATTGACCGTGATGTTTCTTCCCTTTATTAGCTCTATAACCTGGGACCGGGACAACGCAGGCATCTGCTGGCTGACGAAAACGTCTAACCGGATGCCGGACTGATCTTCTTCAACTTTAAGAGTTGCTCTGTCCATTATGTTCCTCTTTCCGGGGGAATAGTATAAGCCAAGCCAGGAGAATGGTTCCGACAACCAGGGATGAATCAGCCACGTTGAAAACCGGCCAGAAGCGAAAATCCATAAAGTCGATTACTGAATTGAATACCAGCCGGTCAATCAGATTGCCGGCCGCTCCGGCCGCAATTAAGACCAGTGAAAAGACAGTTAAAGCAGGAGGCTGCTGTTTTCTAATGTAGATTAAGACCCCGATAATAACCACTATAGCCGAGAACATCAGGATCTCCTGCAGCCCGGGAAAAAGTCCGAAGGCCGCACCCTGATTCCTGACATAGCTTAAATGTAAGATATTCTGAATCAAAGGTATCGACTGATTGACCTCCATGTATGCCCGTACCAGGTACTTGGTCAACTGATCTAAACCCAGAATACCTATGAATACCAGGACAAACCTCATTCGTTCTACCCTCTCCGGTGATAATACATCTTATTATATCACCTCTGGGAAAGTAAGATACGGCTTAGGAGAGGATGTCTGGATTTCAGTTGGGCGGATCCTGGGCACTTCCCTTGATTCTTTCTATATGTAATTTGATATGTTTTGCTTCTCTGAGCCTATCCGGCAACTCGCCCTAATCTAACCAAGTTCAATTGTACCATCCAGTTTTCGTCTTCGGGGCAGAACTTGAAAGAACTTTGAGATCAAAATCTAGCCAGATGATAATAACTTCATCCCCAGAAAAAAAGTTGCCGTCCCATTGGAGGATAGGACGGTTTTCTGCAAAAAGCCAGTTAATTTGAGGTTATGTTCTTCGGATTTTACATTAACTTTTAACGGTTACCATATCATATTACGATTGGCTTCGCTGCGAAGAAAATCCCGAAAGTCAGGATGGGCAACGTTGATCAATTCTGTTACTCTCTCCTTGATTGAACGCCCACGCAGACATGCTGCTCCATGTTCCGTTACCACATAATCAACATCAATGCGTGAAGCAGTGACCGCAGTGCCCGGGCCAAAAGCCGGCACTATACGCGATATAGTATCCCCTTTTGCCGTAGAACTGAGAGCTATAATCGACTTGCCTCCCGGGGACTGGGAAGCCCCCACGGTAAACTCCTTATGCCCTCCGGTACCGCTGAAATGCCTGATGCCAATCGATTCGGCGCAAACCTGGCCGGTTAAATCCACCTCCAGGGCTGCGTTGATGGAGACCATTTTATTATTCTGCCTGATTACCGCCGGATCATTAACGATCCTTCCCGGCTGAAACTCCACCGCCAGATTCTCCCCCAGAAAATCGTATAGTTCCCTGCCTCCGATGGCGCAATCACCCACCATCTTATCCTTCCAGATGCTCTTTTTCCGGTTGGTGATAACCCCCGCCTTGCAAAGGTCCAGCATGCAATCAGTAAATAACTCAGTATGTACTCCCAGGTCTTTATGGTCCATCAAATTCAAGGTAACGGCTCTCGGTATCTCCCCGATCCCAATTTGAATAGTTGAGCCATCCTCTATCAACTCGGCTACATAGGCCCCGATCATGGCGGAATGCTCAGTAACCGGGAACTGTGGAAACTGCGGCAACTCATGGCTGGTTTCAACAACATGATCAATTTGACTGATATGAATGTTGGTATCCCCAAACGTTCTGGGCAGCCGGTCATTCACCTCAATAATAACCACATCGGCCACTTCCATCGATTCCTTTTCACATACCGTATCCAGGGATAACGATAGATAACCATGGCGGTCCATCGGAGAGGCACATCCCATAAATACCCGGGGTCTTCTGGTCTCCAGATAGGTCCGGCCAAATGTGTGCAGCTGAAATGGGGCATAGGAAACCGTTCCGTATGGGTGGGACTTCCGCAGCGAGTCAGTATAAAACCAGGAGTAAAGAATAAAATGACCTTTCATATCCCGACGGTTAAAGAACTCATAGTCCCCCAGGCAAAAAGCGTTGCAGACAGTTACATCTTCAACCCGGTCCTTAATCGTATGTAAATGGCTTAACAGGGTCACCGGCTCGCAGGCGATAAGACTGCAGGTAATGCTGTCATGACTTTTAATCTGGCTCAAGGCTTCCTCAACAGAACATACCTTGCTCCGGTAAATCGACTTATAATCCAACTGAAACTTCCCCCAACTTCTATAATGTATATTCCCAACACGAAAATTACCTGCCAATGATTGTATCATTTTTAGGCCTGGACCGGTAGACCTGATTAAGGGGATGGTTTCGAATCGCCAGGCTCCCGGCTGGCTACTATCTCTGCCGGGTTGGAGCCCAGGTAAACACAGAATAAGATTTTTAGGATTTGCAGAAAATATCCAATAATACTTGCTTCTAGCTGAAGGGAGCATGAAGGTCATTATTAATTCTTTCCTGCATGGTTTTAAAGTCCCGGCTAAGCTTTATTGGGATGCAAGTTATGTTAAAGTATTAGAAGCACAAAGGGTATTGTCAGACTTAAATAATAAGGAATGGTTAACCCATGGCATTCATAGATGGACCTGGTGGTTCCTGCTGTTTTGGACTATTTTTCCTCTCTTTATATGGTGGAAATATACTGACCGCAGTCGTTTCCTTGAAATATCCTTTTTCGGATTGATAGTGAGCTTAACGGCTGGAATACTGGATTCGGTAGGTGTGCATACCCTTCTGTGGTCCTATCCCGATGCTCTTTTGCCGATTCCGCCTAATTTTTTCCCAATCGATTATATAACCATTCCGGTGATTTTTATGCTGGTCTATCAAAAGTATCCGCATTGGAAAGGGTTCGTTATAGCCAGCACCGTTATATCCTCTTTTTTATCTTTGATATTAGATCCTATAATTAACTGGATGAACTTGTATCAACCTCTCTCCTGGCATTATTATTATTCAATTCCCGTTTTCATTATCATGGTTTCGTTTTGTAAGTTGATTACAGCAATTATTGTCAATCAAAATACTAAAGGTTGAGGTATTTTAGTTGGAAAGGAAACAGCCAGAATCAATTAGAAACAAAAGACGTCCTATCGGAATAGTAAATACGGTCACGGTTAATTTTATTCATTTACGAAACCCCTGGGTTACGGCACTCTGGTCAGCCTTGTTTCCCGGATTTGGGTTTATTATCATGGGCAGTTATATAAAAGGTTTTCTTTTGGTGGCCTGGGAATTCCTGATTAATACCGAGGCCCACATTAATATGGCCATCATGTACTCATTCCAGGGTAAATTTGATCTAGCCCGAAGTGTTCTTGATGTCAGATGGACCTTACTTTACCTGGCCGTATGGGTTTTTAGCATTTGGGGCAGTTATACCCTTACCGTTGATTTGAACAAACTGGCTATATTAGGCAGTCGAGAGGATTCCACTATGATTCCTGTCAGTATAAGCGCTCTGGATATCAGTTTTCTGGATAAGAGGAATCCCTGGGTAGCCTGCGGCCTTTCGCTCCTGTCACCAGGATTAGGGCATCTATATACCCATCGCATTCCAACCAGTTTTTTTCTATTAACCTTAATCATTGCAATAACATACCATTCCCATATTTTACTTGCTATCCAGTATTCCGCTCTGGGTTCTTTTGGCCAGGCTATTTCAATCCTTAATCCACAATGGCTGCTCTTTGTACCTTCCCTTTATGGGTTTGCCGTGTACGATTCGTATGTCAATACGATTGAATACAATAAATTGTTCGAGCAAGAACAAGCGCGTTTTCTAAGAGATAATTATCAAAACCCCCAGTTTCGTTCTCGGTTGATAGGATCGGAAAGCCAGGGGCTGATATAAGGTGTTTGTTGCCGCTTCATTTGAATACAACTTGCATTTGGAATTAGCTATCTCGGAACTTGAAAATAAGGGTATCCGCAGGGAAAGTATAGCCGCCGTACTTATGGACAGTCGAGTCGAGGAACGAAAAATACTGGATACCATACATCGGGCCGATGGAATCAGTTCATTTGATGCAGCTTCTCTTTTAGGAACTTTCGGTTTGTTACTCGGAGCTATTTACGGTTTTGTTTTAAGCTGGGGTCCTATAATTTGGGGATTAATCGGCTTAATAATCGGAGCCATTTTAGGCTTGCTGTTAGACCTGTTCGGGACCAAGCTTTTTGGCATTAAGCGTAAGGCGGAAGGGAGAAGCAACACCGCCAAAGGGAAGGCGCCCCAGGTTTTTCTTATCATCGAATGCGAGGATGATCAGGCAAAATCAGTGAAAGACATTCTTTGGGATAACCTGGCCCTTGGAGTAGGAACGCTGCCCGCAAAGTAAGTCAGTTTCGATTGCTGGCTTTGTTGGCTCGTTTGATCCATTTGGGGGAGACTGTTACCTGATCCTCAAGCTTTAGAATGTTAAAATGACCAGGCAGGAGCCAGTTTATAGGTCCCAGCTCGCTGATCTTTTGCCAGGAATTAATCATGAAATCTCCCTGCTGAATGAGGAAAGGAAGTGGTGGTATCAGTTGTTGGCCAACGGCCAGAAGGGTATCACCGGGAAAAAGGATTTTTTCCTTCGGGGACCATAGACCACAGCTGCCAGGTGTATGTCCCGGCAGATCTATTACTTCCCACCCTGGTGCAAAGTCGGCAGGACCTTCTGCTACTACTTTGTCCGGTCTAACCGGGCTGGTATCTGCGCCCAGACCAATATACCCGATACCGCACAGGACTCGTAATCCCGGTTTCAATCCCGCTGTCGGCATACGCTTACCCATGCAGGCCTCTATCTTATCCTTGCCGGATAGGTACCCGGCGTCGGCCTGGTGGCAAATTATTTGGGCTCCGGTAAGGCGCTTTAATTCCAGCGCTCCGCCGGCATGGTCTCCGTGCCAGTGGGTGAGAAATATATTTTTTATTTGTTTCGGGCTCTCAGGAAGGTTTTTTTCTACGTAACTGTAAACAGCAGGTCCAACACTTCGGCCTGAACCGGTATCAATCACGGTAAGCTTCTTGCCGGTCCTCAATATGTATACCATTGAACCTCTAGATGGGTGCAATTTATATATATTATCGGTAATCTGCATTTTAGTTTTCGTGTTAGAGGTCATAAAACGGTTTGATGCAATTCACTTTTACATACGTTTTACAGAGTCTAACACGCCCTCCCTTCAATTATGATTCTTGTGTTGGGCTGAGTTCTTATCATCCCAGTAAACAAAATTTACTATAGATTGGAAAAGTGATTGAATATCTATATCCGTACTTAATAATTAGGAGGAGTAATCTTATGCAACCACAAATAGACCATATAAACAGATATGTTTCCAACACCGATGTTTTTATTAAATTTTATCAGAGTGTTCTTAGATATGAATTAATTGACCAGGGTATTAAGCCTAATGGGCAAAAGTTCGCTATTCTCAAAGGCATAGGTCACGAATTATTCATCTCCGAAAAAACAGATTTCATAGCAAACGAAATCAGTAATTTCAGACATATCGGCTATTCTGTTGAAAATATAGAAGGTCTGTTAGAGCAATTAATAGCAGGTGGACTTATCGAAAATGAAACAATGATTGTTTCTAAGCAATTCTCAAAACAATTATATATAAAAGACCCCGATGGCTTTGAGATAGATTTAATTGAATGGACAGATAAAAAGGGGTTCTACGATAGCTTAAGTAAGTAATACCTTTACTTACTGTTCGATATTAACCCCTTGGGTATTATTACGGAATCCGAAATCTCTTATTCTATTTCTCAAAGACCAGTTCATATTCTCTATAAGTCCGGTCATCAAACAAAACCATTATTATCTTCATGTCGTCTACTGAAGCTGCGTCCATCGCTTCCTTCATAGCCAGAGCGGCTTGAGCCGGTGGGAAGCCCCCGACCCCGGTTCCTAATGCAGGAAAGGCAATAGAATTGATACCCAGTTCTTTAGCCCGCAACAAAGCGTTGACCGTGGCTGTTCTTATTTTCTCGTAATCGGTTCTGAGATCCTGCCCCATAACCGCTGCATGAATTATGTACCTGGCTTTAAGATTGCCTGCCGAGGTAACTGCCGCCTCCCCGACCGGTATTGGCCCCTTCTTTACCGCTTCTTCCTGAATTGATATGCCGCCCTTGCTTTTGATCGCCCCGGCAACCCCGCTGCCCATCCATAGATGGTTATTGGCGGCGTTAACCAGAGCTTCGGCATCAATTTCGGTAATATCACCCTTTAAAAGACTTACTCCCATCAGGTCCCTCTGAACTAGAGCCGGGATACCAATTTCCGACCCCGGTATTTCCTCTCCCGCATCAAGTCCTCATATACCTCTTCCAACCTGTGGGCCATAGCCCGAGAAGATAGCTCAACGGCCCGTTTGCTTGCCATCACAGAAAGTTTTTGCCGGTAATCATTATCGGTCAAGAGTTTTAATATTCCGGCACTAAACGACCCCAGGTCGTAATCGGTTAATACCCCCTGGTTGCCATTGTCCAGCATCTCCTGGCTTCCAGTGGCCCTCACCGCTACCACCGGAACCCCCGCGGCCATGGCTTCGACCAGTACAATACCCTGGGTCTCGGTTACGGAACCAAAAGTAAAAATATCAGCTCCAGCATAGGCGTTTATCAGGTCGTCCGACCCCAAAAATCCCGTAAATATAACGTCCTCGTTGATCGCCAGTCCTTCACTCATGACCAGCTTTTTTAATTCCTTTTCTAGTGGACCTGCGGCCACAATAACCAGGCTGACATCCTGGTATTCCTTTTTAACCCTTGTAAAAGCCTTAATCAGGAAATCTACATTTTTTTCCCGGGTTAATCGTCCCACGAACAAACATATTTTTCGTTCAGGCGGAATGTTAAAAGCCGAATGCAGCCAGCCGGGATCCCCCTGAGAGAACTTTTCCACCACCACGCCGGTCGGGATAACCTCTATCGGGGTGCGTACATCATAGGTTCGAATCAGGTCCCGGACTTCCGGAGAAGGTGTTATCACCAGGTCGCAGCGATTACAAAAATGACGGCTGTATCTTACCGTAAAGTCCTTGGCCCAATCCTGAGCCACCGGAACATAATGCACATATTGATCGTACATAGTGTGGTAAGTAAAAACCAGCGGCAGGTCAAAACGCCTGGCACATCTGGCACCCAGACCCCCAAGCAAAAACGGAGACTGAACATGTATGACATCAAGATCTAGTTTTTTTACAATAGCGGTTATGCGTGGTGAAACTGGGACCGGAAGAGAAAAATCAGGGTTAGTAGGCGATGGAATAGAAAAGAAACGATATATGTTTTTCTCTTTATCCCGGTAATTGGGATAGCTGGGAGCAAAGATAAAGGTCTCATGTCCTAGTTTGTTAAGTTCTTCACTAAAAGTACAAATTGAGGTAACGACTCCGCTGACATATGGCCTATAACTATCAGAGAAAATCCCTATCCGCAAGGAGTTTTACCTCCTTTCATATTCTTATTCATCATAAAGGCTGTAGCCGGCTACTTCGAACTGGTCACCTTTCTCGTTAATCTCACTCATGCTTAGGACCTTTTCTTCCGCTGGTCGGGTATATTTATCCGTGGTCCGCTGCGCGCAAGATATACAGAGGGTAGCCGATGGCAGCCTTTTCAAACGTTCTGGGTTAATGGGAAGACCGCAAAACTGACAGATGCCATATTCTCCGGTTTCAATCCGGTGCAGAGCCTGGTCGATCTGATACAGACGATCTTCCTGCATCAACAACAAGCCAGCATCCTTCTCCCTCTCGAACAGTTCACTGCCCTGATCACCCGGGTGCTGGTCATACATTGACAGCTCGTCGGTCATTTCAGCAATACCCTTTTCAGCAGCATCCCGCTTACGCTGAATACCGTCAACGAGCCTTTGGCGTTCGCCTAATAAAGTTGTTTTGACATTTTCAATAAAATCCTTATTCATTATCACATACCACCCGGCAAATTGCCCATTTGTAATTCTACTTGAACCCATCGGACGATTTCGGCAATAAAATTGCCGATAACCGGCACATTTAAGACTACCAACTTCTGTAGAAGCCAGACCACTGCGGCCGCCAGTATTGTGAATCCAATAGCCATTCCGAAGCCACGGGCTAGCCCCATCAGGAAGTTCATATACAACAGACGTCTCGGGTTTTCCAGCATCTCCACGTATTCCGCCAGCCTCATTTTCTCGGTGTTTAAGGCCAGCCGATCAACTTTGTCCAGGATCAGCTGCAAGGTTCCGCCGGAATCTCCCTGAGGACTCTCGCTCATAAAACCCTCCCAAGTTCATAGCCTTATTATACCATCAAGATGGCCCTGGCATACGCAACTCAAAAATCAGCATTCTGCCTCACGTCTATCCGGGTAAGTCCTGGCCGACTTGCCGCGGTTGGAACGCAGTCTGGATTCCATGACCTCCAGGCCATTCTCTAAAAAGCCATGCCGGGAGCAAAATGTAGCCGCTGGTTCCAGAGATAACACTTTTTGCAGATCTTTGAGATACTCCTCTGAGCGGCCGCTGGTTTTTTCCTGCTGGGCCAACAAATCTCCAGTAAACAACAATCTCTTGTCCTGCTCAAAGAGGCAAACGTGTCCCGGCTGAAATCCGGGAGTTTCAATGACTCGAAAGTTAAGGTCACCCACCCGCAAGGTGTTTCTAAGTTTGGACGCCTTAGAAGGCAGGAGTTTTCGCCCCCGCCCTAATAACGATATTTCGTGGGGATGCCTGATATTCTCCAATGAATCCTTATGGGCCTTAACCGGTACGCTGTATTTCTGTTGAAGCAGAGCATTATTTCCTATAACGTCCCTGTGATAATGAGTATTGACAATTAGCTTAAGGCTTTTTCCTTCCAGGGCCTGTGAAATCTCACTGGCCCCAGTGGTTATACCAGTATTGATCAGCAAACCTCCGGTAAAATAAACGTATACATGGGAAACTTCTCGATTAAAAAACTTGCGGTTCATCCTGATGGATAAAACCGACTCTATCTCCTGTTGGGTAACCATTTTTCACTTCCTTTTAACTCTTAATTGGTTAGCGCGCTGATTGGAGCAGGAATTCGTCCTTTTCGGCCTATAAACACTCCGGGATCCCTGCGGTTGACTCTCATTACCGGGGCGCCGCCCAGGAGGCCTCCGAATTCCACCCAATCCCCTTCTTTTTTCCCGGGTGCGGGAATAATTCTCACAGCGGTGGTCTTATGATTAATCATGCCGATAGCTGCTTCATCCGCAATAATTGCCGATATGGTGGCTGAGGAAACATCCCCCGGAATGGCTATCATGTCCAATCCCACTGAACATACACAGGTCATGGCCTCTAGCTTTTCAATGGTTAGAGAACCTTCCTCCACCGCCCTTACCATTCCGGCATCCTCACTAACCGGAATAAAAGCTCCTGACAGGCCGCCGACATACGATGAAGCCATGGCTCCACCCTTCTTTACAGCGTCATTTAACAATGCCAGGGCCGCGGTAGTCCCTGGAGCCCCACAGCGCTCCAGCCCCATGGCTTCCAAAATAAGGGCTACACTGTCTCCCGCCTCAGGCGTCGGTGCCAGCGAAAGATCAACTATTCCGAAAGGTACCCCGAGCCGCTGGCTGGCCACCCGGCCTACCAATTCCCCGGTTCGGGTAATTTTGAATGCCGTGTTCTTAATCTCATTGGCCAGAGTACCCAGGTCGGCATCTGGCAGGCGTTTAACCGTATTCCAGACTACTCCGGGCCCACTGATCCCTATATTGATCGTAGCCTCCGGTTCTCCTACCCCGTGAAAAGCACCGGCCATAAAGGGATTATCCTCGGGAGCGTTGCAGAAAACCACTAGTTTGGCGCACCCACACCCGTCGCGTTCGGCTGTCAAATGGGCCGTCTCCTTGATAATCTGTCCCATAATACATACGGCATCCATATTGATTCCAGTCCTGGTTGTTCCAACATTTACTGATGAACAGACCCGTTCGGTGCTGGCCAGGGTCTGAGGAATGGCCTGAATTAAAGCCTCGTCCCCCCGGGTCATGCCCTTATGAACCAGAGCGGAAAACCCACCGATAAAGTTTACCCCTACCTCTCCCGCTGCCTTATCCAGGATTGTCCCCAATCCGGTCATTTCCTGACTGGAAAAACCATCCCCGATTAAAGCCATGGGAGTTACCGATATCCTTTTGTTAATAATTGGTATTCCATATTCTTTCTCAATATCCTGCCCGACTCGGACTAAATTGTTGGCCTGACACAGAATTTTTTCATAAACGGCCTTTCCGGTGGCAGCGGCACTATCACGGCGGCAGTCTCTCAGGCTGATGCCCATAGTGATAGTCCGGATATCCAGGTTCTGCATTTCAAGCATATGAACGGTCTCTAGAATCTCTCTGGGATCTAATGAAAACGGCAAGACTTCACCTCCTACACAAGTACAAAAAGGGGAAAGTCATCTTTCCCCCTGAAGAATTCCATTTCCCTGGCCTAGAAATGGGCCACGGGGTAAAGAATCCAATGTATTCAATCTCCTAAATACGGTGCATGAACCGGAAAATGTCCTCATGCTGGGTGGTAATAACCAGACCCATTTCTTCTCCCTTGGCAGTCAGTCTGCGGTTCAATTCAGCCACATCAATTTTACTTTGCCGGATATCTACCACCATAATCATGGTGAAAATCTCCTGCAGAATGGTCTGGGTAATATCGAGAATATTAACATTAGATTCCGCCAGAATCTGAGCAATATTGGCTATTATGCCCACCCGGTCCTGGCCGATAACCGTTATAATTAGCCGAAAGCCTTCTTCTTTCACCGCAACCTCCTTAGAGTTTCTTAACCACGTCAACGCAGCGGGGGCAAAGGGTCGAGTGTTCTGAATCCTCGCCCACTTCCGGGCTGTAAATCCAACACCGCTCGCACTTATCGCCAGAGGCGGGCTCAATTTTTACCCAGATTCCCGATACATCCTCAAGAGAAATATAGCTGTCGTCAACGCTCTCCTGTCCGGCAATCACGACTTCGGAAACGATGAAAATCTTGTCCAGCCCGGGAATGTCCTTGAGGAACGCCTGGTTGGTTTCATCAGCCGCTACGATAACCCGGGCTCCCAGCGAATGCCCGGTAACTTTGGCCCGGCGCGCCTCTTCCAGGGCTTTGGCTACCGTCTCCCTGACTCTTAATATCTTTTCCCAGCGGTTCTCCAGTTCTGCATCCAGAAGGCTCTCGTCCACCACCGGCCAATCCACCAACTGAATACTTATGGGATCGTTTTCCTTTCTAAGATACTGCCAGATCTCCTCAGTGGTATAAGCCAGGATAGGAGTCAGCATCCGAACCAGGGCCTGAACAATATCGTAAATCACCGTCTGCGCCGCCCGTCTAGCCTGACTGTCGGGAGCATCGCAGTACAGAATATCCTTGATTATATCAAAGTAGATAGCGCTGGTGTCAATGGTGCAGAAATTGTGAATCGAGTGATAAACCACGTGAAATTCGTAATTCTCGTAGGCTTTAGTCACTCTTTTTACCAGTCTCACCAGTTTTAACAACGCCCAGCGGTCCAGTTCACTCATATCAGCCGGGGCCACCCGATCCCGTTCCGGGTCAAAATCATAAAGATTACCCAGAACGAAGCGGCAGGTGTTGCGGATCTTACGGTAGGCCTCCGCCGACTGTTTCATTATATTATCCGAGGCCGCGACATCATTGCGGTAGTCCGCCGAAGATACCCATAACCTCAAAATGTCGGCACCCATTTCCTCGGTCAGTTTCAGTGGGTCGACTACATTCCCCAGGCTCTTTGACATCTTGCGTCCCTGCTCATCAACCAGGAAGCCATGGGTCAGAACTATGCTATAGGGAGCTATCCCCCGGGTAGCCACCGAGGTGGAAATCGAGGAATTAAACCAGCCGCGATGCTGATCGCTTCCCTCCAGATACAAATCGGAAGGCCATCTGAGTTCCGGCCTGCTCTCTAAAACCGCCATATGGCTGGAACCCGAATCAAACCAGACATCCATGATATCCTTTTCCTTGGTGAAATCGCCTTCATGGCAATTAGGGCAGGTGAATCCTTCCGGCAAGAGTTCGGCCGCTGAACGAGCGAACCAGGCATCACTGCCCTCTTCGGCGAAGATCTCCTGTAAATGTTTGATGGTATCATCATTAATAACGGCCTCTTTACAGGAATTACAGTAAAAGATCGGAATCGGCACTCCCCAGGTCCGCTGGCGGGAGATACACCAGTCACCCCGGTCTCTAACCATATTGAATATTCTCTCGCGACCCCAGGCCGGAATCCATTGCACCTTATCGATGTTCTCCAGAACCTGCTGGCGGAACCCGTCAATCGAAGCGAACCACTGCTCGGTAGCCCGGTAGATGATCGGATGCTTACAGCGCCAACAATGCGGGTACTGGTGTTTGATTTTTCCGGACTTAATCAGCATATTCCGGCTGACCAGTTCCTTAATAATAGCCGGGTTGGCATCGTAGCAAAACATGCCTTCAAACTTGCCGCCCTCAGCGGTAAAAACCCCTTTATCATCAAGGGGTGAAATAACCGGCAAATTATAGACTTTCCCGATCTGGAAGTCTTCTTCCCCATGACCAGGAGCGGTATGAACACAACCGGTACCTTGTTCTAAAGTGACATGCTCCCCGCAGACTACGGTCGACTCCCGGTCAACAAACGGGTGCTGACAGATTGCCTCATCCAGTTCAATACCCTTAAACTCCTGCAAGACCTGGCAATTATTCCAGCTAGCCTCAGAGGCCACTGACTAAAAAAGGCCCTTGGCTACTACGTATTTTTCATTGTCCACCTGAACTAGCACATAATCATATTCCGGGTGGACCGAAATACCGGTATTGGCTGGCAGGGTCCAGGGGGTGGTGGTCCAAATGATGACATAAGTATCCTCAACCGGAAATAGGTCATTGGCGTCTTTCACCTTAAACTTTACATAGATTGAATCCGATTCCTTATCGTCGTACTCGATCTCGGCCTCGGCCAGGGCTGTCTCACAGTCCGCACACCAGTAAACTGGCTTCAGGCCCTTATAAATGTAGCCTTTCTTCGCCATATCCCCGAATACCCCGATTTGAACCGCCTCGAAACCCGGCTCCAGGGTCAGATAAGGATGGTCCCAATCGCCTCTAACTCCCAGACGTTTGAACTCCTGGCGCTGGATGTCTACATATTTCAGCGCATATTCCTTACAATGCTGGCGAAACTCCATCACGTTGGTGCGGTGCCGGTCGATCCCCAGGGCTTTGATCGCCTGCTGCTCAATCGGCAGGCCATGGGTATCCCAGCCCGGTACGTAAGGAGAATCGTAACCGGTCATGGTCCGGTATTTGACGATTATATCCTTTAGAACCTTGTTCAGGGTATGCCCCAGGTGAATATGCCCGTTAGCATAGGGCGGGCCATCATGCAGAATGAACTGTTTCTTACCCCGGTTGTTTTCCTGAACCCGGCCGTAAATATCGTTTTCATCCCAGAACTTTAAGGTTTCCGGCTCCCGGGTGGGCAGGTTAGCCCTCATCGGGAAATCAGTTTTCATAAGGTTTAGAGTCTCGTCATACTTTCCCTTAGCCAAAATAATTGCACCCCTTTTTAGTAGTAAAAAATTAAGCCCTTCATCCCCAAGGGACGAAAGGCTTGCTTCCGCGGTACCACCCTTTTAAACCCCATAGGGGTCCACTCCAACCATCCTTTATCGTAGATGATACGTCCAACTTAATAAGCAATACTGCTATTCAGCCAGAAAGCTCAAGGGTGATTCTGACAACCGTTTCAGGTTCCGGCTTCCACCATCCCGGAATCGCTTGGCCATCCCCGGCCTCACTGTCCCTCTCGTCGCCTAAATATTAATTTGCCATCTATAATAGCAAACCCTTGCCAGATTAGCAACTATAGCCAGTCCATGACTGACAGGATAGGCGCGCCATAATCAGTTCCCTTGGCCTGCGCCTGGGTGAGTGTTTAAAATAGAGCCTATTTTCGCCCGGCTCTGCTTTCACCCACCAGCCAGTGTCCCCCGGGGATCCGACTCACCAGAGCAGCGAACGCCAGTGACAACAGCACACATAATCCGAAAACCAGGAACATGGATAAGATAGAGAAAGACCGGAATTGGGGCCAAACCGTTCCAATAAAGGGGATAAGAAGACTTAGAGCCAGGGCATGCACGAAATAAGCTCCCAAAGAATACTGCCCCAGGCTTTGTACCAATTTAACAATACCATTGTCGATTTTGGCCCACCCCAAAGACAGGTTATACACCAGTACCAGGCTGACACAAGTGAAAACCACCATGCTGGGCTTAAGTGAGGTTGATATATTAAGGTTGACTACATTGCCATTTACCCCGGACCACAACTCCCAACAAACCCAAACCAGTGAGGCTACCCATAAAACTAAACTCCATGCCCAGCTATTCCTCACCCATTTCCGCCACTTAAACAAGAACATTCCGGCACTTCCGCCGCCAATAAAATATAGAAACCATAAAAGCACATTGCGATCCCTGAATTTAATAGCCAGCTGAATCCAATGCGAATCAACTGCCGCAGCATGCCTGGTGACAAAGAAATAAGACAGCCAGGTCAGCGCTAGATATATTGCTCCCAGCACAGCTAATGTTCGAATTGCTCGAATTTCATCTTTATCAATCCAGCGAAACAAGGCCAGAAACAACGGAAGGAGCAAATAGAACTGAATAATTAAGACAATAAACCAGAGATGATAGCATCCGGTTCCGGTAATGAGCTTATAAAGGCTCTCCCACCAGCCAACCGTCAGCTTACCAGTCGAAATGTATGAAAAATATACAATGTAGATAAGAGTCCATAAAACATAAGGCACGGCCACATCTTTGAACCTTTTGATTAAGAAGGGTCCATAACTGGCCCGGGGGTAGTACCGGTAAACCATGACCAGTCCTGAGACAAAAACAAAGGCCGGCACGGCAAATTTCGTAATGTTGAACAGCAATCCCATGGTTAATGCTGCCTGAATACTGATATCCGGATGGCGAATAAACGCTCCTATAACATGCTGTAAAGCCACCCCTAAAAATGCCACGCCTCGCAACAGGTCGAGTTCCCCGATCCAGCCCTTTGACATCGAGCCCTTCCTCTCGGTAATTTCAATGCCAATAACCGTATAATTTTCCCCTATAGTTTGGATTGAACTTCTATAACCACAAACAGTTTTGGCAATTTGCCCGTTCATCACACCCAGTCAAGTCATTCGGCGGCAAATTCGACCGGGCACTCTTCCGGGCTGCTCTCCAATTCCCCCACACAGGTCCTGGTGAGATATACGGTTCCGCCATCGGCCCCCAACTGACTGACAGTCATTATAACCTGAGTCTGCTTGGCGGCCACGGTCGCGGTTCCAACTACCCTGGCCAAAGTAGTATCCTGATAAACCTTTATTGTTTCTCCGGGATTCAGCCCATAAACAATAACCAGGTCGGTTCCCGGGTTATTAATAATCAACGCATAATCCTTATTCGGAGCTTCAGAAACCGTATAAGCAGCATAACTCTGTTCGGTACTGTCGCTTTCCAACAAGCCGTACTTGGTGATTGTTAGGTATAGTTTTCCCCCCTGCGGTAATAAATCCTTAATGGTTATGGTAGCAGTGGTGCCTCCGGCAGCCACACTTGCCTGGCCTAACATAATGGCCAGTTTGGAATCTTCATAAATCTTAATGGCATCCCCGGGCTGTAGATTTTTAACCACCACCGTGCCAGGAATACCCACATTATTGGTTATAGTTATATTGACCGGATCAAGGGCGGGGGATTTGGCTTCCGCGTCATAACTTTTCTCGATTCGCTCGCTTTCCAGCATGCCTTTCCTGGTTACTGATACATATATGCTCCCCGCCGCGGAACCAAGTTGATTAATGATTACGGGGGCACTGGTATCATTGTTGGCCACAGTGGCCTGGCCCCAGGCCGACAGTGACTCGGCCCTGGCATAAACCTTTGCGACATCCCCGGGGTCCAGATAATCTACCTTGATGATATCGGGAATGCCAGCATGATTCACAACGAATATATCCTCCAATTCAGGGGCGGCTGACTGGATTTCATCATCATAGGTTACTTGAATAGCATCACTTTCGCATTTGTCCTTGCTGGTCAGAGTAACGTAAATATTCCCTTCTTCCGGTAGCTGACTTATGCTTACAACAGCGCTGGCGGCTCCTTTGGCTACCGTTGCCTGTCCCAGAAGCGTCTTTAGTTCCAGATCGGCATAAACCTTAACCACGTTGCCCTCATCGCTTACAACCTCTACTATATCGGCCATTCCGGCATTATTGGTTACGGTTATTTCAGCCGGGTCCGGGGCGTCTGATTTAGGCTCTTCTGCATAGTCTTTCGGGGTCGGGTCGCTTTCACCTTTCCCGGTGCTGGTAATAGTGACATAGACAGCTCCCGCCGCTGTTCCCAGTTGTTTAATAGTTACCACTGCGCTGGTGGCTCCTTTAGCTGTCACGGCCTGTCCCAGAAGGGTTTTTAACGCCAGATCTGCGTAGACACTAACCGTATCCCCCTCAACCCCGGTTATCGTTACCGTGTCCGGGGTTCCCGCATTGTTCACAATAACTATGTCATCGGCATTGGGAGCGGTTGACTTGACTTCAGCATCGTAAGCCTTTTCTGTGGCATTGCTTTCGGCCTGCCCGGTCCCGGTGATAGTTACATACACACTTCCTGCAGCCGTTCCCAATTGTTTTATGGTTATAGTGGCACTGGTGGCGTTTTTGGCCACTGTGGCCTGTCCTAAAAGGGTCCCTAATGCTATATCTGAATAGACCTTAACCAGGTCACCGGCGGCGGCAGTTACTGTCACTGCATCTGGCCCACCGGCATTGTTGACGACTGTGATGGCGTCTGCTGTAGGAGCCGCCGTCTGCATTTCGGCAGGATAGGCGATCGGTGCCGGATCACTTTCAGCTTTACCGGAATTGGTTACTGTCAGGTACACAGTCCCTGCTGCCGGCAATTGCTTAATCTTGATAACTACGCTTTTTGCGCTGGTGGATTGGCTGGCTTTGCCCAGAACCGTTGTTAATGTGTCTTCCGCATATACTTTAATAATATCCCCGATTGCCAGCCCTTTTACCTCTACTGTATCGGAGGTCCCTGCATTGTTGGTAATGATTATGTTAGCTTCGTCCAGAGGGGAAGACTTTTGTTCGGCATCGTAGTCTTTAAGGGTATAATCGCTCTCCAGCATTCCGCTTCTGGTTACAGTCACCTGGATAGTTCCGGCAGCGGCCCCCAGTTGAGAGACTTTCGCGGTTACGTTTTTAGCTGTGCGGGCTACCCTAACCTGCCGTAGTAAGGCCGGTGGGACGGAAGTGTCAAATATCTTAACCATATCATTAGGCAGCAATCCGACTATTTTGATTGTATCCGGTAATCCAGCGTTGTTGACAATTGTGATGTTATTGGGGTCAGGGGCGGGAGTCTGCGGCTCCTCGGCATAGTCCTGTGAGGTTGGGTCGCTTTCTAGTAAGCCGGCGCTGGTAACCGTCACCTGGATAGTACCGGCGTCCTGCCCGAGTTGGGTTATTTTAATGGTAACGGTCTTGGAAATACACTTAGCCTGGCCCAAAAGCGAGGATTGGTCTTCATTATATACCTTAACCACGTCACCGGCTTTCAAATTTACCACTTTAATCGTGTCCGGAGTTCCGGCGTTATTTTGAATGGTTATGTGTTCTTTAAGAGGCGCGGCGGATTTGTCCACCGCATCAACGATTGAAGGAAATAGCATGATACAAAATGCCAATGCCAAAAGAATGACTTCACCGTAATACTTTCTCATGTTCCTGCCCCCCGTTTGTGGTTATATTTGTCCTATTGGTATATATCGCCACACAGGGGAAATTGCTTTAATTGGGTATTGCACGGCAGAGGGGTGAGAGTGGACAATTATTGCATCTGGGCTTTAAAGCCTTACAGTACTCGCGGCCGTGCCAGATGAAAAGGTGGTGGGCTTTTCCCCATCTGGACTGGGGAATAAGAGACTTTAGTTCTTGTTCGGTTTGGTTTGGATTTTCGCTGCTGGCGAGGCCCAATCTACGGGCAACCCGCTGGACGTGGGTATCCACTGCCAGGCCCGGAAGACCGAACCCCACACTGCGCACCACATTCGCAGTCTTTCTCCCCACTCCCGGCAGTTTTATCAATTCGTCCAGGTCTGAGGGCACTTCCCCGCCGTAGTGTTCCATAATCATACGGGAGGCTTCAATAATACTTTTGGCCTTATTACGATAGAGGCCGCAGCCTTTAACCATATCTTCCAGTTCCGTCGGCTCCAGCCCGGCAAATTCTTCTGGTGTGTTATAGCGCGAGAAAAGCCGGGCCGTAACCCGGTTTACCTGTTCATCTGTCGACTGGGCCGATAGGATAGTGGCTACCAGCAGTTCGAATGTCGTAGTAAAATTTAGGCGGGTCCTCGCCTGAGGGAATTCCTGTTCCAGTATATTCAGAATGTCCTGCGTCCTTTTCTTTCCAGCGTTCATCAGTCTAATCCCTGGGCAAGAGTTTTATTGCGTCATCCAGAGTCAGGTTATGAATACCTATTAGTTTTAACTTTGAGGTCTCCCCTCTAAGGATTTCAACATCCCTTTTGGAAACACCCAGGGACCGGGCCAGAAATTCAATCAAAGCCTGATTGGCTTCACCGTCTACCGGGGGAGCAGTCAGTTTTATTTTGAAGGCTCCATCGCTTAGCCCGGACCACTGATTACGGGATGAACGGGGCTGTACCTTAACCTCGAAACGAACCCCATTTTCCCACGCACTTATTTCATTCAACCTGCTCTACTTCCTCTGTCGGTACCTGGCCGATGGCCGCTACCATGGTTTTAACGTCCTGTCCGGTAATGAAGTTTATCAGTTCATCGATTCTTTTATCCTGGCTCTCTACCAGATCCACCTGGCTGGCCAGGAAGCCTTTAATCTCGGCACGGTAAACATTCAACCGCATCAGCATTTCCTCATAAGCCTTAAATACGTCCTTAAGCTTATTGTGAGCGCTTTCCATTAATAACTCCGCTTCTTTGACGGCGTTGGCTCTTAGCTGGTCGGCATTCTGTTGTGCCAGAACCAGGGTCTGGCTCAGGGTTTCCTCTATCTTTCGGTATTTGGCGTTTTCCGTGTTCATGCGCTGCAGGGCTTCTTTTAGATCGGCGTTTTCTTTATATAGCCTTTCATAATCCTCGGATACCCTTTCGAAAAAGGCGTCTACCTCTGTGTCGTTATAGCCTCTGATACTATGCCGGAATTCATGGTTTCGAACCTCAACCGGTGATAACATATTTTCCTCTCCCTCGATTTATTTTAGTCGATACGGTTCTTGAATCCCTCATGACACCAAGGTCATTTATCAATCATTAGAATGACATAGTCTGCGTTATGATGTTGCCTCATGCAGGGTTGCCGCCGTCACCCCCTCGGAGAATAAGGATAGGAGTCTCCGATAGTTTTCCTCCTGTTCCCATTGGCAATGGTTGACCTGTTCCAATCCCGAGCGGTAAATTGATATGATCTTGATTAATATATCGGGACTATAGCCCTCCCCCTCCACACGAATTCTTTTAATGGCAAACTTTTTTAGGATGGGCAGCAGGTGAAAGAGTGCCATGTGCCGGGGAGCATAGATGTAGCTGCGGCATTCTAGATCAGATTCCACCGGGTACTTTTGCCCTAATTCATCGACCAAGGCGTAATGATATTCCTCACAAGGAGCGTTACATTCCTCGTCGTCACGATTGACTGTTCCGGCCAGGCAGTAATCACTGACTATACCACACATCGGGCCCTGGACCATTACCTCCAGGGGCAGGGACGAATTGGCCGCCAGGGCCATAAGATCCTGAAAACTTAAATCAACGGCTGGAGAGCAGCATTTTGCTCCCCATTCTCTTACTTGTTCGACTGCCAGGCTGTTGGTAAGGTTTAATCCGATTCCTGCCTGGAGTTCGATTCCCGTTTCAGCCAACCTGAATAGGCCTCCTGGGTCATTTACTATTATTCTGGATACCATGGAGAGATTAGGCATCTCCAGCAAACGATCATAAAAGTCTTTGTCTTTCTCACTTATGATGCGAGGTGTTTCCAGTGATACATGGGCACCTAAGCCGACCGCCTTTTCAATGGCTTCCGAAATGTCGGCCAGATTTTTGAAAGCCCAAGCCCGGTTATGGTAAAAGGTCAGAGGAAAGATAAGGCATCGCACCCCGGCTTCGAGGGCGGCGTCCATCCCTGCCGGGCCTCCCACCTTAACCACTAATTCCAGTTCTCCCTCAGTCGGTACCTCTAATGGGCGATAATCTTCCGGTTTAAGAGTGGTAACTACCATCGGGCTGGTCGGAAAATGTGGTTCCCGTTCCCCGGAAAAACCGATATCATTCCCTGAAGTAGAGTTATAAAGACTCCCAGTGGTAAAATCACGAGCCCGTTTCTCATAGAGCTCCTGCCAGTCCTCCTGGCTGGGCTTCCTGCCCTCCAGACAGGCATCCAGAGCGCGCCGATAGGTCGATACCAGAAATCCCAGATAGTCTGCGTCCCTCATCCGACCTTCAATTTTAAACGAAGTTACCCCGGCCTCTATCAAGTCTTTAAAATTCTGTTGTAAACACAGGTCTTTATGGGCCAGAAAGTATTGATATCCCTTATACTTTTCCTGTTTGGGGCCCTCCACCTGATACCTCCAGCGGCAGGGCTTGCGGCACCGGCCACGGTTGCCCCCTTCGCCAAAAATCAGGCCGGACATGAAACACTGGCCAGTATGAGAAATGCAGAGATCCCCATGAACAAAGTACTCAATACCCAGGCCACACCCGTTATGGATGGAACGGATCTCCTCCAGAGAAACATTCTTCGATAGAATTACCCGGGTGAAGCCGGACCCTTCAAACTGCCGGGCGGTATTTAGGTTATTAACCCCCCGCTGTACACTGGCATGCAAGGGGAGATCAATTTTCTCCTGGCTAAGCATCCTTACTGGTGCCAGATCCTGAACAATTAAGGCATCAATGCCGATATCTTTCAGAAACCGGAGATAATCCAACAGGGGCCTTACTTCATCCTCAAAATACAGGTTGTTAGCTGTGATATATAGCTTAACCCCCCGATCATGACAATAACTAACCGCATCTTTTAATTCCTGGTCTGAAAAATTAAAATCAGGACGCAAAAGGCGCATATTGAACCTTTTACCTCCCAGGTAAACCGCGTCTGCTCCCGTTCGGATAACCTCCTCCAGGACTGGCCATTTCCCAACCGGAGCAAGTAATTCAACTTTTTCGGTCACTACAAATAAGCCTCCAATTCTAGAACTGCATTTTCATCAATACCGCTATTAAGGCCAACACCAGCTGGCGTAATAACTCGAGGGCAAAAAAGACCAGTATTGGTGAGAAATCCATTCCGCTGGTCATAGGAACCAGTCGGCGGAAAGGTGCCATAACCGGCTCAGTCGTTTCATATATAAAACGAATTATCGGGTGGGCCGGGTTATGTTTGATAAAGGATAAAATACATCTGGCCACCACCAGCCAGATCATAACCTTAAATATGAGATTGACTATCGAATAGACCATCTTTTACTCTATCACCCCGACGTATTTTGACTTAGAGCCCTGGAACGGTCATAGGCCGCCTGTACCGCATCATAAAAAGCCGACCTTATTCCCCGGTTTTCCAAAGCCTTAATAGCAGCTATGGTCGTTCCACCCGGGGAAGTAACTTGTTCCCGCAGGATGGCAGGATGCTCCCCGCTCTGATTCAGCATGGCAATTGATCCGCTGATGGTCTGGTTAACCAGGATTCGGGCTAAATCCCGGGGGATCCCCACTTCAACCGCAGCATCAATCATAGCTTCTGCTACCAGGAAAAGATAAGCCGGCCCGCTTCCGGAAACCGCTGTAACCGCATCCATCAGTGTCTCGGGAATCTCTTCCACCGATCCCACTGCAGCCAGCATTTTAAATATCAATGTTTTTTGGTCTTCCTTTACGAACTTTCCGAAACTTACCGCAGATACACCCTGCCCAATCAGACATGGGGTATTCGGCATGACTCTGGCAAGAGGTACATGCCTCTCCACTTCGCCAGCTATACTGTTGAGAGAAACCCCCGCAGCGATGGAGATAAGGAGTTTATCCTCGTGTAATAAAGGAGCAATATTGCGTAACACCGGGATTATCTGATTGGGTTTAACCGCCAAGACTATTACGTTGGTCTCTTGTGCAATTTCAGCGCCAGAATTCAATGAACGGGCCGCAGTTTCACTCGCAAGCTTACGCGATTTCGCTGCATCTATATCATAAATATAAATGGAATCGAAAAGACCGCCCTGCCGGGCCAATCCAGCCAAGAGCGCACTTCCCATTTTCCCGCATCCGATTAATCCCAGACGGTTATCCGCCATTACTCATCACTTCCCAATGCACTTCTCCCGCCTATAGTATAGGAACTCCGCAATACCAATCGCGGGTCTTTCGATATTTCTACATTACTGGGAGCGAATAAGAATATGTACTGTCCAAGTTTCTGATAATGTCCATCCATAGCATAGGTTGTGCCACTAATAAAGTCGATTATTCTTCTGGATACTTCGGGTGCAGTGTTCTCGAGGTTCAAGATTATTTGCCTTCGGTTCTTGAGGTTATCAGCTATGGCTTTTGCTTCGTCGAAATTCGTGGGCTCGCATACTACCACCCGGTGGGTCTTGGCGGCATGAAGGCTGACCACGTTGGCTTTGCGGTCGTTTTTCCTTTCATCGGGCAGTTTCTCATACATTTCATCCTCCCCGATATCACCCACTCCAAACCAGTGCCAGAACTTATCCACCAGATTCACTACGCAATACCTCCTGTCTCATTTTCTTCCCGAGGAAATAACGCGCGGCCTATACGGACTATGTTAGCGCCTTCTTCAATCGCAACTTCAAAATCCTGCGTCATTCCCATAGATAGATAACGCATATCTACATTCGCGTAATTCTTCCCCTGCAATATATCGTATAATCGTTTTAATTCCTTGAATACCGGTCGAACGCTTTCAGGGTTCTCCACCTCAGGAGCCATAGTCATAAGCCCCAGGATTTCAAGATGTTTGAAACTATGGAGAGAATCCAGAAACTCTTCAGTTTCGCTTACCGCCACACCTCCCTTGGATGCTTCTCCAGAGACATTGACCTGCAGCAAAGCTGAAACTTTTATGTCGAAACCGGCTGCTCTTTTTTCAATATACTCCGCTAATTGCCACCTGTCCAGCGAATGTATGAGACAGGCCCGGTCGATTACCTCTTTTGCCTTGTTGGTTTGAAGCCGCCCGATTAAATGCCAGTGCGCCTCGGGGAACATCTCTTGCCGAATTGAAAGCTGCTGCGCCCGATTTTCGCCGAAATCGCGAACTCCGAATTGAAAGGCCTCACTTATTTGTTCCGGGCTGGCGGTTTTACTGACTGCCACTATTATAATAGCAGAGGGATCTCTCCCTCCCCTGGCCGCCGCTTCCATTACCCGTTGTTTGACTTGTTTGTATCTAGCCTCGAAATTACTCATGTTATTCTCGCTATTGTTGTATTATCATTCCATCCCGAACCAGTTTGGGAGTGGTAATTACCTGGTCTCCCATATCAATTCCCTCAATAACAGCCTTCCCCTGTTTTTGATAAAGTACCTGCACTTCCTGGAAAGTCACAACATCTCCTTCTAATCGGTACAGGCCCCACACCTTGTGGTTTTTAGTCAAGGCCGTGGCCGGAACGATTATCCCATCGTAACTTTCTCCTACACATTCCAGGTAAGGTTTGCGGGTATTTATTAAAACCTCGGGGTACTCTGCCATGCTTAATACTACCAGGCTTCCCCCTGAACGCCGAGCAAAATATTCACAATCCGCCCAGCCCAGGTCTTTTTTATCGTTTCTTAGAAGATACTCTTGTTCTTCTTTGGGTTCTTTAAAAGTTTTTCCCTTAAAAAACATTACTAACCGAACCGGTGCCAGATTGTCCACAACTTTAAACAGAGGTTGCCCCTTAACGAAATCGAAGCCACCATCATTGGCGGCCGTCGCCTTAAGGGATAGAGTAGTGGCGTCCATATTATCCGGTCTAAGGGCTGCCAGTCTTTTCTCCAGTCCATCGGGATGATAGCATATTATCCCACTCCAGGAGGATTTAATGGGCTCACGGGCTACCGCACCATCCGGGTAGAAATACCCGACAACGGTTCCCTTGCGGACCCTCTCTCCCTCCATCAACAGATTCTCGAATCTTCCGTTGGCAGGAGCGTTAACCACTTCTTCATCGCCGATAATGATTGACCGGGCCCGGGCTGCATCCTCCAGAGTTCCTATCCGAGCGGTGGCAAATCCGATCCGGTATCCATTAATGCGATGAACCGCCCAAACCCCGATTAAATAAAGGCATCCTAACAAAGCTGCCAGAATTCCTAAAGCCACCAGCCGACGCAGCAGGAGGTTTAACCTCACTGACCTGGCTAAACGTCTTTGTCTCTGACTCAAGCTATCCTCCCGTTATCATCCTTGCTCACTAGATCCGAAATCCAGAGGCAAAAAGTGAAAGTAGAACCTTGTCCCACTTCACTTTCAACAAACACCTCGCCCCCATGGAGCTCAACAATATGCTTAACGATGGCCAATCCCAGACCGGTTCCGCCCAAGCCCCGGGAACGGGCCTTGTCCACCCGATAAAATCTCTCGAATAACCGGGGAAGGCTCTCCTTGGCAATTCCAATACCGGTATCAGTAATATCGGTTACTACCTTGCGTCCCTCACGATGGATTCGAACCACTATTTTGCCATGATCCGGGGTGTATTTAATCGCATTGTCGATCAAATTAATTAAAACCTGACCCAAAAGATCCTCATCCGCATTAACGCATGGCAATCCGCGGGGATAAATTAACTCCATGCGCAACTCCTTGTCCGCCGCTTGTGGTCCGAGAATATTAAAAACACTCTTAATCGATTCCGCCAGATTCACATATTTCATATTAACCTTGGCCGCCTTGGATTCTATGGAAGAGAGACTTAAAAGATCGTCGATCAAACGAGTCAGGCGATCAGTCTCATTGTCAATAATACTTAAGAACCGGCGGCACAACATGCTGTCCTCCAGGGCGCCATCCAATAGCGTCTCCACAAAACCCTTGATTGAGGTTAGAGGGGTTCTTAGTTCATGTGATACATTGGCCACAAACTCGGTGCGCATTAAATCAAACTTTCGGGCATCAGTAAAATCGTGAAAAACGGCTACTGCGCCCTCAGTCTCATTGTTTTCTCCCTTGATCGGAACCACATGGATGCGATAGATGTTTTCACTGCCTTGAAAAACGCCACTCTCGCAAAACTCCTCTTGTCCGGTAGTCAGAACTCGCTGAACCATTCCATCCAATTCAGCCATATCTAATAGGTTCTTAAAAGTTTGTCCCAGCAGGAAGTATTCCCGCCGCATGAAAATATTCTCCGCCGCCCGGTTTACCTGCATTATTCTGCCATAACTATCGATGGCCACCACGGCATCCACCATACTGGCAAGGATGGCTTCCATTCTGCTTTTCTCACTAACAAAATCATTCCACATAGTTCATTTCTCCTCAACCGTAAATGGTGTCTTCCCTGAATTTATAGCCAACCCCCCGGACTGTCTCCAGGTACTGCGGTGAAGCCGTATCGTCCCCTAGCTTAATGCGCAGGTGTCTGATATGGACATCCACCGTTCTGGTATCGCCAGTGAACTCGTAACCCCAGACCTTCTCCAAAAGAATCTCCCGGGTAAAAACCTTCCCCCGGCTGGAAGCCAGTATCCGCAGCAACTCAAACTCCTTGGGGGTAAGATCTAACTTTTTATCCCCCAAAAAAGCCTCATGCTTTTCAGGAATTACTATCAAATCATTCAAAACCAGAGCTTTCTGTCCGGTAACCTCCTCCGCCTCCAGAACCCGCTTGGCCCGTAGGCGAGCTTTGACCCGGGCTACCATCTCCCGGGGGCTGAAAGGCTTCTTAATATAATCATCGGCCCCCATTTCCAGGCCCAGAACAGTATCTATTTCCTCCCCTTTGGCGGTCAACATTATAATCGGCAATTCAGCGTACTTAATGTTTTGACGCAGCTGCCGGCATACTTCTAGTCCATCCAAACGGGGCAGCATTATATCAAGTACTACCAAATCCGGCGTTTCATCCTCGACCATTTTTAGAGCACTCATGCCGTCGTAGGCTACTACTACCCGGAAGCCTTCCTTCTCAAGGTTAAACTTGACCAGTTCAACGATATAGGTTTCGTCGTCCACCACCAGGATCTTGGCGTTCAAAGAACATCCCTCATTCCCGTATACCCAAAACTGCCGCCATACGGCCGGTTTGGCCGCCCGCGGCCCGATAGGAAAAGAATATATCAGGGCTGCAGCTGGTGCAAAGACGACAAAGGCCGATGTTCACTTCCGGCACTCCGCACTCCATCAATAACATCTGATTGGTAAGCTGCAAATCCCAGGTGTAAATACCGCTTCCTTTAGAATAAAAGATATTGTCAGTAAAAGTAAACACCCGTTCCACCTGGTTTTTTCTATCCTGGTCCACAGTGTAGCATTCTGTCCCTACCCCGGGCCCAATAAAAACCTGCAGATTCCGAGGCTGGCAACAATATTTTATCTGCATAGCCGCTACTGTAGCTTGCACAACTTTTCCAGCAGTACCTTTCCATCCGGCGTGGGCCAATGCCACCACCCGGGAAACAGGGTCAAAGAAAAATACCGGCAGACAATCAGCAAAGAATTCCATCAAATAAACCCCAGTTGAGTCGGTAACCAGGGCATCCACCCCCGGCAAGGCGTCAGCATAGGCGAAAGCACCCCGGCCGCATTCCCCCGGGCCAACCAACGCCACCTGATTCCCATGTACCTGTTCTGCACACACTACCTGTTTAGGTTTAATCCCTAAAGAAGTCGCCAATATTTCGCGGTTAGCCAGTACATCATCCGGCTGATCGCCCACATGCAAGGCCAGGTTCAACGAATCATAGGGTTTCTGGCTCACCCCCCCGGACCGGCTGGAAAAGGCCATTAAGACCCCTTCTCGTTCCCACTCCAGTATTCTGATAGTTTTTATCCCCCGCTGTTCTCTCCAGATCCAGTTCATTTGATTTATCCTCCTGGAAATATTACTATCATAGATACTATTAATTGACCAGTCTCATGAAAGGAAAGATGCTTCCATGTTATGTATGAACTGCCAGGCCACCTTTCCCGACGGCAAACTACCCTGCCCCGAATGCGGGCAGGCGGTTCCTCGCGACTGGAAGGTACTAACTACAGTTTACCCCCCTGAAGACTCCCTGTTAAAGGGCCTTTTAGAAAGCTGCGGAATACCCGTGCTTTTAAAAAGCGAGGCTATAGGAAGAATTGAGGCATTTTCTTTCGGCCCCCTGGCCGAAGTACGGATCCTGGTGCCGATTGAAAAATGTGAAGAAGCTCAGGAAATCATGAATCAAGAATATACCGACGAACAATGAGTCAGGGGACGGTTCTCTGGCTCATCTTCTCTTTATATGGTAAATGCACCAGCAAATAATAGAGAGGATTGTTAATGCCAAGACGAAGTAGAATGATGAGTGAGAGCCGTTTTTACCATGTTATGCTGCGGGGAAACGAAAAAAAAGGACCTGTTTCTTGGGATAGCGACGGTTATAAAAGTTCTTTGAAATTCTGGATAGAAAGAAATAAGAAGCTTATTTCGTTTTACTTGTATATTGCTTGATGGGTAATCATGTTCATCTCTTAATTCAAGAAACTGATGAAGAGCTTGCCAAAGTAATGAAACTCAGGGGACGGTTCTTTGGCTCTGGATTCCGAGCTTAAGAACCGTCCTCTGGCTCATTATCAATCGAATTGCATTAGGACTATGGATTCGCTGCTTAAAGAGGCAGGCACGTTTATTATCCGCTGGTTGCGGGAGCCCCGAAAGGCTAAGGAGTAGTCCTTTTCCTCCTCTTTGAAGGAACCATCCACCAGAATGTCTGTGTTATGAAGCAGGGTCTTTACTCCATTATCGTTCTCACTCATAGCCAGCAAATCCTCATAGGAGTATCCGGTATAGGTCATAATATCAAGTCCCAGTGACTTTACGGATTCGGCCAGACTAGCGAAAGCCCGGGCTTGCGAGAATGGTTCGCCTCCCGAAAAGGTCACCCCTCTCAGTGACCGAGTATTTTTTATCTGCTCCAGAATTTGGTCTCCGTCGAGTTCATAGCCTTCTTCAAAATTCCAGGTGTCCGGGTTGTGACAACCCTGGCAATGATGGGGGCAGCCCTGGGCGAAGACGACCGCTCTTATGCCCGGGCCATCGACTACACTCTCCCTCGTATATCCACAGACTTGGAGCTTCATTCCATCTCTCCTCCCCTTACAGGCGGTGGCTCTTTCTATCTTTTAGCTCCGCCACTTTGGCATCATTGAACCGGTCAACCGTTGAAAGATACCCAGTAATTCTCCTCACCCGGCGTATTTCCGGGCTGCCGCAGACCGGGCATTTATCCTCCTCAATCACTCCCAGGTGACCGCAGCTCTCACAAAAGTCTATGGGGAAATTGATGCCGGCATAACCCATATCACAGTCCTTCATATGGTTGACTATAGTCTGGACTGCCTCCCAGTTGTGCACCGGGGGAGCGGGAAATTCAACATAACTAATATGACCGGCATTGGTGTACTTATGATAAGGCCCTTCCTTGGCTATCTTATCAAATAGGGGAATATCAAACCCCACCGGGATATGGAAACTATTTGTATAGTACTCTTTATCCGTCACCCCCGGCTGATTTCCGAAACGATCCCTATCCATTCCCACGAACCGGCCTGACAAACCTTCAGCCGGGGTAGCCAGGAAGGTATAATTAAGATCATAAGATTCGGCGGCTTTATCAACCAGACGGCTCATGAACTGGATAATGGAAATCCCTATCGCCTGAGCATCGTCCGACTCTCCATGATGCTTACCGGTAAGAACCGCCAAAGTTTCAGCCAAACCAATAAATCCCACTGAAAGGGTTCCATGTTTAACCGCTTCTTCGACCCGGTCACAATCCTTCAAATTCTCTGATCCCATGTAAATATGCTGACCCATGATAAACGGCATATCTTTTACTTTCAGGTCCGCCTGCACCCGGTAACGGTGGTAGAGCTGCTGGCAGACTAGATCAACCATATCCTCTGCCCGCCGGTAGAACTCACCCAGATTCCCCCGTGACTTCAAGGCTAGACGGGGTAGGTTAATAGTGGTAAAAGCCAGGTTTCCTCTTCGTTCGGTTACCGCCGGCCCGAGGCGGTTCCCCATTACCCGGGTTCGGCAGCCCATGTAGGCTACATCGGCCCCAAAGGGCTGGTTAAAAGAGGCATCCATAAAACTGAATGTAGGGTTCATTCTCTTGGCTGCCACTTTCAAGGCCAGCTGGAACAAGTCATAATTTGGATCACTTGGGTTAAGGCTTATACCCTCCTTAACCCGGAAAATGATATTGGGGAAGATCGGATTCTCACCCCGACCAAGACCTGCGTTATATGCCAGGAGGAGGTTGCGGGTAACCCGGCGGCCCCCCTCCGAAGTATCCACTCCAACATTTATAGATGAAAAGGGCACCTGCGCGCCCGCTCTGCTATGCATTGAATTCAGGTTGTATACCAGGGCTTCCATGGCCTGATAAGTCTCTTCATCACTGGCATTCTCCACGAAAGGAGCCATATCCCGATCAAAGAAGGGGAAAGATTGACCGCCAAACATATCGTTTTGGGAACTCTGCAGCAGGATAGCCGCCAGAGCGGTAGCTGAGCCAGGGCGTTTGGGAGGCCTAATATAACCATGCCCATTGTTAAAGCCTTCGCGCAGCAAATCCCCTAAAGGAATCTGCAGGCAGTTAATGGTCTTTTTATAGAAATCCAGATCATGAATATGGATATCACCCCGTCGATGAGCATCCGAGAACTCGGGGGGTATTAAACGGTTAAGATAGTACTGCTTGGAAGCCGCGCTGGCGATCTGGAGCATCTTAGCCGATGGGGAGTTGCTTACATTAGCATTCTCCCGGCTAGTTTCCTTCAGTATCTCTTCCACTATATCCATCAGGTCAGACTTGGCTTCACGGTAGCGGGTTCGGTCTGACCGGTATAGTATATAGGCCTTGGCGGTACGGGCATGTCCATTCTCTATTAATACTTTTTCAACATAGTCCTGGACATCTTCAACTGTGAATATCTGTCCGTCATAGGCCTCCCCCAAAGCCTTCATGACTTCCAGCGTAAGTTCCAGGGCCTTGGTTCTATCTTCTCCACCCATCGCCTGGGCAGCTTTAAAAATCGCTTCAGTTATTTTGGAAGGGTCAAACGATACTTCCCTTCCGTCCCTTTTTCTGATCTTCTCAAACATCTTAATCCTCCCCCAAATCATCTGTTTCCTGATTTTTTAGCTGTTGGACCGTCTTAACAAAACCATCTACATCGGTAAATTGTCTGTATACAGAAGCAAATCTTACATAAGCAACTTCATCAATAAATCGTAAACGATCCATTACCTTCTCCCCTATCTCCTGACTTGAGACTTCCCTATCGAATTCATCCTTTAGCTCTTTCTCTATCTCAGCGACTGTACTTTCAATGGTATCGCTGGATACCAGACGCTTTTCGGTGGCCTTGGTAATTCCACGAATCAGCTTGTCCCGATTGAAAACCTCTCGATTTCCTTCTCTCTTAACCACCAGTAAAGGACGGTCCTCGATTCGCTCATAAGTGGTGAACCTCCGTTTGCAGATTATACATTCGCGCCTTCTCCGAATAACCGAACCATCATCGCTTGTCCGCGAGTCAAGCACACGGCTTTCCGGTTGTTGACAATGAGGACACTTCATAGCATTCTCCTCAATATATAGTGGTAACAAGTATTATACCATACCATATCTGCTACTATTATCGATAATCTTGGCGCCAACCTCAAATTCTTTATTCGAGCATATAGGTTTATTTTCCAACTTTATGTGACTATTTTGACAACTTACTCATTCATACGTTGCAGTTCAGCGTAGGGTAATATTTCCACCAGAATAACATCCTGCCCAATTTTAACTATTCTTTCCCACGGAACTACTATATCTTCTCTGCGGGTAAAGAAATTCATAAATTTGTTGGGCCCAGGCAATACCAGCGATGTAATTTTGCCTCGATCCACATCAAGATCGATATCCTTAATGAGGCCAAGTCTTTTGCCGTCCAGGACATTTATTACCTCACGGCTTCTCAGGTCAGATATTTTTATCATTTCGATTCCCCCTCTGCCAGGAGTGTATTCATTTCTCTTCACTTTTAATATATGAACAACTAATAATACATGTGATTAAAAGCAATATTCTTTTTGGGAAAGCGGGATTAAGATGTATTCCGCATCGCGGAAATATAAGGCAGGTAAGAGAGGTTATAGGTTAAGCAGAAATAAATAAAGCTCCGGCGGGCGGAGCTTTTTCAATTTACAATGGTTTTTTTGTTCCGGGAAGCGGCTTTTCTTTTTAGAGGCTTTTTGGTCATTTTGGCAACGTATAAGCCCGGTTTGTTTTCACTGATACTGGCCTTTTGCTGTCCTAAACACAAGGGAGGATATAAGACACACCACCAGTTCTTTCCTTTGCCTTCCCCTAACACCACCCTTAAGGCCGTGTATTTTCCCCGGGGTAAGGTAAGTTCTCCGTAACTCTTTGTAGGAAACTCGAATTCCCCCACGGTGGCATAAGCGGAATAACCAGCTTGGTTGTTCTTGATCTCATCATAGGCAATGGCCATTATAGTCTCCAGATTATTGCCCAGGAATTCTTTGCTCTGGTTGACCGATCCACTCATAGCCAACCTGGGGGAAAGCCATTCAACGATCCGGTCTTTTACCTGAATTTTCGTGGCCTGGTCGAATGTTGAGTCACTATTAGCCACAACGTGTATCCTTATTAGATTATCCGGTGTAAACGCTTTCTGGATCCTGAGCAAGTACTGGGTGAGAGGGAAGGCCAAGCCTATGATCAGGAGCAAAATAATCAGCCCCCATACCTTTTTCACCCTTTACTCCTCCTTACATATACTTTTTCATGTGTTTTAAAGCCGCCTTTTCGAGTCGCGATACTTGAGCCTGACTAATCCCTATTTCATCTGCAACTTCCATCTGGGTCTTGCCTTCAAAAAACCTGAGACTTAGGATTAATCTCTCGCGTTCTCCCAAGCGCTTTAAAGCTTCTTTGATTGATATTTCCTCCAGCCATATATCATCAGTACTTTTATCATCACTTATCTGGTCCATTACCAGGATAGGGTCTCCACCATCGTTATAAATCGGTTCAAACAGGGAAACTGGTTCCTGTATGGCATCCAGGGCAAAAACTACTTCCTCCTGGGGTATCGATAGCTGCTCCGCGATCTCCTGCAGACTCGGCTCTCTGGATTTCTCAGCTACTAATCGTTCCCTAATTTGCAGAGCCCGGTAAGCGATATCCCGTAAAGATCTTGAGACCCTAATGGGATTGTTATCCCTTAGATATCTTCTGATTTCCCCGATTATCATAGGTACTGCGTAGGTGGAAAACCGTACGTTCTGTTCCAGATCAAAATTATCAATAGCTTTAATTAACCCAATGCATCCTATTTGAAAAAGGTCATCAACGAATTCACCGCGGTTATTAAATCTCTGAATTACACTAAGAACCAATCTTAGATTACCTCTTATAAGGTCTTCTCTGGCTTGCCTTTCGCCCTCCTTCATACGGTGAAATAATCTTTTCATTTCTTCGTTTTTTAGAACCGGGAGATTGGACGTGTTAACGCCGCATATTTCAACCTTGTTGATAAGTCTGGCCATCCCCTCAATCCTTTACATCAATTGATTTTTTCATTTTCATTATTCACTTTCAGGAAAAAGTTTATTCCGAGGTTTATGGCAAAAGGGGCAAATTTTTACATTTGTTTTGAAGGGAGTATTTAATGAGGGAATAATGGATGTAACGCGGTGGAAAACGGAAACTGCTTTGGGCTGGTTCGCGGCCGACCAGTCGAACAGTTATTCGAGTGGGTTACTCGACTTTTTTCATTTCTCTGCGTAAACGTTTTAATATTCGCTTTTCCAGGCGGGAGATATATGATTGGGAGATTCCCAGAATATCAGCTACCTCTTTTTGGGTCTTTTCTGTTCCATCCTCAAAACCAAAACGCAGTTGAATAATCTTCTTTTCTCTGGGAGCCAGTTTGGTCATAGCCTGCCAGAGGATTTTTTTCTCAACTTCATTTTCGATGGTCTTATAGATCATATCGGCTTCAGTTCCAAGTACATCGGATAACAACAGTTCGTTGCCATCCCAGTCAACATTTAAAGGCTCGTCCAGGGATACCTCAATTCTGGTTTTGATGTTACGCCTTAGATACATTAGTATTTCATTTTCGATGCAGCGGGAGGCGTAGGTGGCTAGTTTAATATTTTTCCCGGGATCGAAGGTGTTGACAGCCTTTATCAGGCCTATAGTCCCAATCGAGACCAGATCTTCTATATTAATACCCGTATTTTCAAATTTTTTCGCTATGTAAACGACCAGTCTTAGATTATGTTCGATTAAGGAGCTTTTTACTGTTAAATTGCCGGCTTCAAGCTGTTGAATCAGTTGGTTTTCTTCTTCCCCGGACAGTGGGGGAGGCAAGACCTCTGTACTGCCTACATAATACACATACTGATATAGATGGGTTTTTATTAAAAATCGGACTGCCAGATTTCTTAAATATGAAATGATCCTGAACCAGAATTTACTCATGCCGAGACCTCCTGTTTTCCAAATATGCAGGCCGGGAGCAGCATCTGAAATCTTCCATCCGGGCTAAGCCTTTCCCGGTATAGTCCAACTACCAACCCCGGGTAGTTGAAACATTTATCTCCCGATTGCACCACTAATTCGTCACTTCTTACCCCCACCAACAACCCATGCGGTTTACCAATAGAACTGAATGGAATTAACCGAATGCGATGGGCCCAGCTGGTTTGGGACAATGCCTCAAAAAGGTCTTCATTATTGTCATCCATGGCCTGACAGACATCCGGGGGAAAACAGTCTTTTAGCATATGGTATTCGGCGATTACTACCGGTTTATGGGTAAAGGGATCAGTTAAATTATTACCAGTATCTATAAAGCCATGACCTTCGCACCATGCAGTTCCAAACCGCACTTGAACCGGACAATTCAGGATATTGGGGACTACCCGTTCTCTCATCATACGTTCCCCGTACATTCCCAGGCCTAAAGCACAGGCTATTCCTCCGCCCAACCAAAAATAGGAGAACTGATAGTTGGATTGGCCAACTCCGTTATGAAAGAGAAAGGACAAACCAATTACCGCCCCCGCCATGACAAATCCGACACCATAAAAACATGCCCATAGTTTAAAGAACTCGCGCCAGCCTTTTGGCCAAAAAGCTATAATAGCCATTAATCCGGAAAAAAGCACTTTAATACTGAGGGTATACCAGTTGGATAGCTCGGGGAACACATTGCCAATGGCATAAATAGCCCCAAGAATGGATGCAGTAATAATTCTCCCATAGTGAGTTTTTATTCCTACCAGTTTTGATGTAGCCCATAATATGAAAAAGTCCATTATGAGGTTTTCGAGAAACAGGACATCTATGTAGATAGTATGACCCGTGATCATAAGCTGTCACCCTCCGATTGGTGGAGTGTGAAGCATCTTGCCACCTTTATAAGACTATGACAAGGTACCCGGAAACATTACTGATAAAGTATAGCAAATGGTTCTTCCAGATTTTGTCATTAGCTGTCGGCCTCAAAAATTTATAGTTCATTATTCTTTAGATAAGTCATTCGGTTGAGAAGTGGTGTTGGGCTGAACGCCATTTGTTTCCGGTCTCCTCGCCGGCTACACCAGCAGTTCGTCTAATGTCGCTCGTTAGCTGTTCACCCCAACCTATCCAGACTAGAGGTCAAGATAACTTACTGGGTCAGGATAGCATGAAGTCCGGAAGTGCGGTGTATGACGAGCCGTTGGAACTCCCAGCGAAAATGAGGGCTATGAAATGGATGGCAAAACAGGATGTTTTGACACCTTCCGTCCTAGCCATGGATGGCTAGTCGGAAGGTTGCCGATTCATACCGAATTTGAGGTATGGAGTTCCAGGCGAGGAATCCCTCCGCATGAAGGACTTAATGCTATCCCCATTTTTAGTATGGTTGGACTGAACACTACTCGCTCCTGGTCTCCTCACCAGCAACACCCACGGCTTGTTTCACCGGCGTCGGGCACCCTGCCAACACTACATCCGCGATAGTGGTGGCAGGTAGTACAACTCCAGTTGCCCTAACCCGCCACTGGAAATTGGCCTCAACTGTGCCGGGCGTTACAATGGCTCGTCGAATATCGCTCGTTAGCCGTTCACCCCATACGAAATAGACCAATGTATTGCATTTGGATAGTACATAAGAAGGGGAATAATTTTGTAATGGAACATAATTACTTGTGAGATGTTGCTGTCTGCTGTAACTCATCAACAGTTACAAATTTATATCCTTCTGAAGACAAATGTTTAAGTATCCCTTCCGTTGCTTTCAACTCATTCCCGGTATCATCATACATCGGATGCATCAGAATGATAGATCCCGGCTTTACGTTTCTATCTACGTAATTCACTTTATCAGAGACAGAAGTATAGTAGGTGTCCGGCTCCAGGTCCCAAGTGACAGTTTGCATGTTATGGATCTTTAAATAATAGGGTAATAAGACAAGTTTTTTTCCAAATGGCGGGCGGAAAACGATTTCCCCATCATAACCTGTTTTACGAATCAACTGGTTGGTTCTTTCTATTTCTCGCTTAATGACAGAAGGACTTTTAAAGATAAGATATTTGTGAATATATGTATGGTTTCCTATTTGATGACCTGCTTCGGCTATTCTTTGTCCTTCCCAAGGGTTATTCTCCAACTCAATACCGATTAAGAAGAATGTAGCCTTGGCATGATACTTATCCAGAAGAGGTATAATCTGTTTTACATTACTCGTTGGACCATCATCAAATGTTAAAGCCACTACTTTTTTATTCGTCTCTACATGATTGGTTAATCCACCAAAAAATTGATAGGTTCTCGAATTCATAAGTTTATAAGTACCAAGTAGGAGCAAGAACAGAACTATCAGCGTTATAAAGCCTTTGATAATTATTTTTTTCATTCTGTCTCCAATCATATTTGAGTTGATTCTGCATTTATCAATTTACTAATTATAACAAACTAACATAGAAACGATGGAAGAATCAGTTTCTCAAACGTCAAAGCCTGCAAGCCGACTCATAGCTAGTGATTTGCTGCTATTAAAATATATTACAAACACTAAAACATAAAAGGTAAAATAGCATTGAATAATGCTTCTGAACAGGAGATGTTTATGTTAATTACGAAAACCGGTCCAATAAAGGACAACTTTCATATGCTGGGTTCCACCAGCTTTCCAATGTTTCTTTTGGATGGTGAGCTGCCCGTGCTATTTGAGGGGGGCGTTACCTGCGGGGGACGCATTTATGCGGAAGCCGTCCGATCCATTCTTGGTCAGCGGCAGCCAGGGATGATCTTCCTCACGCATGCCCATTGGGATCATTGCGCGGCGGTTTTTTATCTTAAACAGGAATTCTCATCTCTTAAGATTGCAGCTTCGCCTTATGTTAAAAGTATCTTGCAGCGAACCAATGCAATTGCTCTTATTAGTATGCTAAATGAAAAGACAGGAGAGGCTATAAAATCTATTCCTGATATTCCTGTTGATTTTGATGTGACAATGTTGTTGGATGATCCTTTTCAACCTTTCGAGCCCGATATTGAACTGGAAGATAGGCAGATAATTGAACTGGGCCGGGGGGCGACTGTTCAGGTTCTGGCAACTCCCGGTCATACACGGGATCATACCAGTTACTATTTACCGAAGGATAAAATTCTGATCGGCGGAGAAACCGCCGGTTTATTAGAACCATCCGGGAACATATCCACTGAATTTGCTTACGACTATGAGGCATATGTAAATTCAATCAAGAAATTGTCTGCTGTACCGGCAGATATTTATTGCCAGGGGCACGGGCTGGTCATCGTTGGCAGAGAAGAGGTTACAGGCTTTTTAGAACGTTCATTGAATGGCGCTATAGCACATAAAGAAGAAATCTGCAGGCTGCTCGATGAAGAACAAGGATCAACAGAACGAGTCATCCAAAGAATGAAAGCCATCCATTACGACGCCGTTCAAGGTCCCAGACAACCAGAGTTTACTTACATGTTGAACCTTACAGCCCAGGTGAAACATCTGGCTGCTAAAAGGGCTCAATCGTAATTTATTAGAGTCGTTTTACTTCTAAACCCTAAAAGAGGTTGGGTGAATGCTGACTAGAGACATTCGACGAACCCTTGCAACACCCGGCGTAGTTGAGACCGATTTCCAGCGGCGGGTTAGGGCAACCGGATGTTGCACTACCTGCCACTACTATCACGGATGTAGTGTTGGCAGGTCGCCCGCCGCCGGCGAAACAAGCCGTCGGTGTTGCTGGCGAGGAGACCAGGAGCGGGCAGCATTCAACCCAACTGACTTCATGGCAATTCTTTAATACAGGGGTAACATTGAAATCCACATACCATCTTCTATCATGAATTTAGGTAAAGAAAACTCCATAAAAATCCATTGTTGCTATCTATTCAGTAGTTCATGATACAATAGGAACAATGGGTCTAATTCAGTATTGGAGGGCAACCAGTGAAAAAGTTTTCGGCTATTCTTTTCCTGATCCTGTTATTGATCGGGGCAACTCCGGTCACAGCATTAGCGAAAACCGATAATAAGCCGGTGGTTTACATGGTGGTTGTTGATAACCTGGCTATAACCGATCTTGACCCGGCAAAAACACCGAATCTGGTCAAGTTGTCCCGGGAAGGCTCAGTTGGGGTTGCTAGTAATCGTACCATGGGTAATAGTTCAGCCGAGGATATTTCCCTGACTATCGGAGGCGGCAATTTAGCCCTATCCACACCCGATGGTGTTTTGGGATACAACCAGGACGAAATAGTGACTGACCGGATCCAAACAGCCGGTCAGCTATATCGGAATTTGACCGGGTATTCAACCGGAAAAGATGGTTGTGTAGTGGTTAACCTCCCCGAATTGCAGAATGGGATGCTGGAGGAAAGCGTTACAACAAAATTAGGCGCCATGGGAGAAATCCTGAGAAAAAATGGGCTTAAGGTTTGTTTGCTGGGAAATGCGGATAGCGGCAACCGAATTTCCAGGCCAGCAACAGCCATTGCTATGGATGCCAAAGGTCGAGTGCAACTCGGTGATGTAGGTCCCAACACCCTGCGTCCCTGTCCTGATAGTTTTCTCGAGTCCGAAACCAATTACGGCTATCTGGCCGACCAGGTGAGTCATTATAAGGGACAGGCCAATTTGGTAGTAATTAACCTGGCCGATTTGAAGCGGTTGCAGGAGGCAGATATGCCCTTGCCCGGGGTCCTGGAAAAAGAAAAGGCTCGGATACTTGACAATATTGATGACTTTGTCGGCACTATCAGGAACAAGATAGATCCTTCCCGGGATTTGCTGATGGTCATCTCATCATCACCTTCACAAGTACAGTTGGATAATAAGAATTCTTTCACCCCGGTACTAATTTGGGGTTCTAAATACCATGAAGGTTATGTCACTTCCCCTGCTACTAAGAGGGATTATATAGTAGCCAGTACCGATATCGCCCCTACCGTTTTGAACTTTTTCGGTTTAGAAGTTGACCGGGCTACCATGATCGGTCAACCGATCAAATCTATTTCAGCCCAGGGAGATGTCCTGGCCAGGGTTCAATCACTAAGTGAGTCCACTGCTACCACCAATCGTCTACGAACTCCCCTGGTAAAAGGCTATGTGGGCCTGCAAATGTTTGTTATTCTTTTGGGCCTATTTGCCATAATCTTCTTTAGAAGATTGGCAACCGTTGCTCTGCCGTTGGTTTTATCACTTGCCATTGTTCCGCTGGTCTTACTGCCTTTAGGGAAACTGCCCTTGCCCTTCGATTGGCTGTATTTTGTGGTGGCCATTGCTGCCACAGCGATCCTGACCTGGATTGTGGCAGCCTTATCGAAATACCATTATTATAAAGCCTTTTTTCTGGTTTGCCTTTTAACCCTACTGGCGATTAGTATCGATGTCCTTACAGGCAGTTCTTTAATCAAGGGTTCAGTAATGGGCTATGATCCCATGGTAGGTGCCAGGTATTACGGCATCGGAAATGAGTACATGGGTATTTTGCTTGGATGTACTTTAATCACCGCGGTGCTGGTTTTCCGGTCACTGCCCCGGGCTCTGGCCCTGGTCGTTACCGCGTTGCTTTTTCTAGCTGAGTCAGCCATTATAGCCGCCCCGATGTTGGGAGCGAATTCAGACGGGGTCATAACCGCTCCCCTGGCTTTCCTGGCTAGTCTGGTCTTGATGGCCGGCTGGCGCATACGGCCGAGAACTGTTTTAATTGCGGCAATAGTGCTTTTGGGGATGCTTTCCGGGGTTGTATATTTTGACATGCACCGGGCGGCAGAATTGCAGTCCCATATTGGACGGGCCGCTAACCAGATCGCCGCCGGAGGGTTGCAGGAGGCCCTCATTATTGTCAGCCGCAAAATAGGCATGAACTTAAAACTGATGCGTTATACCATCTGGACCCAGGTATTTCTTATTATCCTTGGAGCCATGACAGTTCTGATCTTTAGACCCGCCGGGGTAATGTCCAACTTGCGGGACCGGCATCCCGTACTTTTTAAAGGCTTCATAGGTATAATAATAGCAGCTATCGTGGGACTAATAATAAATGATTCCGGAATAGTGGCTGCCGCCACCACCAGTATTTATCTAGTGGTACCGGTTATGATGCTAATACTGGCTCATGTGGCCAGTGAATACAGGCAAGAAAAAACCAGGGTTCTCGATAAGGAATAGTGATCAAGGAAAGCCCCGGTCTTTTATTCACAATTAATATTTAAACTGCTATTTACCCTGACGCAAAAAGGTCGGTACATCCAGATCTCGCGTGCTGAAGGGCTTGATCTTCAAATCCGGAATTTCTCCCTTGGGAGCTTTGACTACCGGAGGGTCAAATCCTGTAGCAATAACCGTTACCCTGATCTCGTCCTCCAGTTCGTCATTAACCCGGGCTCCGAAGATTATATTAGCCTCGGAATCTACCGCCTGGGAGATAACTTCCGCCGCCTCATTCACTTCATACAGGCTCATGGTGTTGTCACCGGTGATGTTAAACAACACCCCGCGCGCACCTTCAATGGAAGTCTCAAGCAATGGGCTCAAAATAGCAGCCCGGGCCGCTTCCACCGCCCGGTTTTCACCTTTGCCAACCCCGATACCCATCAGGGCTGAGCCGGTATCCAGCATTATGGTCTTTACATCTGCGAAGTCGCAGTTAATCAGCCCGGGTACAGCAATTAAATCAGAAATGCCCTGCACCCCTTGACGAAGGATGTCATCTGCAATCCTGAATGCTTCGTTTATTGATGTGTGTTTATCTACAACTTGTAGTAACCGCTCGTTGGGAATAGTTATAAGACTATCTACTCGGGACTTAAGCTCGGCGATTCCTTTCTCCGCCTGCTGAGTCCGCTTTCTGCCCTCGAATACGAACGGTTTGGTAACAACACCTACAGTCAGCGCGCCCATTTCCTTCGCGATTTCCGCGATAACAGGTGCACCTCCCGTTCCGGTTCCGCCACCCATGCCAGCGGTTACGAAAACCATATCGGCACCCTGAAGGATTTTCCTGATTTCGTCCCGGTTCTCCTCCGCCGCCCGCATACCAATCTCGGGATTAGCTCCCGCACCGAGGCCTTTGGTAAGTTTTTCTCCTATTTGAATCTTCTTTTCTGACTTGGCCAGGTGAAGGGCCTGTGCATCTGTATTGACAACCACAAACTCGACGCCTTTCAAACCAGCCTCAATCATGCGATTAATGGCATTGTTTCCGCCGCCACCGACTCCTATGACTTTAATGTCGGCATACTGCTGGACATCCACGTCAAAGTCAAGCACTTATGTATACCCTCCTCATCTAAATAAATCTTTGAACCAGGAGACTACTCTGGTTAATATTCCATTGCTAAATAATTCATGGCCGGGATCCCTGCCCGATGAGATGTCCTTCGCAGCATGTAAAAGACTTCCCAATAATGCCGTGTATTCCGGGCTATAACAGTCGCTGGGTACCGTGCCAATGTTTTCAGGAAAACCCACTCTCGCAGGTAACTTTAAATATTCTTCACAGGCCGGTAAAATTCCTTTTAATAGTGCAGTTCCGCCGGTTAATACTATTCCGCCGGGCAACATGTTTTTAAATCCAGACCTCTCCAGCTCAGTATTAATCAGTTCCAGAATTTCACCCACCCGAGGTTCTATAATTGATGCGATGACTCGTTCCGATACTTGCCTGGTCTCTTTTCCGTAGATACCCTTCATGGTAATGGTTATATCATCCCTGGCATCTTTAAGGATTGCCAGACCATTTTCCTCTTTAACCGTTTGGGCTTCTTCCATGGTGGTTTTAAGCCCGATGGCTAGGTCACGAGTGATATAATCACCACCAACTGGCAGCACCGCAGTAAATACTATGTAGCCATCGAGGAATATCCCAATGTTACAGGTACCCCCGCCGATGTCCACCAGGGCTACACCCATTTCTTTCTCAGCTGGCAGAAGTACTGCATCTGCAGCCATAATGGTGTTCAAACCGACCTCTTTGACCTTGGTTCCGGTACGGTTTATGGTTTTAAGCATATTTTGCAGCGCCGCACTGGGAACCGTAGCAATAACTACTTCTACCTCCAGCCGGGTGCCTACCATATCAATCGGATCAATTATTCCGCTGGTACCATCGACTGTAAACTGGCGGGGTACTATATGTACTATTGATCGGTCGGCGGATAATACCACCATCCGCGCCGCATGGATAGCCCTATCAACATCTTCCGTAGTTATGCCGTGTACCGGAAGCGATACCGGCACTACCGCTTTGTTGGTAATCGTATTTACCCCGACTCCGGTAAACCCGGCTCGTAAGGTCGATACATGCTTCCCCGATATGCGCTCCACATCTTCTAAAATATCATCAATAGCTCCCGCAGCCGCATCAATATCTACGATACCACCATATTTAACCCCGGCCGATTTGGTCCGACTTAAAGCCAGAACCGAAACCGTACCATCATGGTTTATTTCCCCCAGCGCAGCAGCTATTTTACTGGTCCCTATATCTAAAGCCGCGATTAGATTTCTCCCCACAACAACCCCCATAAAAGATTTGTCATATGTCTATTACCACATTGATGCCCCTATTTCCTTTTTTGGCACCGTTAAGTTTTACTTTTTTAGTAAGTAACGTCTAATAATGGCCAGATTTTGGAATATCCGAACCCCGAATACAACGACCGCGGCCAGGTATAGCTCAACCCCCAGCCGATCACCTAGGTAAGCAAGTCCAGCCGCCAGCAAGGCGTTAGTGACAAAGCCGCTTAAAAATACCGTGCTGTCGAAAACCTCTTCCATGTAGGACCTAACACCGCCAAAAACTGAATCAAGAACTGCCAGAATAGCAATGGACAAGTATTTGGCGTAAACTACCGAAATCAAAACCGCCGGAAGTTTCAGCCCTACAATTATGCCTAACAGAAGACAGAATAAAACCAGCAACCACATGCAGAATCAGCAGCCTTTCCACTAATAATCAGGTCTTCCGGGTTACCAGAGTTTAAACCCAACATTGCAGATTTTCTAACTGGTACCCGGGCTGGCGTACTTGAAGTTAATCGAGCCCTTATAGGCCGGTATTTCAATATTATCCATTTTCTGAGTCTGAACCTGTATCCCATACCATTGCATTGATTCCAGCCATCCGCCTTTAATCCTGAGCGAGCTCTCAAGTTCGTCCGGATCCCCTATGGCTTTGATTACAAATGGAGGAACTATCTTTTCTACATTGAGAAGAATATTCGGTCCGGCACAAACGATTTCACTATTGCCATTAACCCGCTGACCGTTAATACTAATGGCTTCAGCTTCTGCGGCCCTTAATTCATTTACAACCTTCAAAAGATCAGTATCGTGAATTATATAATCGTTAGGATCTTCTCCCAGCCCAAGGGGCTTAGTACTATCGTTTAAGGTAATAACCAGGCCGGGGCCTTTAACCGGTATAAGTCCAGCTGCCATATTGGCCCTTTCCAGCTCATCATTTATCGCCTGCGAAGCTCCGCCCTTACCCGAAGCAGCCTGTTCCAGCTTCTGGTGCAGAGACACAACCTCATCAGCCAGAGCACTGCGTTCCTTCTGCAAATTGGCCAATTGTACAGTAAGACCGGTCCAACGATCTCCTGACAGTTCTCGTGGACTGACCTCATTCGTTCGGAACTGGACTGCCAGCATTATTCCCAGGATAAGGCAAACCAATGCCATAGATATTTGAGCACTTTTTATCTTCAAGATCTGTCACCTCATCTATAACAGATTACTGGTTGCCCTTTATATCTAAGGTCAATGTACTGCAACCCGGTATTGGATTCGTCCTTGTTCATATCTACTACCTGATCCAGAAGCTGCATTTTCTCGGCTAGGCGATCTAAACCTCCCAGCCTGACCTCAGTACCTTCAATGGTATAAAGAAAAACTTGTCCATTCTTAGTGCAATGATATTCGGAAACTATTGGCCTTAGTTCTTCAGGTAAGGCATCTACTACCTTCCTCACATTTTTAATTGAGGCTGACAGACGCTCACCTTCTCGTAAGACACCCGGTTGATCCTCAAGAGTAATAATTGGCACTCCGGGATCATCGACAATAGTAGTCTTAGAGCCGAGGCAAACCCCTTCCCCATCAATTACTATATACCCCTTTTTATTAACTACCATCGCCCAGGGTTTTCTTTCGGCGACCCGAATTAATACCTGGCGGGGAATTTTTCTGCTGACCTCCACCCGCTTAATTCGTGGTACTATGCCAATGGCTTTTTCGCTGGCCGCTGGATCAATATCAAAGATATTTTGCCCGATCTGGATGCCGGACAAAGCAAGTATTTCCTTCTTGTCCACCACCACGTTGCCAGTAACCGTAATCCGATCAATAAAAAAGAGAGAACTGCGGAGGAAAAAGTAGAAGGCACAGAGAGCCACCAGCCCTAAAACGATGGCTAGAATGGGACCCCCATCAGGTCTTTTCCCTTGGTTCACCACAAGCTCTCCTTAATCAATTATCAAGAGCATTATAACAAAAACACGAAGACGATAGAAGGTTAATTATCCAGTTTAAAAATTAGTCAGACTTCCTGATTATTCCTACACCCAATTGTTGGATTTTCTCAACAATTTTTTCATAGCCTCTATCAATATGGTAGGGGTTAGTTATAACTGTTTCCCCGTCGGCCCCAGTGGCCGCTAGTATCAGGGCCGCACCGGCCCTGAGGTCGGTTGCCTCCACCTGGGTGCCCCGCAACCGCTTTTTCCCGATAATTATCGCAACCCGGCCTTCGACTTTGATATCAGCACCCATTCTTCTCAACTCATTTACGTGCATAAACCGGTTCTCAAATATGGTCTCTACAATGATGCTGGTGCCCTCAACCATACTTAACAGGGCCATCATCTGTGGCTGCATATCGGTAGGAAATCCAGGATAAGGCATAGTCTTTAGATCAACCGGGCCCAGTTTACGGTTGCCCAGTACCCGAAGAGAACTGCCGTTATAGGTTGTGACCTCTACCCCACACTCACGTAATTTAGCAATTAAAGGCTCCATGTGTTCGGTCACCAGGTTTTCAATGATAATATCTCCACCAGAGATAGCCGCCATTATCATAAAGGTTCCGGCTTCGATTCGGTCTGGAATCACCTCATGTTCAACTCCGCCCAATTCTGGGACCCCTTCGATTCTTATAACATCCAGACCTGCGCCCCGAATTCTGGCACCCATTCGGTTTAAAAAATTCTGTAGATCAACGATTTCCGGTTCACGAGCCGCGTTGCGCACTACCGTATTACGGCTCGACACCGCTGCCGCCATCATAATATTCTCGGTAGCGCCAACGCTGGGGAAGTCGAGCATAATTTCCCCTCCGGGATAACGATTGCTGTAACCGGCTATGAAGCCATGCTGTTCATCGATGGAAAATCCCAGATCACCAAACCCCTTGATATGTATATCCATGGGACGTTGCCCGATGGCGCAGCCCCCGGGGTAAGGAATTCTTGCCATTCCGAAACGGCCTAATAAGGCCCCCATAACCAGGTTGGAAGCACGCATCTTACGGCTCAAGCTCTCTGGAATCTCGTATGAATTTGCATTTTCTGAATTTATTATAAGACTGCCGTTTTCCCTATTAACTGTAACCCCCAAGCTCCCCAATACTTCTTGCATCACTTGAACATCTTCCAGGTTAGGGACCCTGTGCAGCACGCACTCTTTTCGAGTTAAAAGGCAGGCCGCCATAATAGGTAGTGTTGCGTTCTTCGAACCGCTGACTTTGACCCGCCCGCGTGCTTTTACTCCCCCCCCAATAACCAGCCTATCCAATTCTCCACCTCCGCCAACTTAAGCCGACGGGCTGGTACTCTCCAGAACGGCAACGGTCTTATATCCGACTTTCCAAATATCTCCCGCTCCCATAAAAATGACCATGTCGCCGTTTTTGACCTCGTCTTTTAACAGGTCAACCACATCTTCCGCATCAGCCACGTAGCAGGCGTTGCACCCTTTTTCCAGGGCCGACCGACATATTATATCACCTGTTACGCCTTCAATCGGCTCTTCCCCCGCACCGTATATTCCGGTTACGATTAGAAGATCAGACTCCCGGAAAGACTCACCGAATTGCGTTCCCAGGATCTTGGTTCTGGTATAGCGGTGCGGTTGAAATACCACAACCAGACGTCCTTTATGAAACTGTCTTACGCCTTTTAATGTCGCTTCTATTTCGGTAGGATGATGTGCGTAATCGTCCACTATTAAAATGTCGTTAACTGAACCCATCAGTTGAAATCGTCTTTTGGCCCCCTTAAACTTTTTTAAAGTCTGCCGAATGCCCGGAAAAGGTATTCCCAATTCATTGGCTACCGCTGCGGCAGCAAGGGCATTTTGCACATTGTGGCATCCCGGAACAGTAAGGTTGATTCTCCCTAACTCTTTGTCGTGGTGCCATACGGTGAAACTGTTTCCCCAGCCATGGGTCTTAAGATCGGTATAATAATAATCCGCCTCCGGGGAAGCGCCATAATAAATCAGGTGTCGGTAGGAGCCTTTTAATGCTCTTAGAAAAACATCCTCATAACAGAGGACTGCAAACCCACCGGTTTTAACCTGACCAATAAACTGTCGAAAGGCATCCTTTAACCTTTCGATGGACCGGTAAAAGTCCAGATGATCGTCCTCAACATTGGTTACCACTACTACATAAGGGTTCAGTTTAAGGAATGAGGCATCACTTTCGTCAGCCTCGGCTACAAAGTAATCCCCTCTACCAAGTTTGGAGCCAATATTGGTTTCCTTTAATTCTCCCCCGATAATAAAGCTAGGGCTGAAACCGTTCTCCTCCAGCAGCATTGCCATCATCGAAGTCGTTGTAGTCTTGCCGTGAGCGCCAGATACGGCAATACCCTGGGATGAATTAACCAGCGAGGCCAGCATATCACCCCGTTTTACGACCGGAATCCCCAGACGCTGAGCTTTCTTCATCTCCGGGTTGGAACCGGGAATAGCGGATGATACAACTACTAAATCCGTCCCTTTATTCAGGTTAGCTGATGAGTGTCCACTAAATACCCTGATTCCCATAGCCTCAAGGCGATCGGTAGTCTCGCTTCTTTGCAGGTCGGAACCGGTAATTTCCTTGCCCATTTCTTTAAGTATATGGGCAATTCCACTCATACCGGCACCGCCAATTCCAACCATGTGGATCCTTTGTTCAGTATCGACGGCCAATTTCTTCAACTCCTCAAGAGCATTCAGTTGCCAGTGATCACGAGCCGGCTTTCCTTTGGCTCAGTCACCGTCAAGACAGGTTTTGTTCGCCAAATTCTTGACCGAAAGCTATAGTTTTATTCCTATACCGGTTTCTGTACTCTAACCTTTGCCAGGGGATGCATTCCTCGTTATCTTATGCATAATTAATAGAAGTGGTTACAGAAACCGGTTCTATGTCTTTCTAACACCTACATTCAGGCGTGCCCTACACTTATAATTGCCTATTAGGCAGATACCTCCTGGATTATGTTAATAATATTCTCCAAAGCTCCGGGCCGTCCTTCTTCTTTCATCAACTGCGCCATACGCAAAAGCTGGAAGCGATTATCCTTAAGTTGTTCTACTTTTTGCATCAGCCCGTCTGCATCCAGGAATTCGTCGACAATGGTGATAGCCGCCCCCTTGCGTTCAAGGTAACGAGCGTTTTTCTCCTGGTGACTTTCCGCCGCATAAGGATATGGAATTAATATTCCTGGCAGCCCTCTGACCGACAATTCAGACAAGGTTGCAGCTCCTGCCCGGCATACGGCTAGATCCCCGGCCGCCAGCACCATAGCCATTTCTAAAAGATAGGGGTAGATCCTACAATTTTTAGGTACTCCAGCCTCGCCTAAATGCTCTATTATAGAACGGTAATGTTGTTCCCCGGTTAACCAGATGATCTGTACATCCGTTCCATTATATTTCTTTATCAGACCCATCATAGCTTTGTTAATACTTTGAGCGCCCCGGCTTCCTCCGAAAGCGACGAGGGTAAACCTGTCCTCCACCAGGCCAAAATAACTGGAGGCAGTAGCTCGGTTGACACTTAGTATATCCGGGCGAATTGGCAGCCCGGTGACCTCAACCCGGCGGGCATTTAAATATGAAGCCGCCTCATCAAATGTCAGCATAACACAATCGGCTCTTTTGGCCAGAGCCCGGTTAGCCAGACCAGGGTAGGCGTTCTGTTCGTGAATAAGCGTTTTTATCCCCATTATACTCGCAGCTAACACTACCGGATAGGAAACATAACCTCCAGTCCCAATTACCAGGTCTGGTTTGAAGTCCTTAATAATATTACGGGATTGCCAGAAACCCATAGGGACTTTTAACGCTGAACTGAAAGCTTTAGTAAACGAAGAGCGATTTAACCCTTCAGCGGTTATCATCCTAAGCTCCAGTCCGGTTTCGGGAATTATTGTTTTTTCCAGCCCAGCCCGGGTACCCACAAAAAGCATTTCACTTTTTGGCCATTTCTTTTGAATACCCTGGGCAATAGCCAGTGCGGGATAGATATGACCGCCGGTGCCACCTCCGGCCATAATGACTTTCATAAAAGACCTCCTCAGGGATTTCGTGCATACCTTGAAACGTTAAGCAACAGCCCTACTGATATCATAGTAATCACCAGGGAAGATCCTCCATAACTGATAAACGGCAAAGGTATACCCGTAACCGGTAACGCCCCAGAGACCACGCCGATGTTGACCATGGCCTGTATAATTATCAACGAAGTAGCCCCTACCGCCAGGAAGCTACCGAAAGCATCCGGTGCATTGAGCGCAGTCTTAATACCTCTCCAGGCAAAAATCAGAAAAAGGGTTAAGACCACCAGAACTCCTAAGTAGCCAAGTTCTTCCCCCAGAATGGCAAATATAAAATCTGTGTGCTGTTCCGGGAGGTAAAAAAACTTTTGCCGGCTCAGTCCAAGGCCTACTCCAAATATGCCCCCAGAACCCAGCGCATATAGCGACTGAATGGTCTGAAAACCAAAGCTGGTCGGATATTTCCAGGGATTAAGAAAAGCGGTGAACCTTATCATTCGGTAAGGTTCAAAATAGATTAAAAGGGCCAGAGCCATAACTCCGACCATTGCCATTAAGGCCATATGTTCCCACCGGGCACCGGCTACCGACAGCATGACGAAGGCCGTAACCGCTATAATAAAAGTCGTTCCCAAATCCGGTTGCATCATAACCAGACCGCATATAAGGCCTATTAAAATAAGATGAGGCAATAGACCCCGAACTGCATCCTTGATCCCATCCATATGACGAGCAAGGCTGGAAGACATGAATAAGACCATACAAACCTTGGCCAGTTCTGATGGCGACAGATTAAAAAGGCCCAAGTAGATTTGCCGGGTAGACCCTTTGACTGCCTTGCCAACGCCAGGAATAAATACCACAAGTAAAAGAACTATAGCAATGATTATGGCTGGCAAACTCAACTCGCGCAGCTTCTCATAATTGACACGCATGGTAATAATCATGACAATTATGCCTAATGCCACCCATAATACCTGTTTCTTCATAAAAAAATACGGGTTATCCAGCCGGTAACCGGCAGTCACTGCACTGGCGCTGGAAACCATAATAAGACCAATGCACAATAAGATCAAGGTAACGATGAAAAGAATAAAGTCCGGAGGTCCTTCTCTTGCCCTCATCCCTCATCCCCCTGAAATGAATTAACCACGGTACAAAACAGATCTCCTCGTTCCTCATAGTTGTTAAACATATCCCAGCTGGCACAGGCCGGAGACAGCAAAACTACATCCCCCGACTCGGCCAGTTCTCGTGCGGCTTTAACCGCATGGGCAAAATCCTCAGTCTCAACAATGGGGGAAAAACCCTGTCCCAGCACTTTTTCTCTAATTATACTCTTTGCCTCTCCTACTAATACCAGAGCTTTAACCTTGCGCGAGATCATACTAGCCAGTTGGGTGAAATCAGAGCCTTTATTCCTTCCCCCGGCGATTAACACTATGGGTTCGCTAAAACTCTCCAGAGCCCGCATGGTAGACTCCGGGTTGGTTCCCTTGGAATCATTAATATACAATACCCCGTCTAATTCGCGTACCTCTTCCAGACGATGCCTGACCCCTTTAAAAGTTTGCAGAGTACGGCGTATCGCCTCCGGTGGGACTCCAACCGATCCGGCCAACCCAACCGCAGTTAAGATATTCTCCAGGTTATGTTTTCCCCTTAAAGACAAGCTTGATACTGGACAAACCGTGATCTTGGTACCTTCAATGCCCAACATTATGGTCCCGTTTTCAACCCACATACCTTGTTCCAGAATATCCTCAGTGGAAAAGTAAAGGGTTCGGCAGCCCGGATTCAAGCCTTTTAGCCAGGGGTCATTTTTATTCAGAATGATATACTCGGATGCACTCATATTCTCGTATACCCTGGCCTTGGTGGCCGCATAATTCTCCATATTATAATGCCGATCCAGGTGATCGGGGGTAATATTGATGATTCCAGCGGCTACTGGATGAAACGCCTTAATGGTTTCCAGTTGAAAGCTTGACATTTCAACCGCCAAAATCCCCTCGTCGTATTTATCAACCATTGAAACCAACGGCACTCCAATGTTTCCGACTGCGCATGACTTATGCCCGGCTTCCTTCAGAATTTCCGCCAGCAGGGCTGTCGTAGTGGTCTTGCCATTGGTTCCTGTCACCGCTATCAGCTTTAAACCCGGCTTTCTTAAGCGATAGGCCAGTTCTACCTCACCGATAAGCTCTATCCCCTGCTCAACTATACGGGAAGCCATTGGACTGTCAATCGCAATTCCGGGACTAATTACTGCCAGGTCATAATGTTCGGTTTGTAAGTCCGGCTCCTCCCCGGCCAGTATTCTTATCCCAATGGGCAATTCGTACAGACTGTCCCCAAGGTTTTCTTTACTCTTTTTATCATAAATGCTCACGACCGCACCCCGGCGAACCAGAGCCCGGGCGGCAGCTATTCCGCTTCGCGCTATTCCCAGTATTAGTACCCTTAATCCCTGATAATCCAAAACCTTCAACTCCTAATACTCGTCTGAATAATAATTATCCCAGCCCCTTTATTCCCCATAAACCAATAATTACGAAGATGAGCGTCACCAGCCAGAAGACTCGGACAACCTTCTTCTCGCTCCATCCCTTCAATTCAAAATGGTGATGAAGAGGACTCATTAAGAAGACCCTTTTCCCGGTAGTTTGGAAACTGATTACTTGAATCGCCACGCTGAGGGTTTCAATGACATATATCCCCCCGAGAATCACCAGCACCAATTCGGTTTTGGTTACTGCCGCCATCGCTGCCAGAGCCCCTCCGAGAGCCATTGACCCGGTGTCCCCCATAAAAACCCGGGCTGGATGCCGGTTAAACAAAAGAAACCCTAAACAAGACCCGGCTAAAGCCGCAGCAAATCCGGCCAACGCCATATGAGAAGTCGCCAGGGCGATTAGTACAAATCCAAGAGAAACAATAAAGGTCGCCCCTCCGGCCAAGCCATCCAGACCGTCGGTCAAATTCACTGCATTAGCTGCTGACATAAACACAAAAATCAGAAAAGGAATATAGAAGTTTCCTAGTTGAAATGATGTTCCAATAAACGGCACTACTATATCAGTACCTCGGGATAAACCAAAAACAAGATACAACGCGAAAAGAAAAGAAAAGAGAAGTTGCAAGGCCAGCTTTTCGCGAGCTTTCAATCCCAGGGACCGTTTCAGAACCACCTTCACATAATCGTCCCAAAAACCAATTAACCCAAAAGCAACTGTCCCCCCCAGACATAGAACAGCCTCCGTGGCTTGCCCAAATACTGCAAAAGTGGCCAGACTTAAAGCTCCAATAATCATGATTCCACCCATGGTGGGGGTACCTGCTTTGGCCAGATGACGGCTAGGGCCGTCCTCTCTGATTGTCTGTCCCGCTTTAAGACGTGCCAGTAATGGAATTATAATTGGACCCATAACCGCAACAGCAAAAAACGCAATAGCCAGAGCCAACAATGGTTGAGTGATGTATTGCAATTTATAATATCCTCCTCCAGATATAAATGGAATTAATACGGCTCTTTATCTAATACTGTCAGCGCTTTTACCAGGGATTCCATTTTCATTCCCCTGGAAGCTTTCACCAGCACAATATCATCATATGATAGTTCCTGCTCCAGGAACTCTGCCAGGGTCTCTTTATTTTCAAACTGTCGGGCTATCCCTTTAAACCCGGCCGCTTTAGCTCCCTCTTTAATGTAACGACTTCTGGTTCCCACAGTCAGCAACAGGTTAATCCCAAGTCGGGCGGCTGTCTGGCCTGTCCTGCAATGCCCATCCAGCTCGTCCGGGCCCAGTTCAAACATGTCCCCCAGTATTGCAATCGTACGCCGTCCCCGGGCCATTTCCGCCAGCATCATTAATGCTCCCTCCATCGATTTGGGATTAGCATTGTAGCTGTCATCAATAACGATGCTGCCATTTACGCCCTTGAGGACCTGCAGTCTTTGTGACGACATCTTAAAAGAACGCAGTCTTAAAGCTATATCCTTAAAATCAACTCCCATTAGCATAGCCGTTCCAGCTGCGGCCAGCAAGTTTTCTCCCAGATGAGGAGCAGGTACCGGCAGGTATAATTGGCCTTGGAAATCCCCGATTCTTACATTATAATTGGTTCCGGTCCCATCCCAGCCAGTCCCCAGCAATTGCCAGTCACATTCCGGAGAGGTTCCAAACCATAAGGCTTCGCCATTAAACCTGGCAACATTGCGCAATTCAGAAGAATCATAATGAAGTATGGCAAATTTTTTGGTGTATTCCAGCACCTCGCATTTAGCCTGGGCTACGTTGGTCAGGTTCCCCATGGTTTCAAGATGAACCGGAGCAACATTTACAATAATACTCCCTGTAGGCCTGGCTATCTCGGCCAGTTCGGCTATCTGGCCCGGGCCTCTCATCGCCAGTTCAACCACGCAGGCCTGGTGTTCCGGTTTCAATTGCAGCAGAGTCAATGGCAATCCGATTTCGTTGTTAAAGTTGCCGCTGGTCTTTAACGTGTGCAGGCTGCCTTCCAGGCAGGCTGCGAGTAAATCCTTGGTGGTCGTCTTGCCAACACTCCCGGTTACAGCTAATACCGGAACATCGAACTGAGAACGATGGTAGGCTGCCAACCTTTGCAGGGCTTTCAAGGTGTCTTCCACCAGAATACCTGGTATACCCGCTGCTGGTTGGGATATCACTGCCCCTACTGCCCCTTTACGGCAGGCATCCTCGGCATACCCGTGGCCGTCAAAATTTGGTCCTTTTAATGCAAAAAACAGATCACCGCCCCTGATTTTACGTGAATCAGTGGAAACCCCGGTGACCATCTCTTGTGGAACCGGTGAAATTAACTCTCCTCCAAGTATCCGGGCAATTTCCTCTATTGATTTATCCATTTTCCAACTTCTTTCTGATGCAATCCCTGGCTATTTCCCGGTCATCAAAATGGATTATTTTATCCTTAATAATTTGGTAATCCTCATGTCCCTTGCCGGCAATTATCACAAGATCGTCTTTCCCGGCTAATTGAATGGCATGGTGAATAGCTTCTTTACGGTCTGGTACCACCGCGTAATGAACCTCCGGCACCGTTCTGACCCCTACTAAGATTTCATCAATTATGGCCAACGGATCCTCACTGCGTGGATTGTCTGAAGTAACCAAGGCAAAGTCGCTTAGCTCAGCCGCGATTTTTCCCATAATGGGCCGTTTAGTTCGATCCCGGTCGCCGCCGCAGCCAAAAACGGTAATAACCCGGCGCCGTGCAATTTGCCTTCCGGTTTTCAGTATGTTTTCCAATCCATCCGGAGTGTGGGCGTAATCGACAATCACAGAATAATCCTGGCCTTCATCAACCGACTCGAACCGTCCGGGGACCCCTTCGACTTTCTCAAGGGCCCTGGTAATTATCTCCGCCTCGATTCCCTCACGTACGGCGAAAGCAACAGCAGCCAGAGCGTTGTAAATACTAAACATCCCGGCTAATTTCAGGTTAACCGCCATTTTACCATAAGGATAAACCACCTGGAATGAAGAACCTTTGGCAGTGATAATGGCGTCAGCTGCTCTAACCTCAGCCGTTTTGCCGGTACCATAGGTTACTACTTCAGCATTGCTGGCCGTAATAAAGAATTCCGCATAATCATCATCAGCATTAATGATGGCAAAGGATTTCTTATCCTGGTGCAGAACTTTAAAAAGCTTCTCCTTGGCAGCCCGGTAGTTCTCCATGGTCTGGTGCAGGTCCAGGTGATCGCGGGTTAAATTCGTAAATATCCCAACCTCAAAATTAATCTCCTTGGCCCGGTCCAATTCCAGGGCATGTGAGGAGACCTCCATCACAACGTATTCGCCCCCTTCGTCCCGCACCTTTCTCATAAATTTCTCTAATTCAACCGATTCCGGTGTAGTATGGGCGATGCTCTCCTGTTTTCCATTCCAGCTGGAGTATAATGTTCCGATCAGTCCCACTCGATGTCCGGCTTCTTCCAGTATCGCTCGAATTAAATGGGTAGTGGTAGTCTTACCGTTAGTTCCGGTTACACCAATTACCCGAAGTTCCCGGGAAGGATAGCCGTTAAACCTGGCAGCCAAAGTCGGCAGAATAACACGGGCATTCTCCACCTTAATCAGGGCGCATTCTGCGGGTGCCTCAATTGCCCGCTCCACAATTATGGCCCGGGCTCCATTCGCAACCGCCTGAGGAGCATATATATGACCATCGGTTTTAAACCCCGGAATACAAACAAAGGCACTGCCTGCTTGTACCTGGCGTGAATCATATTCAATTCCAGTTATATCTACTCCAGTACTCCCTTGAATAACCTGGTACTCCAGCCCTTTCAACAAATCTCCCAGAAGCATCGTCATCAACCTCCCGCAATAATCTCCAGGAAAGTATGGGAACAGCTTATTGCTGGAACTCCACTTTCTACTAATACTTATTCTTCCACTTAATGCATTATTTGTTTCATTGTAGGGGTTTAAACACAACTTTTATGGTTGAACCCACTTTAACCCTGGTTCCAGGTACCGGTTTCTGGCTGGCAGCCAGGCCAGAACCATCCGGGCGAAGCCGCAAACCCAATCGGGACAAAATCCGAGCTGTTTCTTTCATTGATTTTCCTTCCAGGTCAGGCACTGTTACCTGTCCGGTGCCACTCTTTTCCGCAGTCGCGCTTAAATATACAATAACTACAGAATCCTTTTTTACCTCGGAATATGCTTTCGGTACCTGATCCCAAACCAGGTCTCCTTCACCTTCAAATTTTGGTTCCAGTCCTTCACCTAACAAAGTATTCTGTGCATCTCTGGCCGATAGGTTAATAATATTGGGAACAACGACCGGACTCTCACTCTGGTTGTTTTCTTGGGAACTATTCTTTTCCGGAAGTTCAGATAGAGGTATCTCCATATAACGCAGGCTATCCTGCATAATATCCTTGAAAACGGGGGCCGCCACCAGCCCCCCGTAATAAGCGCCACCCTGGGGAGAGTCTATTACAACCATACAGACCAGGCTCGGGTTATTGGCTGGAGCAAAACCCAAAAAAGATGCAACATACTCGTTGGGAAGGTAACCCCCACCGGGGGCGATTTTCTGTGCTGTCCCGGTTTTACCGGCAATACGGTACCCCTCAACATAAGCATTACTTCCGGTACCATTAGAAACCACGCTTTCCAGTATCAATGATAATTCGTTGGCAGTTTCCTTGGACATAACCCGTCTCACTCGAGTGGGACTAAAACGTTTTATTACCTTTCCATCGGAATCGCGAAACTCCTTAACCAAATGTGGTTTCATCAAAATCCCGTCATTGGCAATGGCAGACATGGCTGAAATCAATTGTATTGCAGTTATAGCGTTAGCCTGACCCATAGACATGGTCGCGAGGTCAATTTGTTTGCATCTGGATTCCGGAACTATGATTCCTCCAGCTTCTCCCGGGAGTTCAATACCAGTTTTCTGACCAAAACCAAAAGCCCTGAGATTGCGATAATAGGCCTTTATCCCCAGGTTTAGGCCGATAGTCACGAAACCAGTATTACATGAGTTATCCACCACATCCTTAAAACTCTGACTGCCGTGGGCCTTGCCCGCAGCACATGATATACTTTCCTTGCCTACTTTTATGTAGCCAGGGCAATAGAACTTGGAATTGAGTTTAACCGCACCTTCCTCCATAGCGGCCGCTGCAGTCAATATCTTCATGGTAGAACCGGGTTCATAGGCATCGCTAACTGCGAAATTGCGCCGGTTTTTGGAAGGATAATTATTGTAGTGGTTGGGATCGAAATTGGGACGGGTAGCCAGTGCTAGGATTTCACCGGTACGTGGATCCATAACTATTGCGCAGGCAGATTTAGGATTTCTTGTTCCAACTACCTCATCAAGCTCTCTTTCCGCGAAATGCTGAATAGACTCATCGATAGTCAAAACCAGATTCGATCCGTTCTTGGGGGCGACATACCGGTGAGTAGCTTCGGGTATTTCAAGGTTAAGAGCATCATACTCAATCAGAACACGGCCATCCTGGCCACCTAAAACATCATCATAGTAAAGATCTATTCCATCCAAACCCACATTGTCTATCCCGCAAATTCCGAGTATATGGCAGGCGACCTTACCTTTCGGATAGAACCGCCTGGTTTCTTCAGTAAAACCTATTCCAGGCAGATTCTTTTTAATCTTTTTCAACTGGCTCGACTGGCTGTATACCACCTGTCTCTTAATCCATACAAACCTGCTGTTTTTTGTGATTTTCTGGTAAACCTTTTCCTCATCTAAATCAAGAATAGCAGCCAGCTTATGCGCTACTTGTCTCTCTTTATGAGAATTTTTAATTTCAGCTGGTATGGCATAGACAGAATCCGTGCTTATCGAAAT
>JBLMZW010000005.1:0-6091 GCA_050259035.1 Chitinophagales bacterium | reverse complement strand
GCCTAACCGACAATATGAAGCAGTTCAAACCGATACGTATCAAAAAAATCACCAGACGGTGTTTGATTATCAGATTAAAACCTCACCCAGTGAAGATGCTCTGATCAACAGTTTAACCATCAATATCTTAAGTAAACCCTATTTGGTACGGTGTTTAATCTACGGCAGTTACGATGGTCTGTTTTGGGAAGGGCTGGGGGAACATAAGATTTACAGTGTGGATGGCATAACCAACAACAGGGTCAACTTCGGTCAGGGATTGAAATACTCATATTACCGGGTGGTTATACAGAACAATCTTGATAACCTGAAGATACAATCTCTTATTCCTGAGTACCAAAGCAGTGTCAGTGAAGTCTACCTGCGCTATAAGAGAAGCACCAGCCTTACTTATAAAAACCAGACTCAAGGGAAAGATTCAATCATTCGTATTAATAACCCCAACCATCTGCGAATTGAATCATTAAAACTGACGGTTGCGGGAAATTTCAGGCGGAATTATGAATTGTGGCGTGAAGACAATCAGCCAGGATATCCGATTGCCCAGGGAACCTTCTATCAACTGACCTTAAAGAACGACAGAATAGATAACACCAGCATCATTATGGAAAATGTGATATCCTCCCCTGTTTTGAAATTAAGAATACAAAACCAGGATAATAACCCCCTTAATATCACCGGAATTACTGCTGTTTATGATATAGACCGACTAATTATGGAGTACCAGCTAGGTCGGAATTACCGCCTGTTTTGCGGAAACTCTGCATCCGAAGCCCCGATCTATGATATCGAATATTTTAAACAGAAGATCGAAAAGTCCGACTTAAATGAGGGCACGCTGGGGCCTGCGCAATCGCTGTCTCATAAAAAAGCTGTTGTTAGAAATCCTCTTGTCCCTGTTAAAGCCGTCTTTAACGGGCTCATGATAATTATTTCGCTCCTGCTGATAGGCATTATAGCTAACATAATCCGTAAAAGCCTGCATACTTAGCCTTCCGGTAGGTCATAACTTTTTTCCCTTTCTATCACTATCGCAATAGGTTAAATGTAAATCATACTATTCTAATCAGGTCCTTTCACCCTTTTTATCCATTATCATGTAAAGAGGACATTTCGGGGTTTTATTTAATTAATACTAAAAGCAATTGTTCGACCCGAAATTACAACAACAGTTCTAGCTAAGGGGGTCCATCGTCATTGAAAGATACGAAAACGAATGAATACGATGTTATAGTTAAGGCAATGTTGGACAATCCATATATGGCTTTTATCGTAGTTAACAAAGACGGGAAAATCGTTTTTATTAATGAGTCTTACCTGGAATGGCTGCAGAAAAAACGAGAAGATGTAGAGGGTAAGCTAGTTCTAGAAGTGACTCCCGATTCCAAATTGCTTGAGGTCATCAGGACCGGCAAGCCTGACCCGCTTGATATCTGGTCGGTAAATGACCGGGAAGCCATAATAAGCCGGATGCCTATTGTTAAAGACGGTACAATTATTGGAGCCATCGGACATACGCTTTTTCTCGAAATATCGAGAGCCAATCTTCTCGTGCAAAAGCTGCAGGAAATGGGAACAGCCTATGCAACCGTTTCTGAAGTGTTCGACCCCTATATGGTATATGTAATTGTTGATAAGGACGGCATCATAACGTTTATGAACCAGACCTATCTTAATTTATTGGAGATGGAAAAGGAAGAAGTAGTAGGTAGGCATGTTCTTGATATTACACCCCATTCCAAGCTGCCGGATATATTAAAAACCGGAGATATTCACGAGGTCGATACCTGGACCATAAATGGCCGTGATACCATAATTACACGAACACCGATTATTAAGGACGGGGAAATTGTAGGCGCTGTTGGCAGAAGTCTATTTATGGACATGTCGGGGGCTAAAAAGCTAGTAAATAAATATCTCGAAATTGAAAAAGAATTGAATCTATACCGGGAAGAAGTACGCCAAATCTATAAAGCGCGGTGGCAGTTCAAAGACCTGGTCGGCCAAAGCGGTGAGTTTAGTCTTATAAAGTCCATGGCCCAACAGCTTTCCAATACTAAATCAACCATTCTTATTACCGGTGAAAGCGGCACCGGAAAAGAGTTATTTGCTCAGGCGATTCACAATAATAGTCATTGGAAAGGGCCATTTGTCAGGGTTAATTGCGCAGCGCTGCCTGAAAATCTCCTGGAATCTGAGCTTTTTGGTTACGAGGAAGGTGCCTTTACCGGAGCAAAGAAAGGCGGCAAACCCGGGAAGTTTGAACTGGCTAAAGGCGGAACCATCTTTCTGGACGAAATCGGAGATATGCCTTTAACTATGCAAACCAAACTATTGTCGGTCCTCCAGGAAAGATCTGTCGAGCGAGTAGGAGGAACCATGCCAATCTCTATTCAAGTTCGAGTCATAGCCGCTACCAACCGGGACCTGGATAGGATGGTCGCCAACCGGGAGTTCCGCGAAGACCTGTACTACCGTCTAAATGTGGTACGTCTTAACATACCACCTCTCAGGAAGCGTAAAGAAGATATACCCCTTCTTATTGAAGATCTAATAGCAAGAATAAACAATCGACTAAAGACCAATGTTCTGGGGATCTCTGAATCCGCCTTAAATTTGCTTTGTAATTATTCCTGGCCAGGAAACATTCGTGAACTGGAAAACCTCTTAGAAAGAGCAATGAATCTAGCAGCTTTGAAACGGGACAAAAGCCTTGGTTATGAGCATTTCCCTTCACTGTTTAATAGCAGCAAGGAAGAAAATCCTGTTGAGGCTGTGGTGGATCATCTAGGTAAGGCGGTTGAAAGACTGGAGAAGGCCACTATTGAGCAGGTTCTCGAAAAAACGTGTAATAATAAAACCCAGGCTGCCAAATTGCTTGGACTTAATAAGTCAGTTCTGTATCGAAAAATGAAAAAATACAATATCCCCGTAGATTAAAGGACTAATGATTGCTGTTATTTGTATCTTAACGTTCAACTAAAATATCGGCATGCTAAATGATTTGCCTTTTTACTTGAAGTATCCTTTCTTCATTCTTCACCATTCCGGTTATCCAATTCCCTTTATAAAACAGCTGCCCCAAACAGGAAACAGTCACCGGAGCAATTTGCGACGGTAGTGCTGTTTTGTTACCCCTCTTTAGAGTCTTCAAAAGAGACGATCAAAAGGCATTTTTATAGTAAACCGGCGTTGCTGATGTAACTAAAGTTGTTACTTAATAGGATGGGTTGAAATATGGGTCAAAATGAGCCACTGCTGCTGATCCCCAATTCTACGGTGCATTTCTTTATTCCTAAAGACTGGCACGATGTTTGCAATTACACTGCATTAAGCGAATCTTTAGGCTATGTTCTTTTTACATTAATGATAATTTTCTGACAAGGAGGGTAGTTTGCGGGGAGGTTTATTGTGTTTATTATTGCCAGAATGATGAGGAGGTAGAGATATGGGTAGGGAAGTTGTAATCGTAAGCGCATGCCGGACTGCTATTGGAAAATTCATAGGGTCTCTTAAGGATGTTTCGGCAAAAGAATTGGCAATAACTGCGGCTAATGAAGCTGTCAGGCGAGCTGGCATTCCAGCTGATAAGATTGATGAATTGATTATGGGGCAAGTATATCCGCACATGCAAGGTTCTCTGCCGGCCAGACAGGTAGCTATGGCTGTAGGCCTTCCTTTCTCAAGTAATGCATGTAATGTCAACCAGAACTGTGCTTCTGGAATGAGAGCACTTGAAATAATTTGTGATCACATTATGTTAGGTAAAATAGATATTGGAATGGCAATCGGCACTGAAAGTATGACTAATGCCCCCTACATGCTTCCCAAAGCCAGAATGGGATATAGAATGGGCCCTGGGCCGACTGAGGACGCCATGTTGCATGATGGCCTGGTTGACAGCATGGTACCGGGTCACATGGGTATTACTGCTGAGAATGTGGCGGAAATGTATGGGATTACCCGCGAAGAATGCGATCAATTGGCTTTGATGAGTCATCATAGAGCCACCCGGGCTGTTAAGGAGGGAATATTTAAACGAGAAGTTGTACCAGTAGAAATTAAATCGAAGAAAGGCTCTACCTTCTTCGAAAACGATGAGCATATGATACCTGATGCCAGTATTGAATCTATGGCGAAACTTCCTCCAGCATTCAAAAAGGGTGGCGTAGTAACTGCGGCTAATGCTTCCGGAATCAATGATGCAGCCGCTGCAGTTGTGGTAATGACTAAGGAAAAAGCACTCGAGTTAGGGATAAAACCTTTGATGAAGATGATTACCATAACTTCCGAGGGGGTCGATCCTAAAATAATGGGGGTTGGTCCGGCTGTGGCAATTCCAAAAGCACTGAAGTTGGCAGGTTTAAAATACGAAGACATTGATTATTGGGAAATCAATGAAGCTTTTGCAGCCCAATTTATCGGTGTAGGCAAAATGATTAAAGAACAAGCCGGTATCGAGATAGACTTAAATAAGACGAATCACAACGGTTCAGGAATTGCGCTGGGACATCCAGTGGGTTGTACCGCTTTGCGTATCATTGTCTCCCTATACTATGAATTGGAACGTTTGAATCTGACAACTGGTGGAGCCTCTTTATGTGTGGGCGGCGGATCTGCTATGGCATCCCTGTGGACACGTGATATTTAACATTATTCTTCATCGATAAAACTCATTATAATGTGGTTGTCCCAATAATCACAAGGAAAAAAGATCGCCCCACTTATACTCCGAAAAGCACATAATATGAGCAGGCCCGTACCACCTTTTTTCAATGATACGGGCCTGTTTTTCAGGTGTTAGACTTTTTAATTTATACTTTTGAGTCGGCTTCTATCTTTTTCTTGGGACCCTGGTTATTTCTTAGTTCATTTTCCTTTAAAACACTGCTGATATAATGGAGTATTAATTACCAGGTTACCATCAAGGCTGTTAATCCGCCCGAAGCATAAAACATTTCCGGCCTCATCCAGAAGCCGATATACGTTATCCGTATAATGAAGAAATACAGTGGTTCTAAGAAAAACCGGACGACAAAAAGTTATCGAAAAATGGTCCAGGGACACCCCCGCTGTGCATAACTCTTTCATAATCAGATTGGCTGTACACAGACCTTGAATGAATGGCTGATTATAGCCGAATTGCCTGGCTACCCAGGCGGAGGTATGAACAAAATTCTTATCCCCTGAGGTGGCACCGTATTTTCTGGGTAAGTCTCCGGGGATATAAATTTCCTTCACCTGGTTGTCTACCAGCGGTTCAGGTGGGACATGAGTTAAGCCTTTGAACTCGCCGCTTTCATCAGATTTTAAAAGCATGAGATATTTCTCGGGAACATTTTTAATTACAAAATGATCACGTGATTCCAGATATAGTTCCCCATCCTTTTTTATAGTGGTATAGCCTACAATAGCCGCCTTGTCTTTCCTTATTCGAACCACATCGGCGAAAAGGTAGTCCGCCACATAGACTTCTCCGGGAACCAAATACTTATGAAACCTTAGCTCACTCTTAAGATGAAGCAAGTAACGGAAGTTAACCCCCAGGCCTTCTATTAGAATCATTAGACCCACTGCCCGAGCATGGTCATGGTAGGTAAATGGCACTTCTATTTCCTCCGGAACTTGGAATAGTTCATACCATCTCCTTTTAGATTCCGGATATATGACCAGGTGATCGTCTCTTCCGAACCTTGGTCGGTATGATTTAACCCTGTGTTTCCGCAACACACCCTTAATAGCGCGGGTATAAAAGAACCAGTTGTAGGCAAGCGTTCCCGGATGGCGAAGATTCTTGACATGTTCAAGTGCGGGTCCCATATTGTCCCCTCCTATGTTCAGTGCTAAGTCTAGAATGTCATTACTGGTATATGGGGATGTATTATCCTCTTCGCTTTAAAATATCAAATTGTGGATACCTGTCAAATTCACTTTAAGCCGGAGGTTCGTTTTTCAGACGGTTTCAGGAGGTTTATCAAAAATGGATACTAATTGCTAAAGAAATCGACCAGCTGTTGGGCCGCGCCATTTGTGGTTCCTTCTGTCATTCTTTGCAACAAATAACCCGCCTGTAGGCGGGCTACTGTTTCTC
>JBLMZW010000004.1:0-6736 GCA_050259035.1 Chitinophagales bacterium | reverse complement strand
TCACTTTCTTCTTCCCGATTGTTACCTGTATACTGCTTAGCATCCTGTTGACAATAGTCTTTAATGTATTTCGGCGCTAGTAAGGAAAGGGGTTTTAGGATGCCAACTGATAATGAGAGTGCTGTAGCAGATCGAGCCTTATGGTCCGGCACCGACTGGGAACGCCGCCAGGAGGTCGAAGACCTGCTGGACCGCTTTCAGGATTTTGGCCTCAGCTTGAATGTCCTTATAAAGGAAACGCCTTCAAACTGGAAAAACAGAGAGGCGTGTAAGGAATTGGCCTGCCGCCTGACTGCCAGCCCAGAACACCTGGATTTCTTTCAGAACAACCGCACTCTGCCAGATATGCATTTGGTGGATTTAATAGAGCCCGGGCTGCTGGAAAAGCACAGGAGATATGTAACCGCATTGGTACTAATCCTGGACTGCAAATCAGTTAAGGATTACGCCCGGCCATGGAAAAGGAGGTATAGCGGTGGCTCTGATTAAAGGAGTTGTCCTGCAGCGCCAGGAAAAGAATGTCGTCGTTCTGACCGATGAGGGCGAATTCCGTACCTTTAACTATAAGCGGCCGGTGGAAATCGGAAGCGAAATCTTCGTCAGAGAATACCGGGAATACTGGCTATATCTTGGAGCGGCTGTTATGATCTTTATCTTGACCTGGGGAGTGGTCTACTTCCTGGGGACCGGGGGCCGATTTTTTGGCCCCTGAAAAACTCAAACAATGCAAGTTATTGGGCTAACCAAAAAGTATAAATAGATTCCTAGGGTCAGACAACTGAATCCCTCCCTGGTCTAAAAAAGGAATTTGGCCAATCACCATCGAATTTCTCACAAAAAGTCGAGGGAGAAACTGATGGGGAAAAAGTTGCTGATCGGGATATTTTACATAACGGTGTTTATAGCCGGCGTTTGTTGGTTAAGCCCCGGGAAGGCCCTGGGCGTAAGTGCTCCGACCAATATTAAAGTTGGTCTCAGTACTACCGACCTGACCAGTGATATAAAGATTGAAGCCGGGTCTTATCAGGTACTGGCTGATGGCAATCCTATTACTACCGCAGGGCCTGGTTCCCAGTGGCGGGCAGTCTTTAGTTCACAAAAGATTCAATTCGCTTCTGTCAGCACCGACAGCAACTATAGTGCAGGCAATTATAAATCCATTGTCTTAACTCCCACCGGGGATGCCAATCCGTCCTTATTCTCCTACAAGGGCAAACGCTACCGCGGAAGTGTCAGTATAACCCTTAATCTCACCGATACAGCAATGGTAATTATAAATGAACTCCCTCTGGAGCAATATCTTTATGGGGTGCTTCCTAAAGAGATGAGCAATGAGTGGCCTCTGGAGGCTTTAAAAGCTCAAGCAGTCGCGGCCCGAACTTATGCGGCCAAGAACCAGGTGAAACATGGGGCTGACGGATTTTCCGTCTGTAACGCCAATCATTGCCAGGTTTATGGGGGTTATGACTGCGAAGGCGAGCTTTGCCGGCAGGCGGTCGATGCCTCCGCGGGCCAGGTTTTGATTGACGATCAGGGTACTCTAATTTATGCTCTTTATAATTCAAACAGCGGGGGATACACCGAGGATAATCGCAACGTTTTCGGCTCGGATTTTTCCTATTTAAAGGGAAAACCAGACCCTTACAGCATGGGTTATGGGCTTAGCGACTGGAGCCTACAGATAAGCCTCGCTCCGGATGGTACAGGAAAATCACTTTATGATTTATTGAGGGTAAAGAATCCTGATATCGCTTATATTTCTTCGGTATCTTTAACAAAATATCCATCGGGCCGGGTTTCTACAGTGACTATTACGGACACTAACGGGAAACAATTGCAGATGACGGGATCGGATTTCGGTAAACTGTTTAACCCGGGCTTTAGCACTACGGTTAACAAACAGAGCTTTATGAGCAATATGTTTGATATAAGCAGCGATGCCAGCTATTCCGTGGTTAATGGATACGGGGAAATTATTAATCTAAATGGGGGACTATCGGGCTGGACGGTTCGCAACCAGAGCCTGATTTTACCTTTCAACTGGGGATCGAATTCGTTCCAGGTCATGACTTCTTCCGGGCTGCAAACCTACCAGAAAAGCCCGGGAGCCTTGCAGATTGTCGGTCATGGATGGGGTCATGGAGTAGGAATGTCACAGTGGGGGGCGTACAGTGCTGCCAAACAGGGCTTGAGCTACACGGATATTCTTAGTTTTTACTATGAAAGTACGAGCCTAGTGACCTTGCTTTGTTCGGAATGATTTAACGTAAGAAGTAAATCCTACTATAAAACAGTGAGGACGCAGGCCACAAATGACTGGTTTGGGGCTTGCAGAGATGATGGATATATTTGATATTAGAACCTATGACTTCGAATTGCCGCCGGAGAAGGTAGCTCAGTTTCCATGCCATCCTCGCGATAATTCCCGGTTACTGTTGGTTGACAGAAAAAACGATTTACTTCAGGATTTGGTCTTTCATGATATAGCAGGAATTCTGAATTGCCGGGATGTTTTAGTAATAAACGAGACCAAGGTTATTCCGGCACGTCTTCTGGGAGTAAAGGAGGATACCGGCGGAAGCATCGAGGCGTTGCTGCTGCATGCGGAAGAAGGCGGATGGGCTTGCCTGGTTAAACCGGCCAAGAGAATGCGGCCCGGAGCTGTCTTGGATTTTGGCAATGGACAGCTAAAGGGGCGGGTCAAAAAGGACCTGTCTTTTCCGGGCGGAAAATTGATAGAATTCTACGGATATGACGACTGGTTCAAGACCCTTGATGAAATTGGACAGGTTCCGCTGCCGCCTTATATAGGTCGGTCTCCCCGGGAAGATGATGTCGCTGACTATCAGACGGTTTATGCCCGGGAATATGGGTCCGCGGCGGCGCCAACTGCAGGACTTCATTTTACTGGTGAGTTATTACGGGCGATTGCTGAAAACGGAGTCGAGATTATTAAACTGGTGCTTCATGTGGGGCTGGGAACGTTTAGGCCCGTACAGGTTGACGATATTCGCGATCACCAAATGCATCAGGAGGTTTATGAGCTGGGTCAGGTGCAGTCTTTAACCCTAAACCGGGCTCGGGACGAAGGCAAGCGAATTGTTGCGGTAGGTACCACTTCAGTAAGAACCCTGGAAAGTTCCTGGCAAGAGAATAAACTGGTTCCGGGCCGTAAGGAAACATCCCTTTTTATTTATCCTGGATACGAGTTTCATGTCGTTGATGCTATGGTCACCAATTTTCATCTGCCGCGGTCATCTTTACTTATGCTGGTTTATACCTTTGGCGGGATGGCCTTAATGCGCAAGGCTTACCGGCATGCGGTCGATGCCGACTACCGGTTTTTCAGTTACGGTGATGCCATGATGATTATTTAAGCAGGGGATTTCCCCTGCTTTTAAGCGGAGGATCAGGTGTTCAGTTATAAACTACAGCAAAAATGTCAGCATACCAGAGCCCGGCGGGGAAGAATAATAACATCCCATGGTATGATTGAAACCCCGGTGTTCATGCCAGTGGGAACCCAGGCTACGGTTAAAACATTGACACCGGAAGATCTCTACGAGATCGGGGATGGCATCATCCTGGCCAATACTTATCATCTTCATCTCAGGCCAGGTGCTGATATTGTTAAAAGGGCCGGAGGCCTACACCAGTTTACGAATTACCACCAGTCTTTCTTAACTGACAGCGGTGGGTTTCAGGTTTTCAGTCTAAAAGGATTACGCCGTATAAGCGACGACGGGGTGCAATTCAGTTCTCACATTGACGGCTCTATTCATTATCTGAATCCCGAAATATGTATGGAGATACAGGAGGCTCTGGGGGCTGACATAGCTATGTGCTTTGATGAATGTCCACCCTACCCGGCGAGTTTTGAGGAGGTAGAAAGGGCGGTCAAACGTACCGGCGAATGGGCGGCCAGATGTAAAAACAGCCACACCCGCTCGGACCAGGCCTTGTTCGGAATTATTCAGGGCGGGGGCTATCCTGAATTAAGGGCAAAAAGTGCAGCCCAACTGGTTGATCTAGACTTACCGGGCTATGCCATTGGAGGTCTAAGCGTAGGGGAACCCAAGGAAATAATGTACTCTATGATTGAAGAGGCAAACCACCTGCTTCCGCAAGAGAAACCACGTTATCTGATGGGGGTTGGAACCCCGGAAGACTTGATTGAAGGGGTGGCGCGAGGGATTGATATGTTTGACTGCGTAATGCCAACCCGATTGGCCCGGCATGGTACCGGATATACCAGTTCTGGACGGATAAATTTGCGCAATCAACAATTCGCAGAAGACTTCGGACCATTGGATTCTGCTTGCTCGTGCCGGGTATGCCGGGGGTATAGCCGTGCTTACCTGCGTCACCTGGTTAAAGCAGGAGAAATTTTAGGGTTAAGGTTGTTAAGTTACCACAACGTTTATTTTCTGGTAAAATTGATGAGAGGAATCAGACAGGGTATCGAAAGTGGTACTTTTGGTGAATTCTATCAGGAATTCCTTAATAGGAAAACGATAGACACGGTTCCATAATTATGTTCAATTAAGAAAGGAGGGATAACATGTTAGAAATATTTGCCGTGAAGACAGCCGCCCAGCAGACCTGGACCAGCGCTTTGTGGATGCTGGTGGCGTTCTTTGCCATATTTTACTTCCTGATAATTATGCCCCGCAAGAAACAGGAAAAGAGCCACAAGGAATTGGTGCAAAACCTCAAGGTTCATGATAAAATAGTTACCATTGGCGGTCTATACGGAGAAGTCAAGAAAGTTAAGGAAAAGACCGTGATTATTAAAGTTAGTGATAACAGCGATATTGAGATTCTAAAAACTGCAGTAGCTTATCTGCAGTCGGAGGAATAAAGTGGCCCAAATAGTCACCCTGCAGGAAATAATGTTAGATCCACTGGTAAACGCCCTAATCGCTAAAGGTAATGAATACCTCGGTGTTCTGGGATATACCGACCATGGCAAAATGCATGTTTCCCTGGTTTCCGAACGCAGCCGCTACATCCTCCTGGAACTAGGTATTGGTGCCCGGGAGGTAGAACTGGCAGCAATTGCCGGTTTCATGCATGATATAGGGAATGTTATAAATAGAAGTGGACATAGCCAGAGCGGAGCGCTCATGGCTATGCATATTCTGCAGAAAATGGGCATGCCGCCTGATGAGGTTTCGGCGATTGCAGCAGCGATTGGCAACCATGACGAGGGCAGTGGCCAACCGGTTAACCGAGTTGCCGCTGCTTTAATAATGGCCGACAAAAGCCATGTACATCGCTCACGAGTTCGAAATCGTGATATTGCGACTTTCGATATTCACGACCGGGTCAACTATGCGGTCAATGAATCCATTCTGACGATCAATGGTGAGAACCGGGTAATAACTATGGAGCTTTCCATTGAAACCGAAATCTGTCCGGTAATGGAGTACTTTGAAATATTCCTGACCCGGATGATTATGTGCCGCCGGGCAGCAGGATTCCTGGATTGTAAGTTCCAATTACTGATCAATGGGGCCAAGCTGCTCTAAATCTAAAAAGGGGGAAGGTTTGATGCAGAACGTTAATGCCACCAGCGTGGTTAAACTAATCATGGTGGTGGTAGCGGTTGCAGTGCTAGCTGTGCTGTCGGTGATGGGATATATTCCAATCGCCAAGAATCTTAATTTAGGCATGGACCTCAAAGGGGGTCTCCATGTGGTTTTGGAGGCCAAGGAAAGAGCCGGAAAGAAGATAACCTCTGATACTATTCAGAAATCAATCACCGTTCTTCGTGACCGGGTTGATACATTAGGGGTAAAGGAACCGACCATCCAGGCCTCAGGCAGCCGCCGGGTAATAATAGACCTGCCCGGAGTAGGGGACCCGGAAGAGGCGGCAAACATATTAAAGAGTACAGCTCAGCTGGAGTTCAGGGATATGAACGGTAATATCATTGTTACCGGTGATCACCTGAAAGATGCCACGGCTGAACTGGACCAGGCCTCTAATCAGCCCCAGGTTTCCTTGACCTTTGATAAGACCGGGGCCAAGTTATTCCGCGAAGGAACTCGGGCCAATGTCGGTAAAACCATAGGCATTTATCTGGATGGCAAGCTTAAGAGCAATCCAGGGGTCGAAGAGGAAATCCCCAATGGTCAAGCGCTTATCCATGGCGGTTTCGAAACCTTAAAGGAAGCAGAGCAAACCGCGGCACTTCTGCGCTCGGGTGCCCTGCCGGTTACTCTGGATATCATTGAAAAACGTACGGTTGGGCCACTTCTGGGCCAGGATTCACTGGATAAGAGTATAAATGCCGGTATTATCGGCTTGCTTATGATCTTAATATTCATGGTGGGTTACTATCGCCTGCCCGGAGTTGTGGCGGATATATCCCTGGTGCTGTATTCGTTCATTGTTCTGGGGGTAATGGCCTTGCTGGGATCCACCCTGACCCTTCCAGGTATGGCTGGTTTTATCCTATCAATCGGTATGGCGGTTGATGCCAACATCATCATTTATGAGCGAGTAAAAGAGGAGATGCGTGCCGGAAAGACCCTTCAGGCAGCTATAGAAGCCGGATTTAATCGGGCCTTCTGGACCATTTTCGATTCCAACCTTACCACCCTGATCGCAGCTCTGGTTCTGATGTTCTTTGGAACCGGACCGATTAAGGGTTTTGCCGTGACCCTCTCCATAGGTATTATTGCCAGCATGCTCACGGCGATAGTCTTCACCAGATTTGTCCTAAAGCTGG
>JBLMZW010000003.1:0-8828 GCA_050259035.1 Chitinophagales bacterium | reverse complement strand
CTTTTGGTTCCTTTTTATAGGCACCAAGTTCCGCTGTTCAGTTTTCTAAGACCTTGGCGCGTTTCCTGCGCGCAAGAGTTATCTTAGCATGCCCTTCATGTTCATGTCAAGGGACTTTGCTTATTTTTTTCCCGATATTTCAGATTTCCTAAAAACTGTATTCTAAAAACGACCGTTAATTCAGGTCTTTTCTTGATCGTTCCCGGCAGTAAAAATTAAGAGGCAGATATAAACAAATAAAACATTTCATTATATAGTTGGATCTTGTAGTAATTATTCTAAGTCTTGAAAAATTTAATGGGTTGGCATCTTCTTTAATCCAACCCATCCGGTCGTTGTATTTTAGTTAACCTGCTCTTTTGATTTATCCTTGTCTTTGTCTTTATCCTTCTTTTTAACCTTTTCCACCAGGATCGCACAATCAGGACATGTTATCTCGCAAATACCGCAAGCGATGCAGCTTTCCTTGTCCTTGGGAATAACCGTTGGTGTCCCGTAGGCTCCAAGCTTTTCTGACCATATTAGGACATCTTTAGGGCACTTTTCTTTACACAGACCGCATCCTTTGCAAAGCTCGGGGAACAGGTAAAAGTTAGCTTTCTTTGTTTCCTCAACTATTGGTTCGAACTTGCGCACACCTTTTCCCCTCCTTTCATCTTCTCCTTAATTAATTGTCTTCCCACATCCAGGGCTTTGAAATTTAATTCTCGTAACTCGGCATTCTTTTCAAATTTGTAGCCTAGTTTTTTCTGCAGAGCTTCACGAACACTATCAAAGCTTACTATTTCATTTAAAGCCAGTACCGCACCCATGATAATTACGTTAAATACACGTGTACTTAGCCGCTTGGAATTTTCAATAGCGGGAATGTCTATAAGAGTCTTATAGACCGGTGGCAACTCTTCGGGCTGGACACTGAATGACGAGTCATAAACAAAAATGGTATCCGGGCCAGAATAATTGTGGCTCCTTACCACGGCTCTCTCGCTCAGGGCAACAACGATATCCGCCTTATTAAATTTGGGAGCTCCTATGCGTTTATCGCTGACCTGAAGAAAAGCAATTGAGACTCCGCCTCGTTGTTCCAAACCGAAATTCGGAATATAGATAGCCTGTTTTCCTTCATTATATGCAGCTTCAGCTAGTATTTCAGCAACCGACTGAACCCCCTGGCCTCCTTCTCCGGCCAATGCTATTTTGATCAGGCCCATGTTAACCCTCCTTTCCAAGCGGGTTTTTCAATTCACCTACAGGAAAATAGGTTTCCATTTTATCTTCTAACCAATCCCAGGTCTGTTTGGCGTTGGTTCGCCAGTTGGTAGGGCAGGTGGATAAGGCTTCTACAAATGAAAACCCGTTACCTTCTATCTGGTTTTGCAGGGCTTTCTTAATGAAGCCTTTTAACTGTCTGTATTTTGATACTGTTCCCCGGGCCACATAGGCTCCGTCTCCAGTAATCGACGCAATCATTTCCGGCCCCCGGGTGGGATAACCTGTAAGCTCAGGATCCCGGCCGTATGGTGTAGTTTCGGTTTTCTGCCAGGGAAGGCTGGTTGGTGCCAATTGGCCTCCGGTCATTGCATAGTTAGTATTATTAGCTAAAATTAAGGTTACTTTTTCGTTACGTACCGCAGAATTAACCAGATGCTGAGAGCCTATGGAATAACCACCGCCATCGCCCATATACCCAACACAAATCAATTCCGGTCTGGCCCTCTTCATCCCCACCATTACTGGAGTGGTTCGGCCATGATGAGTTTGGGTGGAATCCAGAGCAAAGAAATTCCAGGCCAGAAGTGAACAACCTATATCACAACCAAATATGGTCTGGTTTTGTATTCCCAGTTCATCAACCGCTTCTCCCAGTGCCCTTAGTATTATGCCGTGTCCACAACCGGGACAAAATTTATGCGGTTTCGTAGGCTTATACCATGCTTTGGGCATTGCTGGTTGAACCATAATCAGGACCTCCTCTCTAGATCAAATAATACTTTTAACCTTTTCAATAATATCGGCGTCTATGATACCTACCGCCGGCATTAACAGGGTTTCCATGGGAACGGTTTCCCCATATATTTCTGTTTGCATTAACCTAACCAGTTGGCCGTAAGCTGATTCAACTACCAGCATTTTCTTTATTCCACTCCGCAATATTTGCCGAAGCTCATTGGCAGGGAACGGACGCAGGGTAATTGGTCTGAAATAGCCGGCTTTGATTCCTTCCGCTCTCAGTGCTTTGACCGCATCATCCGCGGCGCGGGAAACCACTCCGTGAGAAACAATCAGTATTTCTGCATCATCACACTCACGGGCATCATACTCTATGATTTCTGGAGCAATCTTGTTCCATTCCTCTTGCATATTAAGCACCACTTCATAGAGTTCTTCTTCCAGACTATATATGTTGCACAGGTGTTGAGGCTCCCTATCAATCCCAATCTTGCCAGGAATGCCTACAGAGGGGACGGGTTTCAACATCTCTATCCCTCTCTCTGCCGGATCGTATATTTCCAGGGGCTCTCTCATTTTTGCCTGGTAACCATCACCCAGGACAAAAGTAGGGAAGCGATACTTCCAAGCTGTATTAAAAGCTTTGAGTACATAATCATAAATCTCCTGGTGGCTGGAAGTTGAGTATACTATTCGGTTGCCTTCACCATTTCCCCCGTAGGTGGTAAGGGTGACCTCCTGCTGAGAATAAACCACCGTACCGGAAGATGGTCCTCCACGTTGTTGAATAACAGCAACCAGAGGCAGCCTCATTCCTTCAGCCATGCTGAATGGCTCCTGCATTATGGTATTCCCCGGGCCAGCTGTCGCTGTGAAAGCCTTTTTACCCGCGATAATGGCTCCACACACAGTGAAACCGGCAGAAATCTCGTCTTCCGTCTGTAAAAAACCGCGGTTATATTTGGGGGCCAGCCGGGTCCAATAATGCATGATCTCATTCTGTGGGGTAATGGGATAACCAAACATTATATCTACTTCCGCAGCCAGAGCAGCCCAGGCTACGGTTTCATTACCGGTCATAAAAGCCTTTCTAGTCCCCGTAACCGGTTTCTCCATAAGAGCACCTCCTCTTCTTTAATACTTATTGTTAGTCTCATCAAGCGAATCAATTCTCAAAATTACCACATTGCTGCCGGCATATACCGCTTGATGGTTTTAACCTTATTTGGGTCTACTCCCGCGTTTAGTGTTTCATCTTTAAGTTTTTCCACTATAGTCGAATGAAGCAAGGGAATTTCTACTATTTTAGCTGCTTCGTTAATTAAATGTAAACCCTCAAGAACAACTTCTATACTGGTTTCATCACCTAAATGAGTATTATTGATTATTCCATCTACCCTCCCCAAGCTTCTGACATAATCAACAATACCTGATACAGAAGAGGTCATTGGTCGGCTAGCATTAATTACGGCCAGGACTTTAAGTTCGCTGGATTCCCAGGCCCCTTCCACTAGGTTTAATGAAGCAGCGCCGTGGACCCCATAGCCAACATCCAAGATTATGTGCCCGGGACGCCACAATGCCCAACGGGCTGCTGGTTTGACATAGACGCCAGTTTCACCCAAACCAAAACTCTCTCCGGCGCCCCAGCCAATTACGGTAAGTCCTAACCCTTCAAGATAGGCTTTTAATGGGCGAAGGGTATAGAAAGGCTCAACAAAATCAAGGTCAACCAGAGTAACCGGTTCCTGATCCCGGCACAAATCAAGTGCTCGGTTAATAGCCAGTTCACTTTTACCGCTAGCATATTCTCCTATATATGCTTCAACGACTCGTTTAAACACCCTCTACGTTCAACGCTCCTTGCAGTATCCCAAATAATAAGACTATACTACTTAGTATAATTGAACCACAATTGAACAGTCAATAAGGTCACATAACGCTTAAATAGTACGCACATTTTGGAAATTATATAACACATTCGGACTGTTTCGATTTTTACCCGAGCAAAGCAGTGAGGCAAAATGCCGAAACCACGCGTGCCGTCGGCTTGCCGACGGACTTTATCAATTCCCATAACATGGCAAAGGGATAAGTCTTGTAAATAAAGGAAAGGACTGTTCTTCACAGTCCTTAATGAATCTATATTTTGTGGGGTTGTATCATCTTCCGAAGCTATCAGCCCACAGTATATTTTAGATATCCCAGCAGTAAGATTCCAGGTATACCGAGAAAACCAGTGGTTAAAACAGAAACCGCATTAACAGGCAGTAAAAATGAAAAGAAGTTACCTATAAGATTGACCAGCAATAACAGAACTACACCTATTCCGGTTCTGATTATTAATACCCCCAAAGTCTTTCCTATCCCTAACTTAACTATCACCCCTAGTAGAATTACTGCTGCTGCCGCACAGGCCACCCAGAGTCCAGTGGACACAAGTCTCCCCCCCTATCACGCCAAATTACATTTTTCTATGTAGTCATCGCATTGACAGTTCTGGGAAACGCGAAACTTATTTAAGAGGTAGCTGTATTTTTTCTCCGCTGCCTTAAGATTATATACAGCATAATCAATCAATTCCGGATCAATTACTTCTTCAAAGAATAGAGTAGCCTGATGCCATTCTTTTTGAGCCTGAGCAAGTATTTCGAGATCTGTCGGAATTTCCGGGTCATCATTCGCCCTCAAATAAAAAAAACCTTTTAGGGCTTTGAGTAGCAAGTCCATCAGGTTCATAAGAATCCCTCCCTGGGATACTATATGACGGTTTAAGCAGAAATAGGATTATTAAAAACCGCCATATTTCCAAAAGAGGTATTTTATTCCGCCAATTCTTTCCTTCCTTCGAAGGCTCGGGTAAGAGTTATTTGATCAACGTACTCAATATCCCCTCCTATAGGCAGACCATAGGCCAATCTAGTAACTTTTACTCCCAGATCCCGGGTTACATTGGCAATATATCGGGCAAAAACATCCCCATCTATGGAAGGGTTAGTGGCAATAATTAATTCTGAAATACTGGAATCCTTAATTATCGATAACAGAGGTTCGATATCGACTCCAGTTAAGTCAACCCCATTCATAAATTGAAGAGACGTATTCAGAACATAGTATTTTCCATTGTATCTGGTTCGTTCAATGGCCATAAGATCTTTGGATTCTTCAACCAGACACAGCAGATTATTATCTCGCTTATCGTCTGTGCAAATATCACAGATATCTTTATCAGTCAGATAACCACAAGTGTTGCAGGGTTTAACCGTCCTTCTCGCCGTCTCAATAGCGACAGCGAGACTCAGGGCTTCTTTTTCCGGAAGCTTCATTATATAGAAGGCTATCCGTTGAGCACCCTTAGGGCCGATACCCGGGAGCTTCGATAGTTCTTCAACCAGTTTTTCCAGCGGAAATGCCAGTCGCATATAATAGCTCCTACGTTAGTCCAGGAATCTTAATCCCACCGGTTAACTTGGACATCTCCTCAGCGGCCAGGTCCTGACTCTTTTTCAAGCCCTCATTAACCGCTGCCAGTATCAAATCCTGCAGCATATCAACATCTTCCGGATCAACGACTTCCGGGTTTATTGTAATAGAAGCCAATTCCTGTTTCCCATTTACCCGCACTGATACAACTCCGCCTCCAGCTGATGCCTCAACAAACTTGTCCTTTAAGTCCTCCTGCGCTTTCGCCATGTCCTGCTGCAGTTTTTGAGCCTGTTTCATCATTTTGCTAATGTTTCCAAACGACACTAACCTAACCTCCTATTCTATTATTTTGACCTTGTCGGGGCCAAACACTTCCACTGCCTTACTGATAACCGGGGGTCTCTCAGTTTTTCCCTCTAAAGACACCAGGTTTATTTCCCTTTCCGAACCCAGTACCTCTTTAGTCGCCGCTTTTAGAATTCCCTGGTTCCCCTTATCTCCCATTTTTTCTCGATGAAAGTTCATTTCCGGTTTATACCCCAGGGTGATCTGGTCTTCGTCCAGACTAATTAATGCAGCTGGAACCAAAAGAGCATAGGTTGTGGGACGCAAGGCCTTAACTGAAGTAAGAATATTATTCCAATCAGAAGATTGTACGCTTTCCTGTTTTACCGGAGAGGAAGCGGTCGTTTTATCTTTTTTAACTTGAACCTTTTCAGTCAGAGCGGGTTTTTCGTCTCTGGCGCTAAACTCGTGCGCCAGCTCTAAAAATCCAGCCTCCATCAGGAATCGCTGTCCTTCATTAAATCTTAGTTCCGCAGCAAGATCAATCATAATTTTAATCGCCCGCGATAACATAGATGCATTTAGCCCGGGCAGTGCCTCGACCAATCCCGGTAAAATATCGGGCGACAGAATCATGGCCTCCGACTCCGAACCCAATACCATATAAACCAACAGATCCCTGATGGCTACTGAAGTATCCCGGGCTATCTGTACTGGCTCCTTGCCCTGCTTTACTAGTGTATCCAGGCAGGTAATTATATCTCCAACCTGATTATTAAAAAGATACTTAAGCAAAGCAGTCAGGGCATCCTGGTCAATTAACCCCAGCATCTCTTCCACATGAACCGCTTCAATACTTTGACCCTGATATGATATGCACTGATCCAGGGTGCTTAAGGCATCGCGAAGCCCCCCATTGGCCCGGCGCACAATTATGTCCAGGGCCTGGTCGGAAATATTGACATCGTGTTCACTGGTTACTTCTCTGAGACGCTGTTTAATCTCATCACCGGATAGCCTGCCGAAGCTGTATCTCTGGCAGCGGGATAATACCGTAGCAGGAATTTTATGCTGTTCAGTGGTAGCGAGTATAAACATCACCGAATCAGGGGGTTCCTCCAGGGTCTTTAATAAGGCGTTAAAAGCTTCGGTAGTCAACATATGCACTTCGTCGATAATATAAACCTTCTTTTTACCCTGGGCCGGCAGCACTCTAACTTTTTCCCTCAAATCCCTGATCTCATCTATACCCCGGTTGGAAGCTGCATCTATTTCAATAACATCCATAAATGAACCAATTTTGATATCTTCACAGGCAGGACAATGGTTACAGGGTTCGCCATCGACCTGATTCGAACAATTCACGGCCTTGGCTAGAATTTTGGCAACGCTGGTCTTTCCTGTGCCTCGCGGACCCGAAAAAAGGTAAGCATGGGCCAGCTTACCATCGCGCACCGCATTGACCAAACCGGTTACAGTGCTTTTTTGCCCCACTACTTCTTTAAAAGCCTGGGGCCTCCATTGACGATAAAGAGCCAGGTAGCTCATGGCAAAACCCCCGTTGATAATCTACTTAAAAATTCTTCATCGGCTTAAATTTCCCTTTTTACTTCTGAGAAACCCGGACTGCCTGGGATAAAAAAACTCGAATGATATAATAAAGGCAGGAAATTCTTTTTCCTGGAAAGGAGTGAAAATAATACATGATACGTTTGCCCGACGACAAGTTTTACCAGGCTGTCTCGGCTATGATCAAGGAAAAACTGAAGCAGGCGGCATCAACGAAAGAACTTGTTGATATTACCGGGATTTATGGGATAGGTACTACATATGCTTTAACTTCCTTTGCCAAGGAAAATGGATACCCTTTAATTGTTGGCTCCAATGATACTGCTAATAAATTACGCACCACCTTTTCCTATCCAAAAATCTTTAATGTCTATAACCTCCCCGACCAACAGGAAGCCGGTGGACCGGTGTTAATAGACGCTGGAATCGACCGGATTTATATTGAACAACACGGTTTAAATGTTCTAACCGGTTATTACCGAAAAGGTAAGCATTAGTCCCACTTAAAGCAAAACCGGGGGCTTCCCCGGTTTATTTTTCTTTATGCCGCGCACCTGGCTTTGAAATTGCCCTCCAAGCGTTACTGAAGCAGTTAACTCCGTTCAGGCACCCCTGCGGCACACGGAATTAATTCCTTAGTGCTGCTTCCTTCCAGACCTGACACGGTTCAGAACGTCCCGTTGCACAGGACCCGGACATCTTCATCACTTACTCCAGTCAGACCTTACAGAGCAACCCCGGGACCAGGAATTCAACCCTGCTATAGCGGGTTGCAGGTACAGGGCACCGCTACCTCCCCATCTAGCGCGGCAATTTTGGAAAATAAAACCCTGCCCGGAAACCGGGAAGGGATATTTTTCTGGCGGAGAGAGAGGGATTTGAACCCTCGAGACAGGTATAAGCCGTCTACTCGATTTCCAGTCGAGCGCCTTCGACCACTCAGCCATCTCTCCGAGTACTCTAAAACATGTGTTATATTCGGCCGGGGCCGTTTAACATAGACCCCGACTGTAGTTGTGACTATAACATTTTACCTTGTATAAGTCTTCATCGCAAGTGGTAGTCGTCAGAGCAGGTAATATCCATGCAATCTAGTATTTACAGAAAGAAAGGAAGGATACTTGCTGTCTATTGCGGAATTCAATAATGAAAGATCAACGTTAAGGAGACACGTTAAATGCAGGTTCAGGTACTGGCCAGCGGAAGTAAAGGTAATTCTATCCTGGTTGAAATGGGCAATACACGTATTCTGGTCGATGCCGGCATAAGTGCCAGAAGAATAGAACGGGGACTGGAACAGATCGGCATCAAGGCCAGTGAACTTGATGCTTTGTTAATAACCCATGAACACTCTGACCATATTAAGGGAGTCGAAGTTCTGGCCCGCAGGCATTCACTCCCGGTATATACCCGACCCCTTACCTGGGAAGGCTTGGGCTGCCGTAATCGGCTGCCTCTGCACCTACAAAAAGAGATCTCCCAGGAAATTTCTATCGGAGATATTAAAGTTATACCTTTTAATACCTCTCACGATGCGGCTGACCCGGTAGGTTATTGTTTCCACTTTCACGAGTTTAAATGGGTAATAGCGACCGATT
>JBLMZW010000002.1:0-4894 GCA_050259035.1 Chitinophagales bacterium | reverse complement strand
CACACTCACCATTGCCCATTTCCAGATGTTCAGGCATTTCCTGAAACCCGATAATTATAGTATCCCCGGTATCATAATTCACGGCATAAAGTTTTCTTTCGGTTATACTGGTCATATATACCATAGGGTTAGCTGGATCCACGATGATGTCGGTTATACTCGAAGGCATATTCCAAGCGCCCGAAAGTGCTCCTCCGGGATTCACCATATAATCCATGGAGGTAAACACTTTAGTTCCAACCGCTCCGCCGGATCGGGCTTGCACCATGAGAACCGCCGTCCCACCTATTTTTGGAATCCAGGTACAGGTATCAGCCGATGACCAATTCTGTAAAACTACCCAGTCATCTGCCGCTTCCTTAACTAAGAAGGCGTATTCAGGATCGGTTCCGCCCGTAGCCTCGGCTGTTAACGTTATAGGGGTTCCAACCATCTGCGGCTGCGCCGGGTTAGTGGTTAAGGAAACCGTTTTCACCAGTGCTGAAAGGTCTATGGCTTGAAGGTTATAGGTATTGCTTGCGCCAAGTATTACTAGTTTTTCGCCCTGTCGAAAGATAAATTTGCCCTTTCCCGTAATAGTAAAACTACCAATTTTATTACGGCTGGCCGCATCATATACGTATACGGCATCTTCGCTGGTTGGCAGGGTAAAGAATCGAGAACCGTCAGATTCGAAAATAATACCCTCGAACGGATCCGCCATTTGGGCCACATACTTCATGTCACTGGCTTTAGCTGTTGTTGAAGAATATATAGTTCCACTGCTATTGAAAATATGGTTTCCGGTTGGGTCTATCTCGAAGAAATCATTCAATCGATCATCATAATTCCCTAAGTAGCCGCCAGGAGAAGCAGGTTCTAGAAAACTGCCATTTGAAATGTTATAAGCACGGTAACGATAATTATCTGCATCCAGCGTATAAATTCGCTCCAAGCTGGGATGAAGCCGGGCACAGTTTAATTCATAAATTCCCGTTCTTCCCACACGCTGTTTGGTACTTCGGTTATAAGAATCTAAGCAAGTCCATACCCCACCTGAACCGGAAGGAACATACAGGCAGCCATCCCGGCCGGCTACAATATCGAAAGGATCAACATTAATATCTATCGTATCGAGAAGGCTAAAGCTATCCCTGCTAATGACTGCTATCTTTCCAGTTTGCTCATCTTGCTTCCAGGAAGAACTATGTTCCTGACTTAGCAAAGCTACGTAGAGCTCGTTTACATAGTCGCCTTTGCCCAGTTCCAGGCTTTCCGGCATTTCCGTAAAAGTCATGGAAGATGTGTCTCCGGTAGTATAGTCAACGGCATATAACTTCTTTTCCGCTTTACAGGTTATGTAAACGACCGGTTTATCGGGGTCGAGTACAGCATCGGTAACAAAAAAAGGCAATTGCACCGTGTTACTATCAACTGTTAAAGTGCATGAACTCTTCTCTTGGACTACAGTCGCGGCTTCGGGTTCCGATCCGGCGTATACCGGTAAGTTGCCCAAGAAGCCTCCAACAAACAGCACCGTTGCTAGAAAGATCACCGATAGAAAAACATACGAAAAATAGTTCCAACCAAGCCTTCCCCTGCTAACCAAAATAAGCCCCTCCCCGTCGTTACACGACAATTGACAATCCTAGAATATCCTCCCCAGACCCCAAATTGTGATATCGGATTACATAGAAGTATAACTATACATTTATTTAACCTAATTGGTTCTTTTTGTATATTATTACGAAATAAAAGAAAAGTGGCAATGCTTTATTATATTCAACCAAATTGGACCTGAAGACCTGGGTGAGAATGCAGTGAGTTAGGGTTAAGTGCACTCGAATATACCTTTTTCCCCCTCATCCCTACCTCCTACATATGCAGAACTTTTACGTTTTTAAATCCACTGCCTCATTCCGCTAGGTTCATAGAAACCTTCCCAACAGCACCGATTAGAACATACTACTAATGAAAGGTTGCATCATAATACCAGACTATGGCACTATTTCCCTGAAAATACTATTGAGTAGCAGTAGCTGTCGCCATTCATTTTCTGATAGTTAGTAATATAAGATATAGCTTTTTCTACAGATTCTTGGACAACCTCGTTCCAAGTATGGCTATTGTCGCGGTTCGTAAACCAACTATCACAAGTAATTTGTAAGGACCCCTCGACGATCTTATATACATCTCCACCCAATACCAGATATTCATTTTCACCGAGGAACTCAACGACTCGCAATGCTTCCGCCCATTTCCAGGCAACTTCGTCAATGCCTAAATGATTCAATGACCTAGCTAAATCAAGAAGATTATTTGGAATAACTTTTTCAAGTTTCTTATTTATTTTGGTCACTCCTTTTCATTGATCTAGCCTATGTAGTCTTCTTTTCAACGTACCTGAATATTTCTTCGTCAATTTCAGCTTGTGGCGTTCTTTTTATCACTTCAGCAAGAATCTCTCGATGCCCTCGGATCGAACTACTTATTATTACCTTTCTTTGCCGGGCATCTTTCGGGATTAAATGAAAAATCGGCGCAACTATCCATTGATCTTTTGCAACTGTTTCAATTTCACCCCATCGTATACTTCTGTTTTTCATAAATCTCATAAAAGTTACGGTTATTCCTTCATCATTTACTATAACCCTAATACTAAATCCAACCCATATTGCCCATAGAAAGGTATGCCTGTTATTGACAATATAATATAATCAATTACTGTTTCGTATAAAAAGCCACCCCCGACCATTACAAGAACGCCAAGAATAATTACCGTTATTTGAATCCCTAATCCCTTTTTGTATACTTTTTGCACAAGGATACCCTCCTCGTCCTTTTTTAGCAAAGTCAATGGCAATTGTTTGCATCATTCGGATTAGGAAAGAAGTCGACTATCCTTAATCTCGCCGGAAATCATATTCATCCTTTAATACGTTCAGTTTATGTCCGTTAATATTGGCCGTATAGTTGTCAACCCAATGAACATCCGCGCTATCTCGATGATATTCCCAATAAATATTTTTAGGTTTTCTATCGAGTTTGTTAAATATAACTTCTCCTCTTATAGCAAAATCCGTGGTTGCTCCCCCATTGGTTCTATAAATATTAAGTGTGTATTGGCCATCTGGAGAAGGATAGCTTTCTAATAGATCACCCTTGGGTAAATTATCTAAGCTATCTAAGCTTATCCTAAAAACTGACCAGTAGAGTCCAAATACCAATCCCGGAATAAGCAAGAGACAGATGGATACTAGGAGGACTTTACGTGATATAGCCAATTTGTTCGCCCCCTTACCACCCATTTTTCTTCCCTAATCGATTAGATTCTAATGATTTCAATTATTTGATTGAGTGCCACAATAGTATCTTCAGGACTTAGCCGATTCGGACTCATAGCTTTAACAGTCTGGACAGCATTCCTGTGATTTTTACTCAGGTATCCGCCCCACTGTCCCAGGCATAATTCTGCGATGGCCCATGAAAACATGATACATTTTTGGCGATTACTACATAGTCTAACTTTTTGTGCCCATAATTCAGCCATTGCCATCAAAGGTTCTTCTGGTCTACCCTTCTCTAGTCCCATTTCTACAACAGGGATTTCGTTTTCTTTTGCCATCTCCCAGATTTGCCACACACTTAGCAATTCCTGATAATCCTTACTAAGATCCTTTCTCATCAGGTCTCTAATGGTTGGAAAATGAAGTGTATGAATGAATTCATCCCAGACCCAAAACCAACTATCCAACTCTTCCGCAATAGCACGTTCGTCATAGCTGGCTAAATATGCGAGGTATTCTTGGTGGCGACGATACTTGTCAAGGTATTGTGTTTTAATGTTTAGGAACAGGTCATTAATATCTCGCCCTTTGGGATTACCCCAGAACTCGGAAATATCTAATAAGGGATGAGAAATTGCACGTTCATCTTCTAAAACTACTTGTATTGCCGGAGTACATTTATAATCGCCCCATTTCCAGTATCCTGCTATATGTTTAATGATTAGTTCGCCATAACATGCGCTTGCCTGCAATATCAATTCCCAATCTACGTCTTGTCCTAGCTCTTCCTTTCGCTGAATAAGTATATCAGCGATTAGTTTAATACTTTCAGCATTTGCGCCAATATCAATCCCATATTTGCGAATAAAGGACGATGATTTCTCTGCATGTTCAGTCATAAGAATCTGATGAAGTTCCGGGGGAGGTATCAGGTCTGGAATCGAATTGTTGTCTAGCCATTCCAGACCAAATTTCAGTATTAAGTCTACAAAATGATTTAAAGTCTTTTCCAGACTATATACACCATCGTAGGAAACCCACTGTCCCACTCTTTTCGCAATACGAAAGATGTTTTCTTCACCCGCTTTTCGTAAGGAAGTACTTAAGTGGCAGCTTATAGAGGGGAATAGGGAATGATAACTTTTTTGAATGAATATGTATTGTTGCACATCTTCATGTGACCGTGCATACCGCCAAATGCCTGAACCTACTTTTCCGTCATATTTAAAACTTAACGGACCAAGCCTTTCCTTAAAGATTTTATCTATCATGGGTCTAAGCTTAAGGCCAGTGGTAGCCACTTCGATGCCTCCCCGCTAATTTATAAATATGGCATATTATGTTATGATAGTTCTTTTCTATCCAGCGTTTACGTATTCCTCCTTTTGCCGTTTAGTACAAAGGTATCCTAGTGGGATAAGCCGATGGATGTCATGCAGGAGTTAGAGGGGCAACTGATTATTTTAGATGAAGGTTAGCCAGTTGGCTGGCGGTGCGCCACATGAGATTGTCGAGGCTTTCCTGGTCGGGGCAGATTTGGGCGGCCAGGCGGTGGAGTTTTCCGGTGGGATAGAGGGTGCCCATGGGGAAGTCGCTTCCGTACAACATGCGGGAGCTGTGGGTTTTGA
>JBLMZW010000001.1:0-3092 GCA_050259035.1 Chitinophagales bacterium | reverse complement strand
CAACTTAAATCCATCGCGACCCTTGCAAGCTTCGCTAATCTTTTTCTTTATCTCTTCAGGAGTTTTCCTTCCTAAAAGTTTTTGCCTATGTCTTTCAATCATCTCAGGAGTACGCTTCTTCCCCTTGTTTGCTAATCCGATTTTCCTTTTATGCTCTTCTGAAAATACTCTTCCTTTATGTATCTCTGACCACTTTCGTTTTGTTTCTTCGGTGTGTCTCACTCCTGAACAATTGAGGGCCGAAGGGGATGAATTGTAGCCTTTGTTTTTATTGTAACTTTCGTATTTATCAATCCAGCATTGCTCTCTGTCGATTAAATTTTTCTCGTCATTAACAATCTCAATTATGCAGAACTTGAAATTCTCTGCTCCAAATTCATCCCAATCTTTTTGAAGACTTTTAGAATAATGATTGCCTTGATTTAAAAGATTCATATGACTGCGCCATCTTTTTCCGATATCTACGCTTGAACCTATATATCTCTTGCCGCTTTTATGTTCAATGCAATAAACTCCAGACGCGCACGAACAATTACCAACTAAATTTATCAATACATCTGATAGTCCTCCATTACGTTTGTTCTTCCTGGTAATACTTAAAACGCCTTGTATCTGTTCCATATTTAATTCAATCATTCCCATCACTCCCTATAATGGTTTCTCCCTCAAATAAAACTGCCCAAACAGGGGAGGGAGTCCCTTTTCGCCTCCGGTAGGCTAGTTTGAGCAGTAAAATTATTGGTTTATATTTGCCTCCAATAAATCGCGCTTGGTCATATTGCTGACGCCAGCATAATGATAATAATGTTAATGCACGGCACCCGCCGGAGGCATGGGCGGGCGGCTGGCGAGGCCTTGCCGTGCAAAGGTTAATCTATTTATTTCTTCTCCACTGGATTATGCCCATTATATTTAATACTGCATAACCAATAAACATTGCTATCTGCGGTATATTTGGGGTTTTATATGCTACATAGACCCATAGAATATTGCTTGCGATCCATACATAAAAACCCCAAATTTTTTTGCAATTTACACCTATATTACCGGTAAAGCTTAAAATAGTTGCTATGGTTGAAATTAGAACTATGTAAATCCCTCCTAAATCGCTTGCTTCTTGATGCCACCAAGGAAACCGCGCCAGGGTAGTATCATATTAATTGCGTTAAAATCCTTATACAGCATGATTAATCCTGAAACATAATCGTCCGTCATCCCTGATGGCGCGGAATAGCTAAAATGGCCTGCCTTGGTTATTTTGTACTCATATGCTTTCAGTTCGGCCTTCTGTACAGGTTCATTCAGTAGTGTTGGGGCTTTTTGTTCCATAAGAACAATAAACCTGGCCACCAGTTGTTCCTTCATATTGATACTACCACCGCCTGACCAATAGATGGCCTCTACATCAAGGCCCCTCATGATCATTTCGGACGGAATCGTATCTCCAATGCCTGTGCAATCAATATATAAATGGGCATTATTGTATCGCCTGACGTGGGTTTCAACGATATTCTCCTGGTCAGGCCAACCTCTACCGGTAAGATTCAGAGAGAAAACCTGTTCCCCTCTTTCGTTTCTTACCATAAATGGAGAATTGTCGCCGCGTTGAGCTGGATCCCAAGAGGCGAAATATCTCATACCAGGAACCGGTTCCTGTGTCGAACCAATAGAAACAGCATCCACATTAGCGAATACCTCACCAGCGTCGCTTATGAATTCAGCAAGCCAGTCCTGCCTAAATCTCTTTTCTGGCAGTGTTTTTTTGGCCATCTCTATATCGCTCTCTTTGATGTAGGGAGTAGAGTAGCAGTCGAATTGCCAGCTCTCCCACTCAGGCATCGAAGGATCCTGTCCCCATTTGTACATCGTATGGAAGTAATTCCTTCCGAGCGGCGTAGAGTTAAATATCCCTAACCCACCGTTTCCTTCTAATCCCCTTCCTGCTGAAGAAAGACGAGCGAAAAGGTTGGCCCATATATCCTCAAGGCTTTTTGCTCTCGCGACCTCGGTCATAAGCACTATATCAAGGCCGACGGAAACGAGGCTCTCAGGATCGTCGGCTGACTTTACCTCAATAAGGCCGTCGTTTACGGTTTCTATACGTAATTCAGCTTCATTTGTCTTAACTCTCCACTGTTCTGGAAAGAAGTGTTTTAATTCCCGCCAGTTTTGGTAGGCTAATCGATACGTCGGTGCTACTATCCAGCCCATGACTTTGGGAACCAATGTAGATGGGCGATTCTCCGAGAGCATTGCGGCAAATAAACCGCAGAATTCATTGATCGAACAGCGGTCTTTTCCCCATCTGTTGGCGCATACCAGGACGCGGAATCTGGCTTTCGATTTGTGAAATATAAGTTGGCCCGGGTGAGGAGAATAATCAACTTCGATTCTTTCCTCAATTTTGTCTTCCACCGGAGTCGGCCCGTATTTCTCGATATACTTCGCCTTTTTGGCATTATTGGCGTGTTCCATGTTCTTGTATTTCCGCCCCTGGCGATACTCCCTCCAGGTACATTCGAATGTTTCCTCACAGCCGCATCCGCATTTGACAGTAACCGTCTTATAGTTGTCGCTTTTGCTGTCCATTTTCCCGGTCTTAAGCTTTTGATAATGGCCAAGTTGCTGGCAGTCAGGGCAATACTTCGCTGTTTGGGCGTTTTTGGCCATAAAAATAGCGCCACATATGGCGCATTTTACTTCCCCGGCCTTGCTCGGTTTCGGTATTTTTTTGTGATAACAGTCCGGGCAGCGTTCCTGCTGGCCTTTGCTTGTGATAAATTCTTTGCCACAGACTATACAGATTTGTTCGTGATGGGAGCAATCGGGGCAATAGTTCGCCTTATTGCCTCCCTCAAACTCCTTATTGCATCGCTGACAGGTCCGTTGCATAGGCACCACCTCAGTCTATGTAAGAGCTTAGTATCTGTCCCAATTCTGCCGCAGGTGTTCGCGGATGCCTTCACCGGGGTTGTACATGGGATATAGCCTCTTTATTTCTGATTCAGCATAATCAAAAGGGATTTTTTCGCCAGTAAACATATTCGGTATACTTTTAAACATGAATAACATCCCTAGTGACGGGCCTCTAC